>JASGFF010000038.1:0-22565 GCA_047605685.1 Microbacteriaceae bacterium
CCCGGGCCGGCCGGCCAGCAGCAGCGCGGCGACCGTGCCCGCGGCCGCGAGCCGGAGCAGCAGCGACGCCGCGACGAGCATCCGACCCGGCGGGTCGCCGCCGGCCGCGCCGGATGTCGCCGCGGCGACGAGGACGAGGACGACGGCGAGGAGCACGGGACCGCGCGCCGCTCGGATCACCCGATCCAGCCTAGGAGGTCGCGCGACGGAGCCCGCCGAGGCGGAAGAGACAGACGACGGGCGCCGGACCCGAGGGTCCGGCGCCCGTCGCACGCCTGTCGCGCAGTACTACTTGGCCGCGGCCTTGAGCTTGGTGCCCGCACTCACCTTCACGCCGGTCGAGGCGGCGATCTGGATCGTCTCGCCGGTCTGCGGGTTGCGACCGGTGCGCGCGGCGCGCGCGGTGCGCTCGAAGGAGATCCAGCCGGGGATCGACACCTTGACGCCCGAGCCGACATTGCTCGACACGACGGAGAAGAGCGCGTCGAGCACACCGTTGACGGCGGCCTGGCTCTGACCCGACTCGGCGGCGACCGCCGCGACGAGCTCGGTGCGATTGAGGGACTTGTCAGCCATGGGTTGTCCTCCTCGGACTGTTCTGGATATGTCGCCTGCCGGGTCGCGGCCCGGGAAGCCGGGGGAAATCTACCAGCTTGACTTGGTCACGCCGGGCAGCTCGCCGCGGTGCGCCATGTCGCGGAAGCGCACGCGCGAGATGCCGTAGGAGCTGAGGAAGCCGCGGGGGCGACCGTCGATGGCGTCGCGGCCACGCACCCGCACCGGGCTTGCGTTGCGCGGCAGCCGCTGCAGGGCGACGCGGGCTGCCTCGCGCGACTCGTCGGTGCCGTTGGGGTCGACGAGGGCCTTCTTGAGCTCGAGGCGCTTCGCCGCGTAGCGGGCCACGACCTCCTTGCGCTGCTCGTTCTTGGCGATCTTGGACTTCTTGGCCATGGCTCAGCGCTCCTCTCGGAATTCGACGTGCTTGCGCACGATGGGGTCGTACTTCTTGAGCACGAGACGGTCGGGGTCGTTGCGACGGTTCTTCCGCGTCACGTAGGTGTAGCCGGTGCCCGCGGTGGAGCGGAGCTTGATGATCGGGCGGATGTCCTGCTGCTTGGCCATCAGATCTTCTCCCCCCGGGCGAGGATGTCCTTCACGACCGCCTCGATGCCACGCACGTCGATCACCTTGATGCCCTTGGCGGACACCGTGAGGGTGACGTTGCGCTTGAGCGACGGCACGTAATAGGTCTTCTTCTGCACGTTCGGGTCGAAGCGGCGCTTCGTGCGGCGGTGCGAGTGCGAGATGTTGTGGCCGAAGCCGGGGGCGGCTCCGGTCACCTGGCAGACGGCTGCCATGGGTCCTCCTGTAATGGTTACCGTGGAACGCCCTCGCGGGTCGTCCCACCCAAGATCACTTGTCGGCGCGCTGTCCCGGCCGGGGCGAGGGCGGCACGCATGGCAGCGGGGATCCGCCAGCCAAACGTCGATCCTAGGCCGAAGGGATGCCGCGGGGCAAGCCGGCGGCAGCGGGAACCGGGCTCAGGCGTCCTCTTCGCGCATCGCGGCGGGATCGTCGTCCGCGGCCGCCGCGGCGGCGAGCACCTCCTTCGACCAGCGCGCCGGCGGGCGGGCGCTGGCCGGCTCGTCGAGACGGTCAAGGATGAGGCGCCGCACGACCCGCCCGGTGGAGCCGCCGTCGCAGGCGGACATGAAATAGCGCACGAACTCGTCCAGGCGCTCCCGGTCGAGCCGCGGCTCGGTCAGGGCGGCGGCGAGCTCCGCGGTGCTGCGGGTCGTCGTCCCGCACAGGTAACGGTCGAAGGGGTAGTAGAAATCGCGGGAGCCCTGGTACTCCTCGAGGTCCGGCACGTGGAAGACGATCGGCCGGCGCAGCAGCGCGTACTCGAAGATCACCGAGGAGTAGTCGGTCACGAGCACATCGGCGGCGAACAGCATGTCGTTGATCTCGCGCTCGGCGGAGACGTCGACGAGCTGCGGATGCCCGGCGAAGATGTCCGGGACCCGGCGCACGAAGGGGTGCATCTTCACGAGCATGACGGTGTCGTCGCCGAGGGCAGCGGCGAGGGCGTCCCAGTCGATGAGCTCGAAGTCGAAGCGGGCCGTGCGCTGGCCGTTGCCGCGGAACGTCGGCGCGTAGAGCACCACCCGCTGCTCGGGCCGGATGCCGTAGCGCTCCCGCACCGCCGCGGCGGTGCGGGCCGCGAGCCCCTCGTCGAAGAAGACGTCGGTGCGCGGCACCCCGAGCGCGTGCACGTCCTCGAGCTGCATCCGGAACGCCTCGGCGTAGTCGCCGCGGATGCTCTCGGAGCTCGTGATCGTGTCGGTGTAGCCGCGGTGCGAGATGGAGCGCGGGCCCGGGCCCCCGGGCAGGCCCACCCGGCTGTAGCCGACGCGCTTGAAGGCGCCGGCCGCGTGCCAGACCTGGATGAGGTGCACGCCGCGCCGCATCGGCAGCTGGTAGATGTACGGGTAGTAGTCGTCGAGCAGGATGAACTTCGAGGTCGCGATGAGCCAGGGCAGCCGGAAGGCGTCCCCGCGCTGCCGGGCCGACTTCAGGCTCGCCCGCAGCACGGTGCGCACCTCGAGCTCGGGCGCCGCCGTGCGCAGCTCCTCGACCAGGTAGGCGAGGTTGCCCGAGAGCGTCGCCCGCGAGTCGGAGAGCACCAGCACGCGACGCCGCACCGGGAAGATCCGGGAGATCGCGTAGAAGGCCTGTGCCCGTCCGATGTAGGGGGAGAGCTTCCGGCGCAGACGGCGCAGCGGGTTTCGTGGAGCCACGGGATCCTTCGGTCGACGGCCTGCGAGCGAGGCAGGGTTCGTCCAAACTAGCGCGCGCCGTTTGTGCACCCGGTCGGAGACCGGCCACACGCCGCGCGTATGCTGCCCTCTCGTGTTCTGTTCGGTGGTGGTCCCGACCTACAAGACGCCCTCCGAGCGGCTCGACGCCCTGGTCGCCTCGCTCGACGCCCAGACCATCGACCGCGCGGAGTGGGAGCTGCTGCTCGTCGACGACGGCTCCGGCCCCGAGACCCTCGAGCTGCTGCGGGCGGCCGCGCGCGACCGGGACAACGTGCGCGTCATCCCGATGGAGGGCTCCGGCTGGGCCTGTCGGCCGCGCAACGAGGGCACCCGCCAGGCGCGCGGCGACTGGGTGCTCTACATGGACCACGACGACGTGCTGTTCCCGGACGCGCTGCGCCGGCTGCGCGACTTCGCCGCCACCGCGCCGCTCGACGTGATCAACCCGAAGGAGGTGCGCACCCGGCTGTGGGCCTGGGGCTGGGACCACTTCGTCGCCGACAGCACCGAGACGAGCTCGCTCGGCATCGAGGCGCTGCTGCCGATGACCCCGCACAAGCTGTACCGGCGCGCCTTCCTGCGCGAGCACGACATCGCCTTCATCGAGGGCGCGCGGGTGCTCTGGGAGGACGTGTTCTTCAACTGCCGCGCCTATGCCGCCGGCGCCCGCATCGGCGTGCTCGCCTCCTACCCGGTGTACCACTGGGTCGAGACCGGCGAGAACAGCTCGGCGGACTACGACGCGGCGATCGCCTTCGGCGGCGAGCAGAAGAGCACGCCCGATCCGGAGACCATCGAGGAGATCTGGTCGTCCGTCGAGCGGCTGCTGCGCTACTTCGCCGAGGTGCTGCCCGAGCCGGACGCCGACCGGATGCGCGCGCACTGGCTGCGCACCCGGGTGGTCGGCGGCGCGGCGCGCGCCCTCGCCCCGGAGGAGGACCGCGACCCGGCGCAGGCGGAGCGCGCCCGCGCGCTCATGGACGAGCTCATCCCCGAGCACGTCGAGGCGCTGCTCGCTCCGGTCGACCGGGTGCTCGCCGCCCGGCTGCGGGCCGGGCGCCTCGACGAGTTCCGCGCCGTGGCCCTCGACCGGCTGCGCATCGGCGTGAACAACGTCGCCCGCGGCATCCGCTTCGACGACTCCGGCATCGACATCGACATCGAGACGGAGCTGCTGCACGGTCAGCGGCGCTACGAGCTGCTCGCCGAGACCGGCGCGGCGCTGCTGGAGCTCGGCGGCGAGCGCATCGACGTCACCGAGGAGCTCGACAGCACCCGGGCGCGGGTCTCGGTGCGCGGCAAGAGCAGCCGCGAGTTCGGGCCGTTGCGCTCCGGCGCCGCCGCCGAGCTCGATCGCGACGGCGACCGGATCGTGCCCCGCCTGGCCTTCACGGCCCGGGTCGACCTCGACGAGCTGAGCACCGACCGCGCCCGGCCCCGACAGCGCTGGGAGCTCGCCGTGCGCGTGCAGCTGCCCGGCCAGAGCCGGCACCGTGGGCTGCGCACCACCGAGCGCATCGGGGAGCTCGGCCACGCGACGCCCGCTGGCGTGGTTCTCGTGCGCGACGACAGCGGCGGCCTGCTCTCGGTGGAGCTCGTCCCCGAGCTCTGGGAGATCGTGCGGCGGATGCCCGAGGGCGGCACCGCGACGGCGACGACCCGCGGCAGCATGACCACGATCGCGGTGGCGCTGCCGCCGACCGAGATCACCGGCTCGCTCGTGATGCCGCTGACGCTCTCGCTGCGCGCCCTCGACGCGAGCGGCGCCTCGACCGGAGCGCCACGCATCGACGTGCCCGCCCGGCTGCTGCTCGACGCCGGCAGCCTGCGCGCCGAGACCGAGCCGCTGCGCCTGGCCCGCGGCGACTACCGGGTCACGCTGCGCCAGGGCGAGCGTGCCCGGGGCATCACCACCGTCACCGTCGAGAAGACGCTGGCCCAGCGGATCGCCTCGACGGCGGCGGCCCGGCTGCACCGCTGAGGCCCGCGGCGCGGCCGACCGCGCCGGGGCGGCAGGCCGCGCCGAACAATCCGGCCGTCGAGCGTCGCGGTCGGAGCGTCTCGGCCGGAACGTCGCGGTCGGAGCGTCTCAGTCGGAACGTCTCAGTCGGAACGTTTCAGTCGCGGAAGCTCGCGCCGCGCAGGCGCCCCACCACGTAGCGCGGACCCGCGACGGCGGAGGCCGCGCCCATCGCGGCGGTCCAGTCGTGCGAGCCGCGAGCCGCCGGCGCCTCGAACTCCAGCACCGCCCGGCCATCGCCGTAGCGCAGCACCGCTGTCTGCGGGGCGCCGCCGTCGATCGAGACGGACGCCGGCGCCTCACCCTCGCCCGTGACGACGTCGAGCCGAAGCGGCAGCCGGGCGAGCACGAGGTCTCTGCCGCGCGGCTCGAGCTCCGCCCCGGCCCCGGCGAGGGTGCGCGGGGCGAGCACGCTGCGCCCGGTCGCGCCGAGGTCGACGAGCAGCCGCTCCCCCTTGCCCTGGTAGGCGACGGCGCTGCGCCCCTGGATGAGCGCCTGCCGCGGCCTGCCGCCGTACAGCAGTGCCCGGTGCCGCTCGTGCTCGAGCAGGCCGAAGCGGGCGCCGACATCCCAGACCCCGTCCTCGAGCCCCCGGCCGAAGGGCTCGAGCACCGGGTCGACGGTGCCGGTGAGCGTCATCCGCACGGCGAGGGCGCCGTCGTCGAGCGGCTCGAGCCGCGGCACGGCCGTCGAGGGCATCGCCCAGCCGATGCGGTCCGGGCGCGAGCGCACGCTCAGGCAGCCGGTGAACGACTCGGCGGGCGCACCGACCGGCACGGCCTCGGCGCCGAGCACCGCCGCCACGGCGGCCGGCAGCGCCAGGAACAGCCGCTCGCCCCGACGCAGCAGCCGCACCGGCTCGCCGTCCGCCTGCCGCCAGGTCGCCGCCGCGGACACCTCCAGCCCGCGCGCCGTCCACTCCAGCCGGTCGGCCGTCGCGACCGCCTGGATGCCGCCCTGCCACTCGGCGAGCTCGTGCAGCGCCGCCAGCTCGCCGCGCCGCAGCAGCTGCGCCCGGGCGCGCAGCAGCGAGGGGAACTCCTCGTCCATCTCCGCGGGCGCCACCTCGTCGAGGTAGCGGCGCACATAGGGCAGCGAGTCCCGGATGAACGAGGTCTCGCGGCGGAACATCCGCGGCCCGAACAGGTCGAGCACCCACCACTGATAGTGGTTGCGCACGAACCAGTTGGCGCTCTGCTCGTCCGGCGATACCTCACGCATGAACTCGACGACCTTGAACAGCTTCGTCCAGTGCTCGTCGACGTCGTCGTAGTTGGTGTCGCTGTTGTTCTCGCCGGTGTCGCGGTGCCACTTGTAGAACGGCACCGAGGAGAGGATGGCGATGCTGCGCGCGTGCGCGTAGACCTCCGCCTGCACGTAGAAGTCCTCCCAGAGCATCCGCCGGCCCTCGGGGAAGCGGATGCCGAACTCGTTCAGGAAGGCGCGGCGGTAGAGCTTGTGCGGGATGAGCGGGGTGACGTCACGCGGCGTCATCTCGGCGCGGTCGGTGATGGCCCGGTCGGCGGTCCACACGTGCCAGCCCCAGGACCAGCCGCGGGTGGTGGTCTCCTTCGGGTTGACGAAGTCGGCCCCGATCGCGGCCCCGGCCCGGTAGGCGGAGCGCAGCGCGTCCGGGTAGAGCGAGTCGTCGTGGTCGAGGAAGGCGACGTACTCCCCGACCGCGGCGTCGATGCCGACGTTGCGGGGCCGCGAGCCCCAGCCGGAGTTCTCGATGCGGATGACGCGCCAGCGCTCGTGGCCGGCGACGAGCGCCTCGAGACGGGCGAGGGTGTCGTCGTCGGAGCCGTCGTCGACGAAGATCACCTCGAACTCGTCGGCCGGCATCGTCTGTGCCTCGAGGGAGGAGACCACCCGGGCCAGCCCCTCGTCGGAGGAGCGGTACGTGGGTACGATCACCGATACGCGTGTGTCGTTCATAGGTTCTCTGCGAGTCTATAAGTCGCATAGGGGTATGCGAAAATAGCGCGGACCCGGCGCTGCGCGCCCGCACCACTCGATGAAAGACCACCACCCTGTGAACAGAATCCTGCTGCGCGCCGGCAAGTCGCCCTTCGACGTCATCGACCCGGTCTCGGCCCTCGAGGACTATCCGGCCGGGGTGTTCGGCAAGAACGTCGGCAACCTGGTCTTCAGCGACTCGATGCACCGCATCCTCTCCACGCCGGGCGCCGAGATCGTGCCGAACACGTTCCTGAGCGAGCGCGCCGGCGTCACCGGGGCCTACTCCGACCGGATCAACGAGAGCTTCGACCACTTCGTCATCCCACTCGCCAACGCCTTCCGCACGAGCTTCCTCGAGAACCTCGACGTCATGACGCAGGTGATCGAGCAGCTCACCATCCCGGTGACCGTCGTCGGCGTCGGGGTGCAGGGCGGCGGCGGCAGCCTCGAGCGGCCGCTCGACGACGTGCCGGACGAGCTCAAGCGCGCCGTGAAGCGCTTCGTGAACGCCGTGCTCGAGCGCTCCGCGACGATCGGCGTGCGCGGCGAGAACACCCGCGCCCTCCTCGCCGGCCTCGGCTACGGCGACGACAAGGTCGACGTCATCGGCTGCCCCTCGCTCTACCGCTACGGCGGCGACCTGCG
Organism: Microbacteriaceae bacterium; assembly: GCA_047605685.1. Classification (GTDB taxonomy): domain Bacteria; phylum Actinomycetota; class Actinomycetes; order Actinomycetales; family Microbacteriaceae; genus JAUASV01. Next base: position 7,451 of record JASGFF010000038.1, read on the forward strand.
CGTGGAGAAGAAGGTGCCGAGGCTCACCGTCAACAGCCCCATCTCGATGAACGTCTCGCCCTACGTCGGCTACATGAACGACATCTCCGCCGCCCAGGCGCGCAAGTACCGCAACCTCATCTACATCCCGCAGGATGTCGAGACGCTGCGACTGCTCATCTGGGGCACCAACCCGGAGAAGTTCGCCAAGCGCGCGCCGACCCACGACGGCCATCCGCTCTACACCGAGGACCGCATCCGCTTCTTCGTCGACTCCCGCACCTGGATCGACGAGCTGCGCAGCCGGGTGTTCTCCTTCGGCACCCGCATCCACGGCAACATCGCCGCGCTCATCGCCGGGACGCCGGCGTTCGTGCTCGTGCACGACACCCGCACCCAGGAGCTGGCGCAGTTCCACGAGATCCCGCACCGGCTGGTGCCGGAGCTCAGCACGCGCGTCGACGCCGCCCGGCTCTACGAGGAGGCCGACTACACGGCGTTCAACGCCGGGCACCGCGCCCGCTTCGAGAACTTCGTGGCGTTCCTGGACCGCAACCGCGTCCCGCACGTGTTCACGCCGGGCAACGAGAACCCGGACTACGACGAGCTGCTCGAGGCGCTGCCGCTGCCCGGGCCGGTGCGCCGCATCCCCGACGGCCAGGAGGACCTGGTGATGCGGATGCGCTGGCTGTACGGACGGCTGCCGGCGAAGCGCCAGGACTCCTTCCGGTTCCGGGCGCCGTTCCCGCACCTCAAGCCCACGACGCCGCAGCAGCAGGCCGGCCTGCTCGCCTCGACGTTCGGCCGCAAGCGCCGCACCCGCGGCTGAGCCGGCGCCGCGGCCGGCGGATCACCGCTCAGCGGATCATGCCGGCGGCGACCGTGCGGTTCGTGCCCTCGTCCACCAGGATGAAGGCGCCGGTCTCGCGGTTGTCGATGTAGGGGTCGACGAACAGCGGCAGCGTGGAGCGCATCGAGATGCGGCCGATCTCGTTGAGCGCGAGCCCGGAGACCTCGTGCACCCGGTGCAGGGTGTCGGTGTCGATGCGGTAGGCGACATCCCGCACCTTCACCCGCGCCCAGCGGGTGCTGTGCTTGATCGCATAGGTCTTGCCGAGCGCGAGCGGCGCCGTCTCGTCCATCCAGCACACCGTCGCCTCGAGGTCCTGGGTGGCCGTCGGGGTGTTGTGCGGGCGCACGATCATGTCGCCGCGGCTGATGTCGATGTCGTCGGCGAGCCGCACCACCACCGACATCGGCGGGTAGGCCTCCTCGATCGGACCGCTCGGCCCCTCGATCGCCGCGATCGAGGACTCGAAGCCGCTCGGCAGCACCGTGACCGTGTCGCCGACGCGCAGCACGCCGCTCGCGACCGCGCCCGCGTAGCCGCGGTAGTCCTGCGTCGTGCTCGACTGCGGCCGGATCACGTACTGCACCGGGAAACGCGGGTCGGTGAGGTTGCGGTCGCTCGCGACGTGGATGTGCTCCAGGTGGTGCAGCAGCGAGGGCCCGTCGTACCAGGGCGAGTTCTCGCTGCGGGTCACGACGTTGTCGCCGCCCAGCGCCGAGACCGGGATGAAGGCCAGGTCCGCCACCCGCAGCCTGCTGGCGAACTGGCTGAACTCGGCCACGATCGCGTCGTAGGTGGCCTCGTCCCAGTCGACGAGGTCCATCTTGTTGACGCACAGCACCAGGTGCGGCACGCCGAGCAGCGTGGCGAGGAAGGCGTGCCGACGGCTCTGCTCGGTGATGCCCTTGCGCACGTCGACGAGCACGAGCGCGACATCCGCGGTGGAGGCGCCGGTGACCATGTTGCGGGTGTACTGCACATGGCCCGGGGTGTCGGCGACGATGAACGTGCGCCGGGGCGTCGCGAAGTAGCGGTAGGCCACGTCGATCGTGATGCCCTGCTCTCGCTCGGCGCGCAGGCCGTCGGTGAGCAGCGAGAGGTCGACGTAGTCGTCGCCGCGGTCGCGGCTGACCCGCTCGACGCTCTCGAGCTGGTCGTTGAACAGCGACTTGCTGTCGTAGAGCAGCCGCCCGATGAGCGTGCTCTTGCCGTCGTCGACGCTGCCCGCCGTCGCGAATCTCAGGATCTCAGCCATGGATCAGAAGTACCCCTCGCGCTTGCGGTCCTCCATCGAGGACTCGCTCACCCTGTCGTCGCCGCGCGTCGCGCCGCGCTCGGTCACCCTCACGCTCTTCAGCTCCTCGATGATCGCCTCGACGGTCGCGGCGTCCGAGCGCACCGCCGCCGTCAGGTTGGCGTCGCCCATCGTGCGGTAGCGCACCGAGACGCGCTCGATCGCCTCGCCGTCGCGGGCGGGCGTGAAGTCGTTGACGGCGTAGAGCATCCCGCCGCGCTCGATGACCTCGCGCTCGGCCGCGTAGTACAGCGACGGCACCGGGATGGCCTCCCGGGCGATGTACGACCAGATGTCGAGCTCGGTCCAGTTGGACAGCGGGAACACCCGGATGTGCTCGCCCGGGTGCACCCGGCCGTTGTAGAGCCGCCAGATCTCCGGCCGCTGGTTCTTCGGGTCCCACTGGCCGAAGTCGTCGCGGAAGCTGAAGATGCGCTCCTTCGCCCGTGCCTTCTCCTCGTCGCGTCGGGCGCCGCCGAACATCGCGTCGTAGCCGCCCTGCTCGATCGCCTCGAGCAGCACCGGGGTCTGGATGCGGTTGCGGCTGCCGTCCGGCGGCTCGACGACGAGACCGCGCTCGATCGCGTCCGGCACGCTCGCCACGTGCAGGCGGAACTCGTTCTGCTCCACCCAGCTGTCGCGGAAGTCGATGACCTCGGCGAAGTTCAGGCCGGTGTCGATGTGCATGATGGGGAACGGCGTGCGCGCCGGCGCGAAGGCCTTGCGCGCGAGCCAGCTCATCACGATCGAGTCCTTGCCGCCGGAGAACAGCAGGCAGGGCTTCTTCATCTCGGCGGCGATCTCGCGGATGATGTGGATGCTCTCGGCTTCGAGCACGTCGAGTTGACTGAGGGCGTAGCTCACGCGCGGTCTTCTTTCACTCGGGCCTCGCGCACCGCCGCCAGCAGCGGTCCGGCGAGCGCCGGGGGGCAGATGAGCAGGTCGGGCAGCCAGGGGTCGGCGCCGTTGTACTCCAGCTCCGAGCCGTCGATGCGACTGGTGTGCAGGCCGGCCGCCCGGGCCACAGCGACCGGGGCCGCGGAGTCCCACTCGTACTGGCCGCCGTCGTGCAGGTAGGCGTCGACCCGGCCCGTGACGACGGCCATCGCCTTCACGCCCGCCGAACCCATCGGCACGAACTCTACCGAGAGCAGGTCGGCGACCGCCGAGAGCAGGGCCGGCGGGCGGGACCGGCTGACCGCGAGGCGCAGCGGGCGGCCGAGGGGCCAGGCGGGGGCGGGGGCCGGCGCGACATCCTCGGTGCTGAACACCTGGCCGCGGGCCGGCAGCGCGACGGCACCGCCGACGAGCCCGGCACCGCGCCGCCAGCGGGCCACGTGCACCGCCCAGTCGTCGCGCCAGACGCCGTCGGCGCGCTCGCTGAACTCGCGGGTGCCGTCGAGCGGGTCGATGATCCACACGGTCTCGGCGCTCGAGCGCTCTCCGACGTCCTTCGCCTCCTCGCTGAGCACCGCGTCGCCACCGGCGTGCTCGGCGAGCGCGGCGGCGAGCACCCGCTGGGCGGCCTGGTCGCCGGCGTCCTTGAGCGCCGCGGGCTCGTACTCGCCGTCGCCGATGCCGGCGCGCAGCGCGAGCAGCGCCTCGCCCGCGGCCCGGGCGAGCCCGGCCGCGAGATCACCGTTCGTGGTCATCTCTTCCGCACCTTCCGCAGGGAGCGCTCGAGGCGCTCGTAGACCCGTCTGCGCAGCACGCGGGCGAGGTCGCCCGTGCCGACCTCCTTGACCGGCCGGTCGTCGAGCTCGAGCTCGCGACGGCGCTGCACCGCCCTCATGACGGCGCCGGCGATGGCCTCCACCGCGGCGTCCACGGGCACGCTCTCGACCTCCGGATGCCGCGGCGCCCCGACCTGCTCGCGGGTCGCGACCGGGTCGGTGAGCCGGTCGAGGTCGCCGACCACGCGGGCGCCGCTCGCGCGGATCGCCCGCTGATAGCCGGCCGCCTCCTCGGCGGCGCGCCGGGCGGCCCAGTCGGGCAGCAGGAAGCGGGGCTCCCGGTCGCCGACCTCGCGCAGCAGCAGCCGGGCGATCGCGCCGAGGGCGACGAAGTCCTCGTACTTCAGCCAGTCGAGGTCCCTCTCCCCGGCCAGCGCGATGTTGAGCCGGCGCACGAGCTCGATCTCCGGCAGCGACATGCCGCGGTTGACGCTGAGGCCGTCGCCGGCATGGCGGTCGAGCAGCCCGGCGGGCAGCCCGAGCATCCGCTCGAACGAGGAGAACAGCAGGTCGGGGTCGTCCCGGTCGAGCACGACCACGGTGACGCGGTCGGCGCCCGCGGCGGCGACCCAGCGCTGCACGAGCGCGCCGTGGTCGTGCCGGATGTGGAAGCGCTCGAAGTACTCGGGGCGACGCGGCACGGCGAGCACGTCGCCGAGCCACTCGTCGAAGTCACCGTAGCGGCCCTCCTTGAGGTACTCCTGCCAGATCGAGGGCAGCATCGAGGCGAAGCCGCGCAGCGTGACGACGACGTGCAGGCGCGGGCCGAGCGCCTGCGCCATCCGGGCCGCCTGCTCGTCGGTGGCGCCCGCGGCGTACTCGTGGCCGAACCAGAGCCGACGCTCCCGCTCCGCCTCGATCTCGTTCGTCAGGTTGTACCAGGGCTTGAGCCGCGGCGGGGGCGGCGGGGCGTCCGGGGCGTGCCAGCCGCGACGGCGGCCGAGGAACGCGGCGACGGCGGAGCGGTGGTTGACGCCGTAGCCCGGGTAGCGCACGCCGTGCTCGAGCAGCAGCGGCCGCTGGCTGGAGGCGGCCGTCTGCAGCGCGGTCGTGCCGGTCTTGGGCGGCCCGATGTGAAGCAGCCGGGCGCGCTCGGGCAGCAGCAGCTCGTCGGTCATGCGATCCCCCTGGCCTCGAGCGCGGCGAGCACCCGCTCGACGCTGGTCTCGAGCGGCTCGACGCTCGTGTCGATGACGAGATCGGCGTCGTCCGGCGTCTCGTAGGGAGAGCTGATGCCGGTGAACTCGGCGACCTCGCCGCGGCGGGCCGCCCGGTACAGCCCCTTGCGATCCCGTGCCTCGCACACCGCGAGGGGGGTGGCGACGTGCACGAGTACGAAGATACCCTGAGCCTCCACGCGCTCCCTCAGCTCGCGGCGGCCGTCGGCGAAGGGCGCGATGGGCGCGGCGAGCGCGATGCCGCCGCAGCCGGCGACGATCGAGGCCACGTAGCCGATGCGCTGCACGTTGAGCGCGCGCGAGGCGGCGTCGAAGCCGAGGCCGCGGCTCAGCAGCTGCCGCACCTCGTCGCCGTCGAGCAGCACCACCGGGGTGTCGCCACGCTCCCGCAGCGCCGCCGCGACGGCGTTCGCGACCGTCGACTTGCCCGAGCCGGAAAGCCCGGAGAACAGCACGGCCGCGCCGCGGCGACGACCGGTGTCGCGCAGCCCGATGCCGGCGAGCTCGGCGGCGGACGCCGGCGGGTAGACGGCGTCCACGCGCTCGCGCCACTCGGCGGCGAGCGTCGCGAGCGGTGCGACGGCGGATGCCGGGCGCAGCTCGGTCAGCCGCGAGAGACCGCGGAGGCCGTAGCCGGCGAGCGCCTCCTCGAGGCTCGGCTGGGCGAGGACGCCGTCGGGGGCGCCGGGCGAGATCGGCACGGCGAGCACGACGGCGTCGGACACGGCGGCATCCGGCCCGGCGGCATCAGGCCCGGCGGCATCGGCGGCGAGGAGACCCCGCGTCGCCCGCAGCAGCGCGGTGGCGCCGGCGGCGGCGCGGCCGGCGGCGACCACGAGCACGAGCGGGCCGCCGAGACCGGCGAGCAGGGCGGCATCCGCCCGGCTGGGCAGGTCGTCGACGAGCACGGCGCGCTCCCGGCCGTCGAGCGCGGCGCGCACGGCCGCGGGAGCACGGCGCAGCGCCGGGTCGCCGAGCGGGCCGGCGACCCGGGCGAGCGGGCGCTCGGGCACGAGGCCCGCGGCGGTGACGACGGCGAGCGGCGTGCGCTCGCCGTCGTGCAGGGTGTCGCCCTCGGCGGCGCCGAGCAGTCGCGGGACGATCGCGCCGCCCAGGGCGAGCTCGAGGGCGTCGAGGTCGGCGCCCTCGACGAGGATGTCGGTCACGAGCGGCCCGCCCTCTGCTCGCTCGCATCCCGGGGCCGGCCCGCGTCCCGCGGCGCGCGTGCCCGGCTGCCGCGGGTCGCGCTGAAGCGGCGGCGCAGCAGGATCCAGGCGATGTTGCCGGCGACGAGCGCGACCAGGGCCGCGGCGAAGACGAGGGGGCTCGGCACCCCGAGCAGCCGCAGGCCCGAGGCGAGCAGCAGGATCGCGAGGGCGCGGCGGATGACGCCACCGGGGGCGAGGGAGGAGATCTGCGCGCCGACGAAGGCGCCGGGGATCGCCCCGATGAGCAGCGAGCCGGAGACGCCGAGGTCGACGCCTCCGAAGAAGAGGTGCGCGACGGCCGCGGCGGCGACGAGCGGCACGGCCTGCACGAGATCGGTGCCGACGAGCTGGGACGCCTTGAGCGCCGGGTAGAGCAGCAGCAGCACGACGATGATGATCGAGCCGGCGCCGACGCTCGTGACGCCGACCATGAAGCCGGCCAGCAGCCCGAGCAGCGCCGTCGGCAGCGGCCGCACCCGGACCGCGGGGGCGCTCGGCATCGCCGGCCCCTCGCCGAAGGGCGTGCGGCGCTGCACCATGCCCATCCAGGCGCGCACGACGAGTCCCGCGGCGGCCAGCAGCAGCGCGACCCCGAGCACACGCTGCAGCACGGTGGTGAAGCCGTCGACGCCAGAGAGGGCGTTGACGACGACGGCGCCGGCGATCGCGCCGGGCACGCTGCCGATGCACAGCCAGCCGACGAGCCGCAGGTTCACGGTGCGCCGGTACAGGTGCACGATCGCGCCCGAGGGCTTCATGAGCAGGCTCACCACGATGTCGCTCGCGACGGCGGTGAGCGGGTCGATGCGGAAGAAGAAGATCAGGATCGGGGTGAGCAGGGCGCCTCCGCCCATGCCCGTGAGGCCGACGAGCACGCCGATCACCAGACCCGCGATGAGGAGGGGCAGGCTGAACCAGTCCACGTGTGCCTTTCCCTACGAGCCGCGGGTAAGTTCACCACACGACGCATAAATGCTAGCGGTGCCCTGGGGATCGTCCGCCGGGGGTCACCCAGGATCGCCTTAGATTTATCGCACCTAGGATGAGAAAATCGTCGAGGGCACGAGAGAGGTTCCGCGTGCAGCAGCTGACTGAGGCGTCCGCATTCGCCGAGGGCGCCAAGATCCTGCACATCGGTCCCCCGAAGACCGGGACCTCCGCCGTGCAGAGCGGCCTGCACAACTCACGTCCGGCGCTCGAGAGGCACTCGGTGCTGTACCCGAGCGACAGTCGGCACCCGCGCTCGGCCTTCGCCGCCGTCGCCTTCGACCCGATGCCGGAGATCTGCACCACCGCCGATCTGGCCGTGTGGCAGCAGATGGCGGAACGCTTCCGCGCCTCGACGCACCGGCACACCATCCTCAGCAGCGAGTCGCTCGCTAACGCCAGTGACGTCACCGCCCGCCGCATCGTCGACGAGCTGGGCGGCGAGCTGCAGGTGGTCATCACGCTGCGGCCGCTCGCGACACTGCTCGCCTCGCGCTGGCAGCAGCTCGTCCAGGACTACTTCCTCGAGTCCTACGACGAGTGGCTGCACGAGCTGTTCGACGAGCCCGAGCAGCGCGGCAGCCAGCGGTTCTGGAACGCCTTCCGCATCGACGGGCTCGTGCGACGCTGGGGCGCGATCGTCGGCGAGCGCAACGTCACCCTGCTGGTGCCCGACCCCGACGACCGCGGGATGCTGCTGCGCAGCTTCGAGCGCTTCCTCGACCTGCCCGCGGGCGCGCTCGTTCCCGATCCCGCCGACCTGAACGGATCGCTGCCCTACCCCGAGGTCGAGCTGCTGCGCGCCTTCAACCGGCGCTTCGCGCGCGAGCGGCGCGGGCGCACCTACTACGTGCGCTCGATGCGCAGCCACGGCCTGCCGCTCGTGCGCGCCTCGAAGGCGATCACCGGACATCCCGGCCCGATCCCGACGCCGGGCTGGGCGGTCGAGCGCTCGAACGCGCTGCAGCGGCAGATCGCCGAGGGCATCCGCGCCACCGACGCGCGCGTCGTCGGCGACCTGGACTCGCTCGTGACCGGTCCGGGCGCCGCGGATGCCACGCCGCCCGGCTCGGTGGCGATCGACGCGGCCGCCGACCTGGCCTATGCCGCCTTCGTCGCCGCCGAGGAGTACGCGCCGCGCGCCGGCGACCTCGCCGCGGGGCTGCCGGCCGGCCGGGCGCGCTCCGCCCGTGCCCTGCAGGACTACTCGGGCCGCGAGCTGCTGCGCGCCCTCGGCGCCCGGCTGCTGCACCGATGGCGGCTCTGAGCCCCGCACCCCGACGACCGTCACGCGAGACACCCCGCCAGAACCCCCGCCGAGGAGAGACCCCCATCCCCATGCGACAGCTCACCACCATCGACCCCATCCCCGAGGGCTCCGTGCTGCTGCACATCGGGCCGCCCAAGACCGGCTCGACCTCGCTCCAGGAGGCGCTGTTCCAGAACCGGGACCGGCTGCTCGCCGAGCACGGCGTGCACTACCCGCCGACCACGCGACATCCCCGGCCCGCCTACGCCGCGGTGAGCTACGAGGTGCTGCCCACCCGCTACCACCCCAGCGACATCAAGCGCTGGGACCGGCTCGCCGCCGCCGTGCGGAGCTCCCCGGGCAAGCGCATCGTGCTCAGCAGCGAGACCGTCTCCAACGCGAGCACCGAGCAGGCGCGGCGCATCGTCGAGGACCTCGGCGGCCGGGTCTCGATCGCCATCAGCCTGCGGCCGCTGTCGCAGCTGCTCGCCTCCCGCTGGCAGCAGCACGTCAAGGAGCAGATGACGCTCAGCTACCCGAACTGGCTCCGGCAGGTCTTCGACGAGAACAGCGAGATCCGCTTCGCCCGGCAGTTCTGGCATCGCTACCGCATCGACGATGTGGCCGCCCGCTGGGCGCCGGTGATCGGCGAGGAGAACATCACGCTCGTCGTGCTCGACCCCGCGGACCGCGGCCGGCTGTTCGGCAGCTTCGAGGCGCTGCTCGACCTGCCCGCCGGCGCGCTCACCACCGAGCAGGGCACGCTCAACACCTCGATCCCCTACCCGACGGTGGAGGTGATGCGCCGGTTCAACCGGCGCTTCAACAGGGCCGGGCTGCCCCGCCAGTACTACGTGCGCAGCGTCGAGCAGTCCGGCATCGACACGCTCATGACGTCGCCGGCGATCTTCGCCGAGCGCCTGCCCATCGGCACGCCCGACTGGGCGATCGAACGGGCCAACGCGGAGCAGCAGCGGATGAACGAGGCGCTGCGCGCCACGGATGTGGGCGTCATCGGCGACCTCGACACCCTCATCGCCCCGGCCACGACGCGCGCGGCCACCGGCGTGCCGGACACGGTCCCGGTCGAGGCCGCCGCCGAGTTCGCCTTCGCGATGTTCATGGCCGCCCAGGAGTTCAAGCCGCGGCCGACCGACGAGCCCGCCGACGGCCTGCCGCTGCGCCGGGTCCGCTGGACGCTGCAGCACGCCTCCCGCCGCGAGCTCGCGCGCGCGCTCGCCTCCTCGCTGCGCCGCGGCGCGCGCGGCCGATAGCCGCCCGGGAGGCGACGCCCCCCGTTCGGGGGGATTATGCGAATCAGCCGCGAGCGCCTACGGTCGAGGGATCATGCGCATTCATCGGATCGTCGCGGCCATCGCCACCGCAGCCCTCGTGACCGGTATGGCGGTGGGCGGCGCCGCATCCGCGGAGGCCGCGACGCGTGCCGGCTTCAAGCACATCAGCGCCGTGCAGAAGGGCAGCAAGATCCTGGTGAAGTGGGGCAAGACCACGAACGTGCGCGCGTTCAAGGTCAAGGTCTCCACCTCGCCGAAGATGAACCGCAACGTGAAGACCTACACGGTCTCGAAGCGGAAGACCTCGGTGACGATCTCGCCGGCGAAGTACGCGGGGCAGACCTCGGGCAACTACACCTTCGTGCGCGTCTACGCCTACAAGACCGACGGCCGGGTCGGGTACTCCCCCTACGCGAAGGTGCGGCTGACGGCCGTGACGCCCTCGACGGGCACCACGAGCATCACGGTCGCCACCTACAACGTGCGCACCGCCAACGCGAGCGACTCCTACACCTGGGCTGAGCGCAAGCCCGTCGTCGCCTCGCAGATCGAGGCAAGCGGGGCATCCGTCGTCGCCATCCAGGAGGCGGGCGTGGCCCTCGACGACGGCGTGGTCGGCATCGGCTACGACGGCGAGCGACATCGCGACTACTACTGGCAGTTCGAGGACCTCGACGACGCCCTGCCGGACTACAGCCTCGTCTACTCCGACGAGTACAGCTACGGGCTGGGCAAGGAGAGCACCCGCATCCTCTACAACCCCAGCAAGGTGACGCTGCTGTCGACGCCGCGCACGTTCCTGACCCCCTCGAAGCAGAACGCCAACCTCGCCTTCATCCCGTACGCCGAGTTCCAGGACAACGCGACCGGCGTGAAGTTCTGGTTCTTCGCGGTGCACCTGGCCAACAACGCGAGCGGACACACCGAGTCCTACTGGTCGACGCTGCGCGGCCAGCAGGCGGATGCCGTCATCGCCCTGGTCAAGCAGCTGAACGCCGCCACCGGCGAGGAGGTATTCGTCGCCGGGGACATGAACTCGAACGAGTACACGGTGCCGAGCAACGTCGTCGACGCGCGCTTGCTCTCCGCGGGCTTCTACGACGCCTACGCGAGCGCGAGCATCAAGCACGAGTTCTACGCGACGTTCAACGGCTTCGCCAAGCCGGCGAGATCGCCGGCCCGCACCGACTACATATTCAGCTACGGCGCGCTCTACGGCTCCTACTCCTACCGCAACTGGATCCAGTCGAAACCCTCCTCGGACCACTTCATGCAGTCGGCGACACTGCCGCTCTGATCGCGGCCGGCCCGGGCCGCTCAGCCCGCGGCGCAGGCCGCGCAGGTGCCGAACACATCGACGATGTGCTGCGGGTCGCGGAATCCGTGATCGGCGGCCACGCGGCGCGCCCAGGCCTCCACCTCGTCGGCCGAGACCTCGATCGCGAGGCCGCAGAAGCGGCAGATGAGGTGGTGGTGGTGCACCCCGACGGTGCAGGCGCGGTACACGCTCTCGCCGTCGCGACGCACGGTGTCGGCCTCGCCGTCGTTCGCGAGCTCGGCGAGGGCGCGGTAGACGGTCGCGATGCCGATGGGCGAGCCGCCGTCCCGCATCGCCGCGTGCAGGGCCTGCGCGCTCACGAAGCGGTCGCCGGCGGCGAGGGCGGCGCGCACCGCCTGGCGCTGCCAGGTGGCCCGCCGCGCCGTCATCCCGCCACCGCCTCTCGGCCGCGGCGCGCCCGGCGCGCGCCGAGCGCACGGCAGAGCACGTAGATGAGGAAGGAGATCGTCGTCACATAGGGGCTGATCGGCAGGCCGCCGCCGATCGCGAGCAGGATTCCGCCCACCGCGGCGGTGAGCGCGAAGGCCACGCTGAGCAGCGGGGTGAGCACGGGCGAGGCCGAGACCCGCATGGCCGCCGCCGCGGGGGTGACGAGCAGGGAGAGCACGAGCAGCGCGCCGACGATCTGCACGCTCACGGCGACGGCGAGGCCGAGCAGCACCATGAAGACGATCGAGAGGCCCGCGACCGGCACACCGCGGGCGGCGGCCACCTCGGCGTCCACGCTCGCGAAGCTCAGCGGCCGCCAGACGACGAGCAGGCCGACGACGACGACCGCGCAGACGATCGCGAGCGAGAGCAGGTGCGGGTCGTCGACCGAGACGATCTGGCCGGTGAGCAGGCCGAACTTATTGGCCGCGCGGCCCTGGTAGAGCGCGAGCGCGAGGATGCCCAGTCCCAGGCCGAAGGGCATGAGCACGGCGATGATCGAGTTGCGGTCGCGGGCGCGCGCGCCGAGGGCGCCGATGAGCAGCGCGGCGGCGAGGGAGCCGACGAGGGATCCGGTGACGACATCCGCCCCGAGGAGCAGGGCGACGGAGGCGCCCGCGAACGAGAGCTCGCTGATGCCGTGCACGGCGAAGGCCATGTCGCGGCTGATGACGAAGACGCCGACGAGGCCGCCGACGAGGCCGAGCAGCGCCCCGGCGATCAGCGAGTTGTGCACGAGGGCGAGCAGGGCGCCGTAGTCCTCGAAGTCGAGGATGCTGCCGAGGACGTCGTTCACAGCGCCAGCTCCGTGGCCTCGGTGTGCTCGTGGTGCTCGCCCTGCTCGGGGGCGCCGACCACGACGATGCGGCCGTGCGCGCGGAACACGTCGACGGGGGTGCCATAGAGCGCGCTGAGCACCTCGGAGCGCAGCACCTCGTCGGGCGTGCCGATGCGGAAGGTGCCGCCGGCCAGGTAGAGCACGCGGTCCACGACGTCGAGCACCGGGTTGACGTCGTGGGTGACGAACAGCACGGCCGCGCCGGTGCGGCGCCGCTCGGCGTCGATGAGGGCGCTCACCATCCGCTGGTTGGCGATGTCGAGGGAGAGCAGCGGCTCGTCGCACAGCAGCAGGACGGGGTCGTTCGCGATCGCCTGGCCCACCCGCAGCCGCTGCTGCTCGCCGCCGGAGAGCCGGGCCACCGGCGCGTTCGCGTAGCCGCTCGCGCCGACGGTCGCGAGCAGCTCGTCCACCCGGCGCCGGGTCGCGGCGCGCGGCAGCGGCAGGCCCCAGCGCGCGCCGTCGACGCCGAGGGCGACGAGGTCGCGGGCGCGCAGCGGCGTGCCCTCCGGCAGCAGGCGCTGCTGGGGGATGTAGCCGACGCAGGCCCGACCCGCGGGCACCTCGACGGTGCCCGCGGTGAGCTGCTGCTGGCCGAGGATCGCCCGCAGCAGGCTGGTCTTGCCGGTGCCGTTGGGCCCGAGCACGGCGACGAACTCGCCGGCGCCGACGTCGAGGTCGAGGTCCCGCCAGAGCGTGCGGGGCCCGAACTCGAGACGCGCACCGCGCACGGCGAGGACGGGAGCGGTCACCGAAGGAACGTTACCGCTCAGCTCGCCAGCCCGGTCTCGATGTCGTCGAGCACCCCGCCCATCCAGGTGGCGTAGTCCGTGTCGGCGGGCTCGGTCTCGGTCACCGGGACGACCGGCACGCCGGCGTCCTGGGCGGCGGCGAGCACCTGCTCGGTCTCGGCGGAGCTGGTCTGCTCGTTGTAGACCAGCAGCGCCGCGGTGCCGTCGTCGAACAGTGCGAGGGTCTCGGCGAGCGCGAGCGGCGGCACGTCGTCGCCCTCCTCGATGGCCTCGCTGAAGTCGGAGGGTGTGACGTTGTCGAGCCCGCAGGCCTCGAGCATGTAGAGCGGCACCGGCTCGGTGATCGCGACGCCGGTGCCGGAGGCGGTGGCGGCGATCCCGGACTCTCGCGTCTCGAGGTCGTCGACCGAGGAGTCGAAGGCGGCGAGGTTGGCGGTGACGGCGTCGGCGGCGTCCGGATCGGCGGCGGTGATCGCGTCGGCGATGGCCTGGGCGACCTGCAGCACCGTCGGGAAGTCGTACCAGACGTGCTCGTTGAACTCGCCCGAGGTGTCGTAGCCGGAGATGTCGACGGCGTTCAGCACCGTCGCCTCGTCGTTGCCGGCGCCGTCGAGCAGCGTCGTGGCCCAGTCGTCGTAGCCGCCGCCGTTGACGATGACGATGTCGGCGCTGCTGAGGGCGAGCTGCACGCGGGCGCTTCCCTCGAAGGAGTGCGGGTCGACGGTGGGGTCGTCGATGATCGAGGTGACGCTCACGGCGTCGCCGCCGATCTCGCCGGCGATGTCGCCGTAGACGTTCGTGGAGGCGACGATGCTCACCGCGGCGGTCGCGGTGGCGTCGTCGGATGCGCTGCCGCCGGAGGCGGTGCCGGTGCATCCGGCGAGCAGGATCGGCACGAGGGCGAGCGGGACGAGGGATGGGATGAGTCGCATGCGCGCTCTTTCTAAGCCCCGGAGGGCCGGTCGGAGCCCCGGAGCGGGGCCGCTGGGTTAATGATAACGGTTATTACTATACCCAGCTGTCGCCGTTCCCGACGGCGCGGTCCCGATTCGCCCGAACAGCGGCTTGGCTCGAGCGATGGCCTCACTCGAGCAGCAGCGCCGGCTCCTCGAGCACGCTCGCGACATCCGCGACGAAGCGGCTGATCACGTCGCCGTCGACGACCCGGTGGTCGAAACTGCCGCCGACCGTCGTCACGTAGGCGGGACGCACCTCGCCGTCCACCACCCAGGGCTTCTGCCGGATCGCGCCGAGCACGATGATCGACACCTCGCCCGGGTTCAGGATCGGGGTGCCGGTGTCCACGCCGTAGGAGCCCAGGTTCGTGATCGTGATCGTGCCGTTCGCCATGTCCGCGGGGGCGGTCTTGCCGTCGCGGGCCGTCAGGGTGAGCTGCTCGAGCGCCTTGGCGAGGTCCAGCAGCGACAGGCTCTGGGCGTCCTTGACGTTGGGCACGATGAGGCCGCGCGGCGTCGCCGCGGCGATGCCGAGGTTCACGTAGTGCCGCACGACGATCTCCCGGTCGGTCCAGGCCGAGTTCACCGTCGGGTTGCGCCGCACCGCCCAGATGACGGCCTTCGCCATCACGAGCAGCGGGCTCACCCGCACGCCCGTGAACTCCGGGCTCGCCTTGAGCCGCTTCACGAACTCCATCGTGCGGGTGGCGTTGACGTCGGTGAACACGCTCACGTGCGGGGCCGTGAACTTCGAGGAGACCATGGCCGTCGCGATCGCCTTGCGCACGCCCTTGACCGGGATGCGCTCCTCGCGCTCCTCGCCCCACTCCGGCGTCTCGATGTTGCGGAACACGCTCGCCTGCTGGGCGTGCCGGATGACGTCGTCCCGGGTGATCTCGCCGGCGAGCCCGGTGCCCGGCACCGCCTGCAGGTCGACGCCGAGGTCCTTGGCGAGCCGGCGGATGGGCGGCTTCGCGATCACCGGCAGCGCCGCGGCCGCGGGCACGCTCGCCGGCGGCCGCGGCGCG
>JASGFF010000039.1:0-22493 GCA_047605685.1 Microbacteriaceae bacterium
CGGAAGCGGCATAACCGAAATGACACCGTGTCCACGATCCGGGATCAAGGCCCCAGGATGTTGGTGGGCATGGTGCGGCGCAGGAAGTTGCGGGTGCGGACGCTCAGTGCCCAGAGTAAGTGGAGCATGGTCGGGCCTCTCATCAGACGTTTCTCTCCGTCGAGGAGGCAGATCATGATGAGTGGCCCCGAAGGGACTGTCCCGAAGGACCTGTGAGTGAAGGAACGCTGCCTCGTCTCCCAGAGTACGACTCGGCGGCGACATCCGACAGAGTCCGGCCCCGATCACAGCGCCCGGCCGGTCTTCTCGGCGATGCGCCGCGGACGCTCTGTGTCTCGCTCTCGGGCAGCGTTCCGTGCTCGGTCAAGGGCTGCGCGAGCGCGTACGGCGTCGATCTTCTGCGCGTCGCTTTCGGCGGGGGCGCCGAGCGGCGTCGCGTCGGTGATGCCGTAGCGGTCGCGGTATGCGGCCACCGTCCGCGCCGCTTGCCGCCACGCGGCGCTACCACGTGCCTGAGTCGGCGGGGCCCCAAGTGCGGCTGTCCATGCAGCGCTCTCGGCGAGTGCCGTGTCGAGGACGCTGTCGGCACGAGCCTCGATGAGATCGCGCCGCTCGGTGAGCGCCTGCCGGGACTCCGGGCTCATGGTGCCGGTGGCCTCCGGGATGAGCCCGGCGATCAACCGTGGCGCCTTCTGCGCCCGCCCGGAGCCGGCGGGCCGGGCGGTGGCTCGGGCGACGCGGTAGTGGAGGACGGCGGCGATGTCGTCGGCGTCCCCGAACGCCCGCGCCCGGACCAGGCGCGGCAGCAGAGCCTCGATGTCGTGGTGGTTGGCCCCGGCCCGGCGGAGCTCGGCGGCCAGTGCGCCGAACGCCGGGGAGCTGATCGCCGCTTCGGCCTCGTCGTCGCTGAGGCCGGAGGCATGGATGAGGAGCGCCCATCGGTCGCGTTGTGCTGCGGCGGCGATCGTCTCGTACTCGGCGGCGAGCTGAGCTATCGACCCCCAGGTGGCCTGTTCGGCGGTGATCGTCTCGTGGGCGGAGAGTTCGGCGCCGGCATGCTGGAGGATCGCGGCCATGACGCTGCGCCCGGTCGCCTCACTCTGGGGGCCGTCGTGCGCGGCGTCGGGCCGGTCGACGGCGAGGTACGCGTGGTTGGCCGCGGCGCCGCGGGTCATGGCGACGTAGAAGTTCTCTCGCGTGGTGGTCGCGTCGGCCAGGACGTGCGCGGTGTCGACCGTGACGCCTTGCGTCCGGTAGGAGGTGATCGCGTACCCGAGCTCGACGTACTCGGCGGCGTAGTCGGCCGGGATCACGACCGAGCTACCCCGTCGCTGGTCGGCTCGGCGGAGGGTGAGGGAGCCGTCGTCGTGGACCTCGGTGACCGTCCACCTGTTGCCATTGCGGACCCAGCCCCGCCCGGTGCGGAGGCGTCGGTCGTTGTTGCGGGTGATGACGGTATCGCCGGCGGCGGCGCGCTGGCCGTTGTGCAGCTCGACCTCGCGGCGGGCGTTCACGGTGCCGTCCAGGATCAGCTCGGCGCGGGCCCGCTCGTTCAGCGCCAGCACGGACTCGTTGGAGTCGGCGACGAGCACGCTTGCCTTGCCGTCGAGGGTGTCGGTGCGCCAGGCGGCGTAGGCGGCCTCGATCATCGCCTCGGTGTCGCCCTCGCTGATGCGCTCGTGCGTCGCGTAGGCGTCGATGACTGTGGTGTCACCGTGGCGCAGGCCGAGCGAGGCCGTCTTCTCCCACGGGCTCCTGAATCGGTGGATGTCGACCAGTTCGGGGGCGTCGTCGCGGTCGTGGACGAGCATCGCGTAGGCGCCGGACGCGGTTGGTGACTGGAGCTGGGCGTAGTCCCCGACGAGCAGCGTCTTCGCCCCGGCTTCGACGGCGAGGGCCGTGATGCGGTCGAGGGAGAGGGTTCCGGCAAGGGATGCCTCGTCGATGATGACGAGCTGGCCCTCGCGGAACGTCTCGCCGTACATGAGGTGGTTCTGCCACCACTTCGCCGTGTTCTCCGTGGCGATCCCGAGGTCATCGGCAAGGACCTGCGCGGCGACCGCGGACGGTGCGAGCCCGATCACCGAGCCGTGCCCGTGCTCGTTCTCCCACGCCCGCCGCAGGGCGTTCATCGCCGTCGTCTTTCCCGCCCCGGCCGGCCCCACGAGGACGTCGATGAGCCGGCCCGAGAGCGCGATCTTCGCCAGCGCGTCCGCCTGGTCCGGGCCGAGGGTGCGTCCCTGCCGGTCGGGGCGTCGGGCGATGCGCTCCACGGTGACCAGGGGCACGGTCGGCCCGGTCCTGGTGCGGGCGCGCTCGAGGAGGCGGTCTTCGGCCGCCAGCAGCACCTCCGAGGAGAACACCGCCGAGTGCTTCGGCCGGAACACCGAGGTGCCGTCCGGCCGCTGGAACACCGCCGGGCTCGACGCGAGCTCCGGCGGGGTCAGCCGCAGCGAAGCGGCCTCGGCCGCGTCGACCACGAGGCCGACGACCGCCTCCCGATCCTCGGTCGTGGCGAACCTGTAGCCGGTGGTCTGCCTCGCGGCCTCGGCCATCAGATTCCATCGCCGCCAGGTGGAACGCTTCTCACCGACCGCCTCGATCACGCTCCCGCCGAGATTGGCGATCACGTCCAGAGGGATGTCGTCGGCGCGCAGCAGCAACGGCGCCTCGTTCACCGTCACCCGCCGCGCCCACGCGGTCGCGTCCGCGCCGAGGACCTGCCCGGCGCGCTGCCGCCAGGATGCGGTGAGGTCCGCGAGCGAATGGACCTCCTTCTCCGGGCGCGTGGAGAGCGTCGCCTGGGCGCGGAGCTTCATGATCGTTGCCGGCGACGGGCGACGCCCGTGCTCGGAGACGTAGCGGGCGATGAGGCGATCCGTCTCGGCGTCGATGTGACGGGCACGGGTCGAGAACTCTTTGACGAGCTCCTCCGGCACCCCCACGACCGCCCACGCCGGGTTCCGATCCCGACCCTGCTCCCGCGACTCCCATTCGACGCCGAGCATCCGGGTCAGGTGATCTGCGAAGACCGCCTCGTGCAGCTCCGACAGGGCGACCGTCGCGGCGTGCATGGGCCGGCCGTCGAGGGAGCGCCACTTGCCGTCGAGGACGGTCTGCACCTTGTTCGAGATGACGACATGCGTGTGCAGGTGCGGGTCGCCCGCCCGGCTGTCGTAGTGATCGAACGCGGTAGCGACCAGCCCCATCACGTCGACCTGCGCCACCGCCCCGTTGCGCCCGGCTGCGCCGGTGCGGGTCGCCGCAACGTCCCGCTCCATGAACGCAACCACCTCCGCAACCGCCGCGTGATGCGCGTCCGCGATGAGCGCCTGCGTCCCCGCATCCGCGACCGCCCAGAGCACCGAGGCGGACTTCGGGATGGAGAACGTGAAGTCGTAGCCCGCAACCGCCCGGTGCGTCCCGCGCGCGGCCTCCTCGGCCTCGATTGCGGCGGTCGCCTCCGCACGGCTCGCCGGCCCGAGGTCGGGATCGAGCGCGGCCACGCGCTCCACGATCCGCTCGGCCACGGACTTGTAAGCCGGATACGCCTTCCCCAGCGGCGCGCCCGTGACCGGGTGCCGGCCGAGGCCGAGGAGGAGAGCGAGCTGGGCTTCGGTGACCTGATCGCCCTCCTCGATCATCCCGCCCAGCGCCGCGACCCCTGCGCCGAGCCACTGACCCGGAGGTGTGCCGACCTCGGTGTAGTAGCGGGTCAGCGGGGTCGAGAGCGACCTGTCGCCGTCGCCGGCGACGACTGTTCGCAGCAGGTACTTGTAGCCGTTGCCCGCGCTCATCACGCGCATCGAGACCGTCATCGCGCCGTTTCCCTTCGCTCGCTCACGAGGTGAGCGACAGCCCGCCGAAGGCGGGCTCAACCTCGATCTGCAAGAGGCGTGGTGGCTCGGAGGGAGACAGAGACGAAGGCTCCGGCGAAGGCCGGGCGCGGGACGGTCGGCGGGGTACGGGAGGCGTCGCGAGCACCTGGCAGGTGAACAGCCCGGTCAGCAGCCGCAGCGATGGCGACCGGGGATCACCGATCCGCCGGAGCCCTCATGCCGAAAGCCAGCAGCCAGAACGACGAGCGCTGTCTGCGGGTAGGGTCACTGTTCTCCGGCTACGGCGGACTCGACCTCGCCGTCGAGGAAGTCTTCGACGCTCGCACCGTCTGGTTCTCCGAAATCAACGTGCCCGTCGCCCGTGTCTTCGCCCACCACTGGCCCGACGCCCCGAACCTCGGAGACATCACGACCATCGACTGGAGCACCGTCCAGTCAGTCGACGTCCTCTGCGGCGGGTTCCCCTGCCAGGACGTCTCCACGGTCGGGAAGATGGCTGGCCTGAAACCCGGCACCCGCTCCGGCCTCTGGGCGCACATGGCGACCGCCATCGACAAGCTGCAACCCGAGTGGGTCGTCATCGAGAACGTCCGTGGGCTGCTCTCCGCACCCGCGATCCGCCCGCGCTCGGAAGGAGACGACGATGAGCGACGCAACCCCTCAGCCGCAACCCCTGGCGGCGCAACCCTTCGCGGTGTGGAACCCGACCCGTGGGGTCTGGGAGACGAGCCAGCCCGACCTCTACGGGCACTTGGCGCCGTACTCGGAGACCTGGCCGACCTCCGGTACGACGCGAGATGGATCGGCTTACCCGCTTCCGCCATCGGCGCACCGCACCCCCGGTTCCGCATCTTCATCCTCGCCAGGCGCGCTGTTCCGCACCCCGCTGGCCTCCGACTCGATCCGCGGCACCGAGCCTCTGGAACGGGTGCGTGCCAGACGTGGGACGATCACTCTCACGCATCAGATCGCCGACCTGATGGCCAAGCGCAGGCGGGAACCCTCGCCGGTGACGACGTTCGCGCTGATCGAGGAGTTCTTCGACGCTGGGGACGCTACGCAGGGGCCATAGCCCGGTGGGAACGCATCACCGGACGATCCGCCCCAGCCCCCGCCGTCGTGAACGAGGTCGCCGGGCCGAAGCCGGCTCCTGCGTTCGTGGAATGGCTCATGGGGCTAGAGGCTGGCTGGGTTACCGACCCTGGCCTCGGGCTGACCCATCCGCAGCAACTCACGGCGTTGGGCAACGGCGTGCTGCCCCGGCAGGCCGCGACCGCACTCATGGGCCTACTCGCGCGAGCAACGCCGGGAGGCTTCTACTGACGGCTCATATGGTTGGAGTGGGCGTTCGTCGGCTGACTCTCTGGGTGCCGGAAGTCCTCCCTATATGCCGATTCCGTAACTGTACTGTCGTAGTGGTGACGGTTCGCAACGATCTGATGCTGGTTCTCGGATACCCAAGAGGCAAGTAGGCGGATCGCGTCTCCCATCGAGACGCCCAGGTCGGTGACGGCGTATTCGACTCGCGGGGGCACCTCGGCGAACACGGTCCGATGCACGAGGCCGTCTCGTTCGAGGGCGCGCAGGGTGACGGTGAGCATGCGGCGGGAGATGCCGGGGACGATCCGCAGGAGCTCGGTGAAGCGATGCGGCCGTTCGCCGAGGATGCCGATGATGAGCAGGCTCCACTTGTCACCGACCCGTTCCAGCACGGAGCGGAACACGTCGGGGTCGTGCTCATCCAGGCAGAGCTGGCTCATCGTCGGAAGCGAACGGATCAACTGTTCTGACTGCTGCGCGAGGCTCATCGCGTACTCCTCGTTCAATGGTCACTCGCTAGTGACCGGGGCGCGTTTGAAGTGACCGGTTACTAGAGGGTACACCAGTCACTATGAGTAACCAAACCATTGATCCCGACGAGATCGAGTTCGGGCTCGACAGCCCCCTTCACGTGACTGCGGATGAGAACGGTCAGGACGTTTCTGGCGATCAGGTGATCCGCAACGCGATCGAGGAGGCGGTGCTCGCCGACGAGGTGGGCGTCGACTCCTTCAACGTGAGCGAGCACTACCGTGAGAAGTTCATGGACTCTGCCGGGTCTGTGGTGCTTGCCGGCATCGCCTCCCGCACGAAGCGGATTCGCCTGGGTACCGCGGTGACCGTGCTCAGCACGCAAGACCCCGTGCGCCTGTTCACTGAGTTCTCCACGCTCGACGCCATCTCCCACGGGCGCGCGCAGATCGCGCTCGGGCGCGGCTCGCTGACCGAATCCTTCCCGCTGTTCGGTTACGACCTCACCGACTACGAGGTTCTCTTCGAGGAGAAGCTTGACCTGTTCACAAAGCTCATCCGCGAGCAGCCCGTCACGTGGTCGGGAACGGTTCGCTCCCCGCTGCGGGAGCAGTACGTCTATCCGCCTCTTCCCGAAGGGCACCTGCCAACCTGGATTGCGGTCGGCGGCAGCCCGCAGTCCGTCGTGCGGGCAGCGCGCTACGGCCTCCCGCTCATCTTGGCGGTCATCGGCGGCGACCCGGCGCGTTTCGCGCCCTACATCGAGTTGTATCACCGCAGCCTGGACCAGTTCGGCCAGCCAAGGCAGCCGGTCGGAATGCATTCGCACGGCTTCATCGCCCGCACGGACAAGGAGGCGAGGGCGATCCAGTTCCCCTACAGCCGTGAGATGTGGGCGAGCGACGAACGACGTCCGGCGCCCTCGATGAGCTTCTTCGAAAACGAGGTGGATCACGGTGCTCACTTCATCGGCTCACCCGAGACGGTGGCCGCGAAGCTCACCAAGTACGTCCGCCTTCTCGGGCTGCAGCGCTTCGACCTTGCCTACGCGACTGGACGGGTGCCCTTCGAGCAGCGACTCAAGACGATCGAGCTCTATGGCCGCGAGGTGATCCCCCTGGTGCGTGAGATGCTGCGCGCGCAGCCTGCGGAGGTCGGCGCATGAGTCCCGACGACATCGAGTTTGGGCTGAACTCCTTCGGTGAGGTCGCTACCGAGAACGGACGTGAGCTCACCGAGGCTGAGACCGTACGCCTCGTCATCGAGGAGGCCGAACTGGCGGAGTCGGTCGGCGTCGACTCGTTCAGCGTTGGTGAGCACTATCGTCCAGGGTTTGTCGACTCGGCCGGCCTCGTCCTTCTCGCTGCGATCGCGGGGCGGACAAGCCGAATCCGGCTTGGCACATCGGTGACCGTGTTGAGCACCCAGGACCCTGTGCGGCTCTACAACCAGGCCGCGACACTCGACGCGGCATCCCGAGGTCGCGCACAGCTCATAGTGGGACGGGCATCCTCGGTGGAGTCCTTCCCTCTGTTCGGCTACGACCTCGCCGAGTACGAGACGCTCTTCGAGGAGAAGCTGGACCTGTTCGTGCGGCTCCTGCGAGACCAGCCCGTCACCTGGTCTGGCACCGTCCGTTCGTCCCTCACCGAGCAGATCGTGACCCCGGCGATCGAACCTGGCGCGATCCCCACTTGGGTCGGAGTTGGCGGTAGCCCGCAGTCGGTGCTTCGCGCCGCGAACTATGGCCTCCCGCTCATGCTCGCCATTATCGGCGGTCAGCCCGGGAGGTTTGCCCCTTACACGGACCTCTACCGCCGTGCGCTCACTGAGCTGGGACTTCCCGAGCTACCCATCGGCGAGCACTCTCTTGGCCTGCTTGCACCGACTGACGAGGAAGCGCGTGAGGTTCACTGGCCCCTGTGGCGGCAAGTCATGGAGACGATCGGGGCCGAACGCGGCTTCCTGCCGCCGACGCCCGAGCGATACAGAGCAGATACCACCGCCGGAGCACTCTTCGTCGGCGCGCCCGAGACCGTCGCACGACGCATCGCCGACGCGATCCAAGTCCTTGGATTGAGCCGATTCGACCTCAAGTACGACCTCATGCGTCAGCCGCGGGAGATTCGAGCCCGAACCATCGAGCTCTACGGCACCCGCGTCATCCCGCGCGTGCGTGAACTCCTTTCCGAGAACCTGGCATCGGCGGTGTCCGGTGACTGAACGCGGAGAACGACTCGGAATCGTGGGTGCTGGCAAGGTGGGAACCACGATCGCCCGTGCTGCGGTCGCTGCCGGGTACGACGTGAGAATGTCTGGCTCGGGCAGCGTGAGTCGGCTGGCCTTGACCGCGGAGATCCTTGCACCAGGGGCGACGCCCTCGACCACCTCGGAGGTGGTCAAGCATGCCTCGCTCATCCTCCTGGCGGTGCCGATGCACCGCTTCCGAGAACTGGACCACGACCTGTTCGACGGTCGCATCGTGATCGACGCGATGAACTATTGGGAACCAATCGACGGCAACGATCCCGAACTCGCAGCGGACCCGGCCGGTTCGACCAGCGTCGTGCAGCGATGGTTCCCCGGGGCAAGAATCGTCAAGAGCCTCAACCAGCTCGGCTATCACGAGTTCGAGGAGCTGCGCAGACCACGTGGCGCACCCGATCGGCTCGCTCAGGGTGTCGCAGCGGATGACTCCGCAGCGCGCGCTGCCGTTATGGAGCTTGTCGATCGGCTCGGGTTCGATCCCGTGGACGCGGGGACCCTTGCGGATACGGGGGTGCTGGGACCCGACGGCTCCGCGTTCGGCGGTGCTCTCCCCGCAGGAGAACTCCGCGAACTCATCGCCCGCAACCGTGCCCGTGCAGACACCGCGTTTCCCTGAGCGCCACACGATGTCGTTGGGCGAGGACAGCAGAAAGAACGCCGATCGCGGTTGGATACCGCCGATGTCGGCGGTGGAGAGCGTGCGCACCAAGCCCGTATGTCGAGCGGTCTTTGAGCAAGCCATGATCGTGAATGTCCTGGAGGGACGCGCGATTGTCGAAACCGCGGACGCAAGATACGAACTCACGCCGGGCTCCTGTCTGGTGCTCGGAGCAAGCTTGTGGTGCTCAATCGGCCCGAACCCATATGTCCGAACCTGGACGCTCTATGTGGACGAACAGTACCTCCGCACCCAGATGAGCTGGTTGTTGCCGGACCCTACGCGAGTCCTGCCTGGCTTTCATCCTTCCGAGTGGAGCGGGGCGGCGGTTGTACTGGCACCTGGGATCGAGATGCTGCGTAGCGTCGAATCCGTCTGGCGCCAGATCAGCGTTCTCGACTCGTCTGACGGGGCTGAGGTCATGGCCGCACGACTGACGAGTCTGTTTGCACGCAACGTCGAGCTTGCTGTGCCTGTCCTTCTCAACGGCGGATCAGTCGGGACACGGCCCGCCTTTCCGGTATCCGGCAGACTCGCCTTGAGCCCCTTGGCAAGCCACGTACGCCGAGCAGTCGGTCTTCTCCAAACACGGATGGCGGATGACTGGACGGCGAGTTCTCTCGCCTCGGAAATTGCGCTCTCCCGAGCCCACCTGACGCGGCTCTTCACGTCCGAAGTGGGGATAGCTCCAATGAGGTTTCTTGTGGAGACACGGCTCACCGAGTTCACGAGGCTGATCGAGGAGACGGACCTGGCGCTAGCCGAGGCCGCGCGCGCAGTTGGCTGGAGCGACTCGCGAGTTGCGACGAAGTGGTTTCGCAAGCGGTTCGGAGTCGCGCCCTCCGTTTTCCGACGGGACGCTCATCCGAGCTTCACCGCACTTGAGTCTTGCGACCAGGACATTCACCGAGCGCTGATGCAGGACAATGCGTCGGATGTTGCGTGGTTGGCGGCGCTTGGCACGACTTCGCCGTATCCAGTGGACTCCTGACCCGGGCGCACGTAGACCGGATCAGACACGTCGGGTTCATCGGAGCCTGGCGGTCGCCACCCATCGTTCCGTCCGTCTCGCCTCTCTGATCTTCCCGGCGCACCTCATGGTCGCAAGGGCCGCCGGCACATGCCTCCGGCCCTCACCGGGAGGAGGTCGATCATGGCGACGGACGAGGAGGCACGAGCAGCGCGGGACGCGAAGCTCGATGAGCTGCACGCGCGACTTGCTGGCGCCGTCGAGCGGTTGGTGTCCGGTGATGACTGGCGGCGTGCGCTGGAATTCGCCGCCAGGTTCCGGTCGCGGTCGTTCGGAAACACGCTGCTGATCTTCGCCCAGCACCTCGACGCCTGGGAGAAGGGTCGCGTCCCCGACCCGGAGCCGTCCTATGTCGCCGGGTACAAGCAATGGCAGTCCCTCGGCCGTCAGGTGTCCAAGGGGCAGCCCGGCTACATGATCTTCGCCCCGGTGACGGGCCGGTTCGCGTCCTCGACGCCGCAGGATGCCGAGTCCTGGCGGCGGCTCGGGCGGTTCGAGAAGCCGAAGCCGGGCGAGGCCGTGCGCTCCCGGATGATCGGCGCGAAGCCGGCCTACGTCTGGGATGCCTCGCAGACCACGGGCGACCAAATCCCCGAGCGCCCGGTGCCGCGGCTGCTGGAAGGCGAGGCCCCGGCCGGGCTGTGGGAGGGCCTGGCGGTGCTGGTCGAGGCGGACGGCTACCGGGTGCTGCGGGTCGAGCACGAAGGCATGATCCACGGAGCCAACGGCCTGACGGACTACCAGGCTCGCACGGTCGCGGTGCGGGTGAACATGGACCCGGCCGCGCAGGTGAAGACCCTCGCGCACGAGCTCGGCCACGTCCGACTGCACGGCCCCGACAACCCCGATTGGGCGAAGCACCGCGGGATCGGGGAGGTCGAGGCCGAGTCGGTGGCGCTGATGATCGGTGCCGCGCACGGCATGGACACCAGCTCCTACTCCGTCTCCTACGTCTCCGGCTGGGCCGGCACGGTAAAGGACAAGGAGCCCGCCGAGGTCGTGCAGGCCACCGGAGAGCGGGTGCGGAAGACCGCCGCCGCGATCCTCGACGCGCTCGACACCGCGCAACTCGGCGGCGGTGACCCGCCCGGCCTGGCCCGAGACGCCGCGCCCCCGCCGCGCGCGGAGCGCACCGCGACGGCGCCGGTCGAGCAGCGCGTGGCGTCGGCGGCCGATGCCGCGGTGAGGAGCCTGTGATGAACCCGTGGCGTCTGTTCGCGGCCGTCGGACCGCTGCCGTTGCCGCTGGCGGCGGCCCGGTTCGTCGTCGCCGGTGTGCCGGTGTTCCCGTGCGTGCCGGGCGGGAAGCGGCCGCTGGTGGAGCACGGCTTCCGCGAGGCGACGACCGATCCCCGGCAGGTGCAGGCGTGGTGGGAGCGGTGGCCGGCGGCGAACATCGGGATGCCGACCGGCCCGGTGTCGGGCTGGGATGTCGTCGATGTCGATGCCAAGGGCTCGGATGCCGGGTTCGCGTCGTTCGACCGCGCCCGCCGCGCCGGGCTGGTGGCCGGGTGGGCGGCGCTCGTGCACAGCGCCTCCGGCGGGATGCACGCCTACTACCCGGCCAATCCGGACCGCCCGCAGCCGTCGTGGCAGGCGGCGAGGGCGCAGGTGGACTTCCGTGGTGCCGGCGGCTACATCATCGTCCCGCCGTCGATCATCCGATCCGGTGGCGAGGTCGTCGGCTCCTACGGGCTGCTGCACCGCGCCGAGGCCGAGGTTCGCCCGGTCGATGCGGCCGCGCTGCGGAACTTCCTCGACCCGCGCCCGGCCCTCGCGTTCCACCGCACGGGTGCCGAGTCGCGGGCGCAGGATGCGAAGCGGCTGGCCGGGTGGGTCGCCGCGCTCGGGGAGGGCGAGCGCAACCGGGGCCTGTTCTGGGCGGCGTGCCGTCTCGCGGAGGCCGGCGCGTCCCCGGCATCGGCGCTCGACTCTCTCGGCCCGGCGGCCGAGCACGCGGGCCTACCGCCTCGGGAGGTGTTCGTGACGATCCGCTCCGCCTACCGCGCGGTCGGCGCCGCCCCCGCACGCCCGCAGAGCGCCGCGCCGGGGCAGGCGGAGCCGCCCCGCCGTGCGGCGGGGGTCGGAAGCCAGGTGCTCTCGTGAACCTCACCGCCCGGATACGGGGCGCTCGGCTGGCGGTGGTCACCGCCGTCGCCGGGACGGTGCTGATCGCGGCCGGCGCGTTCTGGCTGTCCTTCACCGCGCTCGCGGACCTCGCCCGACGCTCCGGGGTGGATGCAGGGCAGGCGTGGGCGTGGCCGGTGATCGTGGACGGCCTGATCGTGGTCGCCACGGTCGCGGTCGTCGCCCTCGCCGGGCAGACGGCCGCCTGGTATCCGTGGACGCTACTGGCCGGCGGTGCGCTCATCTCGGTCACCGCGAACGCGCTGCACGCGGTCGTCGCCGCCGACGCCGACGTGCCCGGAGTGCTCGCCGCGTGCGTCGCGGCGGTGCCGCCGCTGGTGCTGCTGGCCTCGACGCACCTGACCGTGGTGCTCGTCCGCTCCCGCCCCGCCGACCCGACCGAAGCGGCGACCGAGGATGCCGGGCCCGCCGTGTCGGAGCCGGCCACCGACGTCGTGCCGGAACGATCTGGCCGGCGGCTGGTCGCCGCGCGGCTGCGGGAGGAGGGGTGGTCGAACAAGGCGATCGCCCGAGAGCTCGATGTGGCCCCGTCCACGGTGGGCCGGTGGTTCCCGAGGCAGGAGACGGCCCCTATTGGTGCACCTGATCGGCAGGAGACCGAGAGGGAGCTGATCGCATGAACGAGCACATCACGCCGCGTTCCATCGTCCGCGACGACGCGGATCAGGAGCGCCGGCTGGCGAAGGTCAAGGAAGTGGAGACCTCGGAGCTCGCCCGCCACAAGGACCCCTCGCTGGCCGCGGCGAAGGATGAGACGGCGAAGGCGAAGGCTCGCGGGGTCGAGTGGGTGCGCCCGTCCGAGCTGCTGGTGTCGCGGTCGGGGCGGATCGCCGGGCGCGGGATCGACTTCCAGGCCGAGCTCGCCCGCCGTGCGCGTCGGGTGCCGGGGCAGACCTACCGGGCGACCCGGACCGGGGTGCGCTCGCTCAGCGAGCGGGCGCGGAAGCTGCCCCCGGCGTCGGCGTTCGGCCGTGGCTCCGGGGAGCGGTTCTCCTGGGTGTCGCGGTCCGGGATCGGGCTGGGGTGAGTTAGCCATGCGCGCCCCCGGCATCGCGGCGAACGTGAGTGCTGGATGGCGTGCGCGCACCTCTCGTTCAGGAGGTGCCGGAATGCGAGCCACAACCGTCCGCGAGCCGCGGAGCCGTTTCGAGGACTCGGAGGAGTTGCGCGCCCTGCTGAACCGCCTGCACGAGCAGGGCCGCGGCGCATGGCGGGACGACCCGGAGGCGGCCGCGCTGATGCAGCACGCGGCCGAGAAGTACACAGCCCTGGCCCGCAAGCACGGCCTCGACCCGTGGGAGGCCGCGTCGGCGGCGTTCGAGGCGATGCGGGGCGCCGCGACCCGGCGGGCGGAGGACCCGTGGGCGGTGGTGACGAAGGCGGTGCAGGTGACCTGCATCGGCGAGGAACGTGGCAATGGGCTGCTCTGCTCCGTCCACCAAGCCCGCCGGCCGAGGTATTCGGTGTTCCATGACGCGGAGCGGTTCAGCGACCGCGAGAACCCGCTGTCGGACTACCACCCCGCCTTCCACGTCGACCCCTTCGCCGACCCTGACGACGACGAGCCGGATGTGCCGGAGGCGGCGCCGACGATGAACGCCGCCTCCGCAGTCGAGGACGTGATCGGGTTCTTCTGCCTGCTGGGCTGGGAGCCGGAGACCGTGCGGGCCGCGGTCGAGTACGTCACGGCCCGCCTCGCGGAGGCGCCGTCACGGGGTTCGGCGTTCGAGACGCTGCGCCGCGACCGGCAGGCCCGCGCCCTCCTCGACCTGCCCGGCTCCTCCTGGACCGGGCTGCTGCGGATCGTGCTCGGCACCCCGGACCCCGACCTCGCGCACACGAAAGCCGGCCGCGGTCTGCTGGTGCGGCTGCTGATCGGCGAGCCGCTGCGTGCCCTGCTGCTGGACGACGACCTCGTGCTCGCCGTCAGCCTCGCCGCCCCAGGCGGTGATGGGCCGTGAGCACGCCGCCGGCGGGGCACATCGAGCTGGAGCGCACCGTGGACTCCATCACGGTCGGCCGGCGGCACCGCCACGACCTCGGAGACCTGGCCCCGCTGGTCGAGTCGATCCGCCGCAACGGCCTGTTGCAGCCCATCACGATCACCCTCGACGGGCACCTGATCTGCGGCGCCCGCCGCCTCGCGGCGATCAAGCTCCTCCGCTGGAAGACCGTGAACGTGTGGGTGCGCTCCGGCGTCTCCGACCGGCTCGGGCAGCTCCTCGCGGAGCAGGACGACAACCTCCTGCACAAGCCGCTGACGCAGCTCGAAGCCGCCGCGCTCTACCGGGAGCTGAAGACCCTGCTGGCCGAGGACGCCGCCCGCCGACAGGAGGCGACCCGATTCCGGCCCGCCGGCGACGCCGGGGAAGACGGTCCCGGTAACTTGACGGCACCGTGGGAGACGACCCCAGGGGAAGCGCGGGTGCAGGCGGCGATCATGCTGACCGGCCGCGACTCCCACACGACGTTCGAGCGCATCGGCCGACTGGAAGACCTCGCCGCCGACGAGTCCCAGCCCGAGACCGTGCGACGCCTCGCGGCAGAGGAGGTCGAGCGGATCAGGGCCGGCGAGAAGGTCTACCCCTCGCACCTGCGGATCAACACGGAGCTGTCCCTGGCGGAGCTCGACCGGCTCGCCGGCGACGCCTCCCAGCCGGCCGGGCTGCGGGAGCAGGCCCGTTCCGAGGCCGCCGCGGTGCGGCTGGCCGAGCAGGAGGCGAAGGCGGCAGAGATGGAGGCGCTGGCGAAGGCCGCCCTCGCCCGCGTGAAGGCCGCGAAGACGGCCGGGCGGAAGACGAAGCGGCCTGCGCTGACGGCGGTCGAGAGCGGGCTGCCGGTGCCGTTCCCGCTGAGCGTGTTCACCGCGACCTGGGACGACATGGCCGAGTGGTGGGCCCACTACGACCCCACCGCGGTCGGCCCGGCGCTCACCGATGACCAATGGGCCAGGTTCGAGCGCACCGTCACCGGCACTCTCGCGTTCGCGGACGCGGCCTGTCTCGCGCGGCGCTCGCGCACCGAGCACATCGCCTGAACCTGGCGGTCGTGCGCGTGGTGGCGCACCTCCCCGACGACCCCGCTACTCGTCCGGGAAAGGACTTCGCGCATGAACCCCGCTGACACCGACCGTCGCCGCCGACGTCTGCTCATCGCCGCCATCGCCGGCGGCCTCGCGCTGCTGATCCTCGTGGGCGTCGGCATCTACGGGCTGCTGCGCGGCCCCGCGACCAGCCAGCCGACGCCCTCGGGTGAGCCGGCGCCGTCGATCACCGTCTCGCCCGCGCCGACCACGGGGACGGGCCCGGCCGCGGTGCCGCGAACGGGCGGCCCCGAGGCGTTCGCCCGCGCGGTTGCCGTGGCCCTGTTCACCTGGGACACCGCCTCCGGCTACAGCCCGTCCGACTACGCGCAAGTGCTCGCGGATGTCGCCGCCGACGTCGAGGCCGACGCCTTCGTGAGCGACGTGCGCGCCTACCTGCCGACGACACAGGCGTGGGGCCAGCTCCGGCAGTACGCGACACGCCAGTGGCTCACCATCGGCTCCGCCGTGATCCCGGATGCCTGGGCGACCGCGGTCGAGCAGGCCGCGCCGGGTCAGATTCCCGAGGGGGCGACCGCGTACACGATCACCGGCACGCGGCACCGCGACGGCACCTGGGGCACCACCCCCGTCGAGGCATCCCGGCCCGTGTCGTTCACGGTCTTCCTCGTCTGCACGCCCCCGATCCCCGGCCGCTCGGCGTCGTCGGTGCTGTGCGAGGTACTGCGGCTGTCCGAGCTCGACAACCCCCTCCGCTGAGAGGAGCCGGCCGTGATGAAGAAGCTGGCCGCCGCCGCGGTCGCCCTACTGTTCCTGGCACCGTCGTCCGTGCTGCTCGGGGTGGCGACGCTGGTGAACCCGTCCGCGCAGGCGGTCTGCCTGCCCGGATCGCTGACGGTCGGCCCGATCCCGGACTCGCTCACCGCGACCACCAAGGACGGCACCACCATCACCCTCGGCAAGACGCAGCTCACCCGTGCGGCGACGATCATCACGGTCGGCGGGCAGACCTCCGGCGTCGGCCGTCCCAGCGTGGTCATCGCGCTCATGGCCGCCCTCACCGAGTCGCGCCTGCGGATGCTCGCCAACACGAGCGCCTACCCCGAGTCCGGCGACTACGACAACGACGGCAACGGCTCCGACCACGACAGCCTCGGCCTGTTCCAGATGCGCCCCGCCTCCGGGTGGGGCACCGTCTCGGAACTCATGGATGCGACCTACCAGACTCGCGCGTTCTACGGAGGGCCGACCGGCCCGAACTACCCGAGCCCCAGGGGGCTGCTCGACATCCCCGGCTGGCAGAGCCTCGATCCCGGAGAGGCGGCGCAGGCCGTCGAGGTGTCCGCGTATCCCGACCGCTACCAGAACTACCAGCCGGTCGCCGAGGCGATCCTGACCGTCCTCACCCGGCCGGCGACCTCGGGCGGCGGGTCGGATGCGGCTCCAGTCGTGCCGGAGACCACCCGGCTCGTGTTCCCGCTCCCCGAGGGGACCTGGGTGCGGACGAGTCCGTTCGGGTGGCGCGAGGACCCGATGACCGGGGAGCGGGCATTCCACTCCGGCAGCGACTTCGCCGCCGCGGACGGCACCCCGATCCTCGCCGTCGCGGACGGTCTCGTGGTGCACGCCGAATACTCCGGCTCCTATGGCGGGCTCGTCATCATCGAGCACACGGTCGGCGGGCAGCGGGTCGCCTCGTATTACGCCCATATGTGGGAGACCGGCATCCACGTCGTCGAGGGGCAGACGGTCACCGCCGGGCAGCACATCGGCGATGTCGGTTCCTCGGGGAAGTCGACCGGCCCGCACCTGCACCTGGAAATCCGACCCGGCGGACGAGGCGCCGAGGCCGTCGACGCGGACGCCTGGCTGACCGAGCACGGCGCCGAAGGCATCGCCGCCGGCGACGCGACCCTCGCCACCTGCTCCGCCGGGGGTGCGTGATGGACGTGTTCCCGAACTTCGACGGCGTGGGCGCCTCCGCGGAGCTGCAGTCCATCGTCGGCGCGCTGCTCATGTTCGTCCTGGTGACTGCGGTGCTCATGCTCATCGTCTGCGCCATCGTGTGGGCGATCGCATCCAGCAGCGGGAACTACCAGGCCGCGACCAAGGCCCGTGTCGGCCTGTTCGTCGCCATCGGCGCCGCGGCGCTGGCCGGTGCCGGGGTCGCGTGGATGAACTTCCTCCTCGACATCGGCACCGAGCTCTAACCCGCCGGCGAGGATGCCGCCCGCTGGAGGGACGGGGTGCACCTGACCGTCGAGAACTCGTCTCGACCAGTCAAGGGAGCACAACCGTGATCGACATCGACCCCAACAGCTCGGGCCTTCCAGGCATCGAGCAGCTTCGCATCATCGTCGGCGCGGTGATGACCGTGGGCCTCATCCTCAGCGTGCTCGCGCTCATCATCAGCGCGATCGTCTGGGGCTTCGGTGCCAACAGCTCGAACCCGCACCTCGCCTCGCGCGGCAAGGTCGGCGTGCTCGTCTCCTGCGGGGCGGCGATCATCTGCGGTGCCGCGGTGACGCTCATCAACTTCTTCTGGGGCGTGGGGCAGGCCGTCTAATGACGACCCCGACCATGCGCCCGCCGCTGGGGTGGCTGCTGTGAGCATCTGCGATGTCCCGGTCATCTCCTCGGTCTGCGACTTCGTAGGCGAAGGGGTCGCCTCTCTCGTGGCCGCCCCGTTCGACTGGCTCGGCCAGGCGATGGCCGGCGCCGCCGCGTGGCTGTTCGAGGCGGTGTGGTGGGTGTTCGACACCACGACGCTCGTGGACGTCACGAGCGCCGAGTACGTCGGCATCTACAACATCCTGTTCGGCGTCGCCGCGTTCATCATGCTCGTGTTCTTCTGCCTGCAACTCATCACGGGCCTCATCCACCGCGACCCGACCGCCCTCAGCCGTGCCGCCCTCGAGCTGGCGAAGTCGGTGCTGGGGTCGTTCTTGGTCATCACGCTCACCGCGCTGCTGCTGGAAGTGACCGATCAGCTCGCGGTCGGGATCGTGCAGGCCACCGGGAACTCGATGGAGACGATGGGCACGCAGATCGCGCTGCTCGCGACAGGCCTGGCCGGCATCAACATCGCCGCTCCCGGCGTCGGGGCCATCCTGACGATCTTCCTCGCGGGCCTCGCCATCAGCGCGGCGGCCATCGTGTGGTTCTCCCTGCTCATCAGGAAGGCGCTGCTCCTGGTGGCGATCGTCTTCGGCCCGGTCGCCCTCGCCGGGGCGACGTGGGACGCGACCAAGGGGTGGTTCGCCAAGTGGGCCACGTTCGTCATCGCCCTGATCTTCTCGAAGCTCGTGCTGGTCGTGATCTTCCTCGTGGCGATCGGCCAGGTCGCCTCGCCCATCGAAGCCGACCTCGCCTCCATCAGCGATCCCATCGCCGGCGTCGTCCTCATGTTCGTCGCAGCGTTCGCGCCGTACATCACCTACAAGTTCCTGTCCTTTGTCGGGTTCGATATGTACCACGCGATGAGCTCCGAGCAGGAGGCCAAGTCCGCCCTCAACCGGCCCATCCCGATCCCCGCCGCACCGTCCGCCGACAGCGCGAAGAAGGTGCTCGACGGCGGCGCCGCACCCAGCAGCGGGAGTGGCTCTGGCGGCTCCGGCGGCGCTGCGCCTGCGGGCGGGGCGGCACCGGCCGCCGGTGCGGGCTCGAGTACGGCCGCTGGCGGAGCCTCCTCAGCCGGAGTAGGCGCCGGCGCGGGAGCAGGCGCGGGGGCCGGGGCTGGTGCCGGTGCCGCGGCGGGGCCGGTCGGTGCCGCCGTGGTCGCCGGTGCGGCGGTCGTCAAGGGCGCGGCGACCGCCGGGCCGAAGCTCGGCGGCGCGGTCGGCGGCGCCGCCGAGGGACACGCGGGCGCTGCGGCAGAGCAGGTGTCCCCGCCTCCCGTCCCGCCCGCGCAGACCCAGCCGGGCCGGCCCGCGCCGGCGGCGCCATCGTCCGCACCGTCGCAGGCTCCGGCCTCCTCGACGCCGCCTCGTTCGGACCCAGCACCCCCGCCGTCATCCAAGCCGTCCTCTGGGAAGGAGTAGACGATGGCGACCAACACGCACAGCGACTACCCGCTGGACCCCGTGCAGTTCTCCCGGCTCACCAAGCGGGGCATCATGCTCGGCCTGTCGTTGCCGCAGTTCGTCGTGCTCGGGGTGGCGATCCTCACCGTCGTCGCCTCCCTCTATACCGGCGGCGGCATGGGCCTGGCATGGACATCGCCGCTCTGGGCCGGGGCCGCGCTGCTCGCGGTAATCCCGGCCGGCGGGCGGAAGGTCATCGAGTGGGTTCCTATCGTCTTCCGCTGGGCGTCGAGGACGTACCTCGGGCAGCTCATCTACCGCCGCCGCGTCATCAAGCCCCGCCCCGCCGGCACCCTCGCCCTGCCCGGCGACGCCGCCCCGTTGCGGGAGTGGGAGGACTCGGAGACCGGGGCCGCGATGATCCACGACCCGCACGCGCAGACGCTCACCGCGATCCTCGGCGTCTCGCATCCGGCGTTCGTGCTCCTCGATCCGGGCGAGCAGCAGCGCCGCGTCTCTGGCTGGGGCCGCGTCCTTGCCGCCGCCTGCCGCTCCGGGCGCATCGCCCGCATCCAGGTCAGCGAGCGGACCCTGCCGGACTCCGGGACGGGCCTGGCGGAGTGGTGGCGCCAGCACGGCACCGACGACGGCTCCTGGCCCGCGACCACCTACAAGGAGCTGATCGAGCGGGCCGGCCCCGCCGGAGAACGGCACGCGACGACCATCTCGCTGGCTCTGGACATGAAGGCCGCCGGCCGCCAGATCAGGACCGCAGGGGGCGGGATGCGCGGGGCGGCCGCGGTGCTGCGCCAGGAGATGACGACGCTGACGACCGCGCTGCGCGCCGCGGAACTCACGTCGACCGGGTGGCTCGCGCCGGGCGAGGTCGCCGTCATCCTCCGCTCCGCCTACGACCCCGCCGCCGCGCCCGCGCTGGAGCGTCACGGGCAGCTCGGCCGCGACCTCGCCACCGCCGGGCCGGTCGCTGTGACGGAGACGTGGGAGCGACTGCGCTCAGACAGCGCGCACCATGCGGTGCTGTGGATCAGCGAATGGCCCAGGTCGCAGGTCTATCCGGGGTTCCTCGCCCCGCTCGTGCTGTCCAACGGCATCCTCCGCACCGTCGCCCTCCACTACACGCCGGTACGCGCCGACCAGGCGGCCCGCGATCTGCGGAAGAAGAAGACCGAGCTCATCAGCGACGCGAACCAGCGGCGGAAAATCGGGCAGGTCGAGGACGCGGGCGCGTCGGCCGAGCTGGATGACGTGCTCCAGCAGGAGGCCGACCTGACCGCCGGGCACGGCGTCCTCCGCGTGAGCGGCCTCGTCTCCGTCTCCGCGGCGACTGTCGATGAGCTCGACGCGGCCGTGGCCGCCGTCGAGCAGGCCGCGATCCAAGCCTCGTGCGAGACGCGGCGCCTGGTGGGTCAGCAGGCGGTCGCGTTCACCGCCGCGGCGCTGCCGCTGTGCCGGTCAGTCTGACCTGGCGCACCTCCCGAGCACCACTTCTTTCGATCCGTTGAGGAGACACGATCATGCCGACCTTCGATGACCCCCGGAAGGACGCCGCCGAGGCGTTCGAGGCGCTGCGGGGCCTGGCCCACGCGACGCGCATGTTCACCGATCCCGCCGACACCTACGCTGTGACGGGCGACCTACTGGGCGGGGTGCGGTCGCTGCGGCAAGTGGTCGACCAGCTCGCCGCCGCCCACATCACGCACCGCGGACGGGCGCACGACGACGCCGGGGACCAGGCGGCCGGGGCGACCTCGGCCCTGGCGGCTGCGGACGAGCTGCACCAGGCCGGAACGCTGCTGGATGCGATCGAGGAGCGGCTGAACGCTGCGTCGCAGCACTCCGGCCGCATCGCCTGGCACCCCGCCGAGTCGGCGAGTATCGACCTGCCCGGCTCCGAGCGGACCGTGGCGCAGGCGGGGACCCTCACGCTGACGGTGTGGCCGGACACGCCGCTGGGCGAGCACCAGCGCTACGGCTACCGCGTCGAGGACACCACGACCGGGGAAGCCGTCGAGGGGCGGGACCTGTTCACCGGGGCCGGAGCCCCGGTCGCCCCGGACAAGGCGGTGCGCGAGCTCGCCGTGTTCCTCTCCGCCGCCGGCGAGGCACGGCAGTACGCGCTCGACAACCCCGGCACGAGCCCGGAGAACGAGGGACTGTTCCCCGAGCGGATCGCTGACGCCGCGATGGTGAACGCCGCCGCGCTGAGCGAGCTGGCCGAGCACGGCACCCGGCCGCCCGACGCCGGAGGATCGGTCACGGGGCGGCGGCGGATCAGCGTCGTGTTCCTCGACGGCGCCGAGGGC
Organism: Microbacteriaceae bacterium; assembly: GCA_047605685.1. Lineage (GTDB taxonomy): Bacteria > Actinomycetota > Actinomycetes > Actinomycetales > Microbacteriaceae > JAUASV01. The sequence goes on from JASGFF010000039.1 coordinate 21,123, forward strand.
GACAAGATGCTCGACCTCATCCACGCCTCCGGCACGGACGCGGCGATCGAGCACCTGGCCGGGTACGACTACGGCGATGACACCGTGCAGGACGCCCTCGCCAACGGCTACGTCTATGAAACCCCGCCGCGCGGGGCGCTCGACAAGACGGCGACGAAGGACGCCTACACGCTCATCTACAGCCCCTTCCTCGGTCACGTCTCGTTGCTGCGGGAGTACGACGCGGCGCCGGACCCAGCGCTGCTCGGCATCGACACCCCAGAGCCCGCCGCGCACGGTGCCGAACGGGAGCCGTCGCGCGCCCGCCGGGAGGCAACCGACTGGTTCGCCCGCCGCCCTGGCACCGCCGCATCAAGCCGGGGCCTCGCGCTGTGACCGGCGACGAGAGCCGCCTGCACACCAGCGTCCTGGTCGGCCCGGAGGGCGAGCGGCGCCGTCATCGCAAGGCGAGGCAGAAGGCCGCCGCGCAGGTCGAGACCGATGCCCGTCAGGCCCGCCGTGAGGCGGCGAAGGCGAGGTGGGAGGCGGAGCAGGCCGAGCGCCGGGCGACCACCTACCTACCTTCGGCCGGTGAGCGCGGTGCGGCTGCGTTGCGGACGCCAGGCACGTTCCGCCTCCCGAAGCACCAGGACACCTCCGCGACCTTGGCCGGGCAGTATCCGTTCCTGGCCGAAGCCGGCCTCGGCAGCCAGGGCGTCTTCGTCGGCCAGGACCTCTACAGCGGCGGATCGTTCGTGTTCGACCCGTGGACGTTGTATCAGCGCGGGATCATCACCGCCCCGAACATCGTCTTGGCTGGGATCGTCGGTAGCGGCAAGTCCTCGCTCGCCAAGAGCCTCTACACGCGGTCGATCCCGTTCGGCCGCAAGGTCTACATCCCCTCCGACCCCAAAGGCGAGCACACCGCCATCGCGGAGGCGGTCGGCGGGCAGGCGATCATCCTCGGGCACGGACTCCGCAACCGCCTCAACCCGCTCGATGAGGGGCACCGCCCCTCGACCGTCTCGGATGCCGAGTGGGCCACCCAGGTCGCATCCCGCCGACGCGACCTGATCGGAGCGCTGGCCGAGACGGTGCTGGACCGGCCCCTGTCGCCGTTGGAGCACACGGCGATCGACCTCGCCCTGCGCGACGCGGTGCGTTCGGCGGAGGTGCCGATCCTCCCGATGGTCGTCGACCGCGTGCTCACCCCCAACCACGCGGACGACGAGGACGGCCGGCTCTCGGAAGACGGGCGCCTCGTCGGCCACGCCCTGCGGCGCCTCGTGGCCGGTGACCTCCAAGGGCTGTTCGACGGCCCTTCAACCGTGCGGTTCGACCCGTCGCTGCCGATGGTGTCCCTCGATCTGTCGCGGGTAGCGGAGAACGCAA
>JASGFF010000040.1:0-22481 GCA_047605685.1 Microbacteriaceae bacterium
CCCGCGGCACCCGCACCCGCCGCCGAGGCCCCCGCGCCCGCCGCCGCCCCGGCACCCGTGGCACCGGCACCCGTGGCCTCCACCGCCGCCCCGGCGGAGGCCTACGCCGGCTACGTCACCCCGATCGTGCGCAAGCTCGCGAACGAGCGCGGCGTCGACCTGAGCACCCTGAGTGGCACCGGCGTCGGCGGCCGCATCCGCAAGCAGGATGTGCTCGACGCGGCGGTCGCGGCCCCCGCCGCCACGCCCGCCGCTCCGGTGCTCGAGGCATCACCGTTGCGCGGCACCACCGCCCCGATGTCCCGGCTGCGCAAGGTGCTCGCCGAGCGCGCCGTCGCCTCGATGACGTCGACGGCGCAGCTCACCACCGTCGTCAAGGTCGACGTCACCAGGCTCGCCGCCCTGCGCGACCGGGTGAAGGGCGACTTCCAGGCGAAGACCGGCAGCAAGCTCTCCTTCCTGCCGTTCTTCACCCTCGCGGCCGCCGAGGCGCTGCAGGCATACCCGGTCATCAACGCCACCGTCGACGGCGAGAGCATCGTCTACCCGCCCACCGAGAACATCTCGATCGCCGTCGACACCGAGCGCGGCCTGCTCACCCCGGTGGTGCGGGACGCCGCGAGCCTGACGATCGCGCAGCTCGCCGGCCAGATCGCCGACCTCGCCGCCCGCACCCGGGACAACAAGCTCAAGCCCGACGAGCTCGCCGGCGGCACCTTCACGGTGACCAACACCGGCTCCCGCGGCGCGCTGTTCGACACCCCGGTGGTGTTCCTGCCGCAGAGCGCGATCCTCGGCACCGGCATCGTCGTCAAGGAGCCGGGCGTCGTGACCGTCGACGGCGTCGACGCGATCGCCGTGCGCTCCTATGTGTACCTCGCGCTCTCCTACGACCACCGCATCGTCGACGGCGCGGACGCGGCCCGGTTCCTCTCCGCGGTCAAGGCCCGCCTCGAGGGCGCCGCCTTCGAGGGCAACCTCGGCGTCTAGGGTTCCTCGACATCGGTTGTGCAGGAAAAACCTGCCTCCAGGTCGTCATCTCGGCGGATAGGACCGATGTTCCTGCACAACCGATGGGCGTGAGGGGCACGCCCTAGAAGCCGAGCCGGCCGAGCTGCCGGGCATCGCGCTGCCACTCGCGGGCGACCTTGACCCGCACGTCCAGGTACACCCGCCGGCCGAGCAGCGCCTCGATCGAGGCCCGGGCGCTCTGGCCCACCTCGCGCAGCCGGAAGCCGCCGCTGCCGATGATGATGCCCTTCTGGCTGTCCCGCTCCACCCACAGGTTGACGTAGACGCGGGCGAGCGACTCCTCGTCGAGGTCGATGTCGTCGACGGTGACGGCTATCGAGTGCGGCAGCTCGTCGCGCACTCCCTCGAGCGCCGCCTCCCGCACCAGCTCGGCGATGCGCGCCTCGGTGCTCTCCTCGGTGACGGTCGTCGTGGGGTAGAGCGGCGCCGAGGCCGGCATGAGCTCGAGGAGCGCGTCGACGAGGGTGTCGAGCTGCACCCCGGTGAGCGAGGAGATCGGGATGATCACGTCCCACTCCCGCAGCCCGTCGACGGCGAGCAACTGCTCGGCGACGCGCTGCTTGCCGACGGCGTCCACCTTCGTGACGATCGCGACCTTCCGGGCCCGCGGGAAGGCGTCGAGCTGCTCGTTGATGTACCGGTCCCCCGGCCCGAGCCTCTCGTCGGCGGGCACGCAGAGGCCGATGACGTCCACCTCGGCAAGCGTGTCCTGCACCACCTGGTTGAGCCGCTCGCCGAGCAGCGTGCGCGGCCGGTGCATCCCGGGGGTGTCCACGATCACGAGCTGGCCGCCGGGCCGGTGCACGATGCCCCGGATGGCGCGGCGGGTCGTCTGCGGCTTCGAGCTCGTGATCGCGACCTTCTCGCCGACGAGCGCGTTCATGAGCGTGGACTTGCCCACGTTGGGGCGCCCGACGAAGGTGGCGAAGCCGGCGCGGAACTGCTCGGTCATCGGCTCTCGCCCCCCTGCGCCGTCACCGGCACCGGGTGCACGAGCACCGTGAGGATGCGGCGGCGCTCGATGCGCTCCGCGGCCAGCCGCAGCCCGGAGACGACCGCGGAGGAACCCCGCACCGGCAGCCGGCCGAGCGCCTTGGCGAGCAGACCGCCGACGGTGTCGACGTCCTCGTCGTCGAGGTCGATGGCGAAGAGATCGCCGAGGTCGCCGACGGCGAGCCGCGCGCTGACCCGGTAGCCGCCGTCGCCGAGCGGCTCCGCCTCGGGGGCGTCCCGGTCGTACTCGTCGCTGATGTCGCCGACGAGCTCCTCGATGAGGTCCTCGAGGGTGACGAGCCCGGCGACGGCGCCGTACTCGTCGACGACCATGGCGATGTGGTTCGCCTCGCGCTGCATGGCGCGCAGCAGCGCGTCCGCCTTCGCCGACTCCGGCACGAACCAGGGCTCGCGCGCGGCCTCGGCGGCCGGCGATCCGGGCGCGCGCCGGATGAGGTCCTTGACGTAGAGGATGCCGCGGACGGTGTCGAGGTCCCCGCCGACGAGCGGCGCCCGGCTGACCCCGGTGGAGAGCAGCCGGTCGAGGGCGGCGGCGGCGTCGGCGTCCTGCTCGATGACGACCATGTCGGTGCGCGGCACCATCAGCTCACGCACGACGGTGTCGCTGAAGTCGAAGATCGAGTGGATGAGCTCGCGGTCGTCCTCCTCGAGCACATCGAGCTCGGTGGCCTCGTCGACCATCGACAGCAGCTGCTCCTCGCTCGAGAACGTCGCCCGGCGGGCGGCGGCACCGGGCGTCACCCGGTCGCCGAAGGCGACGAGGGCGTTCGCGACCGGGCCGAGCAGCACTCGGCCGGCGTGGATCACCGGCGCGGCGAAGCCCAGCACGCCGCGGGCGTGCTCCCGCCCGACGCTGCGCGGGCTCGAGCCGACGAGCACGAAGGAGACGCCGGTCATGATGAGCGCGGACAGCAGCAGCGCGAGCCACCAGCGCTCGGGCAGCAGCGAGGCGAAGGAGAGCGAGACCAGCACCGCGGCGGTGGTCTCGGAGACCACGCGCATGAAGCCGGCGACGTTCGCGTGCGCCGCCGGCTCGCCGGCGATCGCGAGCAGCGAGCGCCGGCTGCGCGCGCCCTCGGCGAGCTCGACGATGTCGGCGCGGCTGAGCACCGACAGGCCCGCGTCGGCGGCCGCGAGCAGGCCGCCGAAGGCGACGAGCAGCACGGCGACGGCGATGAAGGCGCCGATCACGGCCGGCGACGCTCCTGGAGCGCGAAGCCGAGCAGCAGGTCGCGCTGCAGCCCGAACATCTCCTTCTCCTCCTCGGGCTCGGCGTGGTCGAAGCCGAGCAGGTGCAGCAGCCCGTGCGTCGTCAGCAGCAGGATCTCGTCCATGAGGGCGTGTCCCGCGGACTCCGCCTGCGCCTGGGCGACCTGCGGGCAGACCACGATGTCGCCGAGCAGCCCGGCCGGGGCGAGCTCCTCCTCGGTGCCGGGGCGCAGCTCGTCCATGGGGAAGCTCAGCACGTCGGTCGGGCCGGGCTCGTCCATCCACTGCACGTGCAGCGCCTCCATCGCGCCCTCATCGACGAACACGACGGCGAGCTCGGCGTCCGGGTGCACGCGCAGCTCGTCGAGGGCGTGCACCATCATCCGCTGCACCGCGGCCTCGTCGACGGCGACGCCGGACTCGTTGTTGATCTCGATGGACATGCGCTACCGGGTCCGCTTCCTGCTGCTCTTCTCGAATGTCCTCGCCTGAGCCTGCGCGTCGTAGCGGGCGTAGGCGTCGACGATCCGCCCGACGAGGCTGTGCCGCACGACGTCCTCCGAGCCGAGCCGGGCGAAGTGGATGTCGTCGAGGTCGCGCAGGATCCTCGTGACCAGCTGCAGCCCGCTCGCCCCGGCCGGCAGGTCGATCTGGGTCACGTCCCCGGTGACGACCATCTTCGAGCCGAAGCCGAGCCGGGTGAGGAACATCTTCATCTGCTCGGGGGTGGTGTTCTGCGCCTCGTCGAGGATGACGAAGGAGCTGTTCAGGGTGCGGCCGCGCATGTAGGCCAGCGGGGCGACCTCGACGGTGCCGGCGGCGAGCAGCTTGGGCACGAGCTCGGGGTCCATCATCTCGCCCAGCGCGTCGTAGAGCGGCCTCAGGTAGGGGTCGATCTTGTCGGTGAGCGTCCCGGGCAGGAAGCCGAGCCGCTCGCCCGCCTCGACCGCGGGCCGGGTGAGGATGATGCGGTCGACCTCCTTGCGGCCGAGCGCCTGCACGGCCTTCGCCATCGCGAGATAGGTCTTGCCGGTTCCGGCCGGGCCGATGCCGAACACGACGGTGTTGGCGTCGATGGCGTCGACGTAGGCCTTCTGGCCGAGCGTCTTCGGGCGGATGCTGCGCCCGCGGCTGGTGAGGATCGCCTGGCTGAGCAGCTCCGCGGGGCTGCCCCGACCGGAGTCGAGGATGCGGGCGGACCGCACGACATCCGCGGGGGCGAGCTCGTGGCCGTCCCTGACCATGACGATGAGCTCCTCGACGAGCGCCCGGGCGGCCTCGACCGCGGATGCCTCGCCGGTCAGCCGCATCTCGTTGCCGCGCACGTGCACGACGACGCCGGGGAACTGCCGCTCGAGCGTCGTCAGCAGCCGGTCCTGCGGGCCGAGCAGCCGCACCATCGCGACGCCGTCGACGGTGAGCCGGGCGGTCGCGCTCCGGCCCGGGTCGCGGGCGTCGTCGTCCGCGGCGCCGCGGGCGCCGCCGCCGGCACTGTCGCTAGAAGCCAATGCTGCCTTCCGGGAGGTGGCCGCCGAGCACGTGGGCGTGCACGTGGAAGATCGTCTGCCCGGCGCGCTCGCCGGAGTTGAAGATGAGCCGGAACTCGCCGCCGCACTCGTCGTCGGCGATCCGCCGGGCGACGGCGACCAGGTGGGCCAGCAGCGCCGGGTCGTCCGCCGCGAGCTCGACGACCGTGCGGTACCGGCCGCTCTTCGGGAACACCAGCACGTGCACGGGCGCCTTGGGGGCGATGTCGCGGATGGCGAGCACCCGGTCGTCCTCGAACACGATGTCCGCGGGGATCTCGCGATCGACGATGCGCGTGAAGATCGAGGGCCCGTCGCTCATGCTCCGATTCTACGAGGCGGCATCGCGCGGCGCGCTGCGGGCATCCGAGCCCCAGGCATCCGGGCCAGGCATCCGGGCGCGGCTACCAGCGCCCGAGCCGCGCGCTGAGCGCCGCGATGGCCGCGGGCCCGGCCGTGGAGGTGCGCAGCACGGTGGGGCCCAGGCGCACCCGCTCGGCGCCCGCGGCGGCCAACCGCTCGGCCTCCTCGGGGGCGATGCCGCCCTCCGGGCCGACGATGAGCACCAGGTCACGGCCGTCCGGCTGCACGGCCGTGATCGGCGTCTCGCCGCGGGGGTCGAGGGCGAGCAGCCGCACGCCGTCGAGGGCCGCGAGCTGCTTCGTCGTCATCGGCTCGAGCACCTCCGGCAGCCAGGAGCGCATGGCCTGCTTGCCTGCCTCTCGGGTGATCGCGCGCCAGCGGTCCACGCCCTTGCGCAGCTTGGCGCCCTCCCAGCGAGAGACCGAGCGCTGCGCCTGCCAGGGGATGACGGCGTCGACGCCGAGCTCCGTCGACGCCTGCACGGCCAGCTCATCGCGGTCGCCCTTGGCGAGGGCCTGCGCGAGCACGAGCGCCGGCTCCGGCCGGGCCTCGACATCCGCCCGCTCCACGGCGAGGGTGAACTCGCCCGGCGAGACCGCGACGACGATGCCCTCGGCGACGAGCCCGCGGCCGTTGCCGACGCGCACCCGCTCGCCCGCCGCGAGCCGCGCGACGGTGACGGCGTGCCGTCCCTCGGCCCCGCCGACGGTGATCGAGCCGGCCACGGCCTCGGAGGGCAGCGACTCGTCGATGTAGAGGTGTGCCACGGCCAGCGGCTCCCTCAGAGGTTGAGGAAGCGCTCGCGCACCTTCGCGAACAGGCCCTGCTGGAACTGTGCGAAGTACGGCGGCGGCGCCTTGTAGGTGCGGCCGAACTCCTCGATGATCGCGCGCTCGCGGCCGTTGAGCTTCGTGGGCGTGACCACCTGCACGCCCACCTTGAGGTCGCCGCGCCCCGAGCCGCGCAGCCGGGTGATGCCGCGGTCCTTCACGGTGACCACCTCGGCGCTCTGCGTGCCGGGGCGGATGTCGAGTGTGACCGGCTCCCCGTCGATGCCCTGCAGCGTCACCTGGGTGCCGAGCACGGCGTCGACCATCGGCACCTCGACCGTGGCGAGCACGTCGTCGCCATTGCGGCTGAACACGTCGTGGTGGCGCACCTTGACCTCCAGGAACAGGTCGCCGTTGGGGCCGCCCGCCGGGCCGACCTCGCCCTGGCCCTGCAGCTGCAGCCGCAGGCCGGTGTCGACGCCCGGCGGGATGTCGACGGTGATGCTGCGGGTGGCGCGCACCCGGCCCTGGCCCGAGCAGGCCGGGCAGGGCGAGGGGATGACGGTGCCGTGGCCGCGGCACGCGGTGCACGGGCTCGACGTCATGATGTTGCCGAGCAGGCTGCGCACGGCGCGCTGGATCTGGCCGGAGCCGTGGCAGATGTCGCAGACCACGGCGCGGGTGCCCGGCGAGCAGCAGGAGCCCGCGCAGCTCTCGCACAGCACGGCGGTGTTGACCTCGATGTCGCGGGTCACCCCGAAGACCACGTCCTCGAGGTCCACCTCGACGCGCAGCAGTGCGTCCGAGCCGCGCTCGGCCCGCGAGCGCGGCGCCCCGCCCGAGCCGCCGCCGCGCGGCGCCGCGCCGAAGAAGGTCTCGAAGATGTCGCCGAAGCCGGCGAAGGGGCCGCCGAAGCCGGCATCCTGGCCGCCGGCGTCGTACTGGGCGCGCTGCTGCGGGTCGCTGAGCACGTCGTAGGCGTGCGTGACGTCCTTGAACCGCTCCGCCGCGTCGGCGGCGGGGTTGACGTCGGGGTGCAGCTCGCGGGCGAGCCGACGGTACGCCTTCTTGATCTCCTCGGCGCTCGCCGACCGGTCGACGCCGAGCGTCTGGTAGTGGTCGGGCACTGTGTGGTCTGCCACGCGGGTCCTAACTGTCAGTCCTCGCCGAGCAGGCGGGTGAGATAGCGGGCCACCGCGCGCACGGCGACCATGTTGCTCGAGTAGTCCATCCGGGTCGGGCCGAGCACGCCGATGCGGCCGGTGCCGCCGGTGGCGGTGTAGGCGCTCGAGAGCACGCTCGTCTCGCCGAGGCCGAACTCGGCGTTCTCCCGGCCGATCGACACCGCCACCCCGCTGCGGTCGGCCTCGGCCTCGCCGAAGAGCCGCAGCAGCGTCACCTGCTCCTCGATCGCCTCGAGCACCGGGAAGATGCTGCCGGAGAAGTCCTCCTCGGTGCGCACGAGGTTCGCGGCCCCCGCGATCACGAGCCGGTCCTGGCGGTTCGCCCCGATCTGCTCGGCGATGGCGCCGGTGACCTCGGTCACGAGCACACGGTCGGCGGGCGCGAAGGTGTCGGGCAGCGCGCGCAGCGCCGCGACGGCGTCCACGAGGGGCAGGCCGGCGATCGCCGTGTTGACCCGGGCCCGGATGTCGGCGGCGAGGCTCTCGTCGAGGTCGGCGCTCGGCTCGAGCAGCCGCTGGTCGACGCGGCCGCTGTCGGTGATGAGCACGGCGAGGTAGCGGCGGGCGCCGAAGCGGACGAGCTCGGCGTGGCGCACCCGGGACTGCACGAGCTGCGGGTACTGCACGAGCGCCACCTGCTGGGTCAGCTGCGAGAGCAGCCGCACCGTGCGGACGAGCACGTCGTCGACGTCGACGGACTGGGCGAGGAAGCGCTCGATCGCGCTGCGCTGCGCCGCGGTCAGCGGGCGCATGTCGGCCAGCTGGTCGACGAACACCCGGTAGCCCTTGTCGGTCGGCACCCGGCCGGAGGAGGTGTGCGGGGCGACGATGAGCTCCTCGTCCTCGAGCATCGCCATGTCGTTGCGGATCGTCGCTGAGCTCACCCCGAAGGAGTGCCGCTCCACGATCGCCTTCGAGCCGACCGGCTCGCGGGTCTCGACGTAGTCCTGCACGATCGCCCGCAGCACCTCGAGCCCTCGCTCGGAGACCATTTTCCCTCCTCGTCGGCACTCGAAATCGTCGGCACTCGAAGCGTCCGCTGGCACTCGAGAGAACTGACTGCCAATGATACGCGACGGCCGGTGTCGATACCGTTGCAGCCGCGAGTGGGCGGGGCTATGTTGTGCCTCACCCGCCGCGGCGCAGCCGCTTCACCGCGGCGGCGCGACCGCCCCGTCTATCGCGTGGCACGGCCGCCCTGTCCATCGTGCGGCGCGGCCGCCATCCACCCGAAAGGCCCCGACCATGTCCGACTCCACTCCCGGGTCCGGCGCTCCTCAGCCCGCCGCCCCGTCGGCTCCCCTCTCCCCCGCGGACGACGTGCTGTGGGGTTCCCTCGCCCACCTCGGCGGCATCCTCGGCATCCTGCCATCGCTCATCATCTGGCTGGTGCTGAGGGGCCGGGGCGCCTTCACCGACACCGAGGGCAAGGAGGCGCTGAACTTCCAGCTCACCCTGCTCGGCGCCGAGATCATCGGCTACATCCTCTTCGTCGCGCTCATCGGCTTCATCATCGTGCCGGCCGTCTACGTCCTCCGGATCGTCTTCTCGATCCTGGCCTTCGTGAAGGCCAAGGACGGCGTGTCGTACCGCTACCCGTTCGCTGTGCGGCTGGTCAAGTAATCCGCTGCGCTCGAGTGATCCGCTACGGTATGGCTCTCCGCCGCGTCCGTCCCCCGCGCTGGAGCCCCACCACGGAACCCGCCACGGAACCCGCCACGGAAGAGTGAGATCATGTCCGACGCCACCCCCCAGCCCGGAACCCCCCAGCCCGGAACGCCGCAGCCCGGCACGCCGCTCTCGGAGAGCGACGACACGCTCTACGCCAGTCTGGCGCACTTCCTCAACATCATCCTGCTGCTGCCCGCGCTCATCCTGTACCTCGTCTTCGGCTCGCGCGGGCCGAAGACCGCGGTGGAGGGCAAGGAGGCGCTGAACTGGACGATCAACGTCACCGGCCTGCTCGTGGTGGCCTGGATCGTGAACGCCCTGTTGCAGTGGATCCCGATCCTGGGGCTGCTCATCAGCATCCTGATCACCTTGGCCACCTGGGCGCTCATCATCGTCAACATCGTCTTCGCGATCATGGGCGGCGTGCGGGTGCAGAGCGGCGGCGGCTGGCGCTACCCGGTCAACATCCGCTGGATCAAGTGACCGGCGGCCGACTCAGCCGGGCAGCAGCCGGCGCACGACGGCGTCGGCGAGCAGCCGGCCGGGGCGGCTGAGCACCACGCGGCCGGCGAGGGCGGATGCCGGCTCCACGAGCCCGTCGGCGATGAGGCCGGCCACGGCGAGGCGCCCCTCGGCGGTGAGCACGGTCGTCGGCAGGCCGTCCGCGGTCCGGGTCTCCAGCAGCACCCGCTCCACCCGCCGGGTCTCGGCGTCCAGCAGCTCGCGCGCCTGTGCCGGGCTCGCGCCGGCGGCGATCCGCCCGGCGTAGGCCGCGGGGTGCTTCACGTTCCACCAGCGCAGCCCGCCGAGGTGCGAGTGGGCGCCCGGGCCGACGCCCCACCAGTCCTGGCCGGTCCAATAGCCGAGGTTGTGCCGGGAGCGGTGCTGTGCGCCGCGCGCCCAGTTCGACACCTCGTACCAGCGGTAGCCGGCCGCCGCGAGCGTCTCGTCGGCGAGCTCGTACATGTCGGCCGCGAGGTCGTCGTCGGGCTCGCCGAGCTCGCCGCGGCGGATCTGCCGGGCCAGCCGGGTGCCCGGCTCGACGATGAGCGCATAGGCGGAGAGGTGGTCCGGCCCCATGGCGATGGCCGCCTCGACGCTGTGCCGCCAGTCCTCGAGTCCCTCCCCCGGCGTGCCGTAGATGAGGTCGAGGCTCACGTCGAGGCCGGCGTCCCGGGCCCAGCGCACCACGAGCGGGACGCGCTCGGGCTCGTGGCTGCGCTCGAGGGTGCGCAGCACCCGCGGCACCGCCGACTGCATCCCGAGGCTCAGCCGGGTGACGCCGGCGGCGGCGAGCGCCTCGAGCGCGGCGGCGTCCACCGAGTCCGGGTTCGCCTCGCAGGTCACCTCGGCACCGGGGGCAAGCCCCCAGGCGTCCCGCACCGCCGCGAGCATCGCCGCGATGTCGCCGGGCGGCAGCAGCGTGGGCGTGCCGCCGCCGAAGAAGACGGTGCTCGCCGGGCGCTCCGGCAGTCCCGGGACGGCGGAGAGGACGCCCCGGGCCATCCGCACCTCGGCGATCGCCTGTGCCGCGTAGTCCTGCCGGGCGACGCCGCGCAGCTCCTCGGCCGTGTAGGTGTTGAAGTCGCAGTAGCCGCAGCGCACCCGGCAGAACGGCACGTGCAGGTAGACGCCCAGGTCGCGGCCGTCCGCGCCCTCGGCGACGCTCGCCGGCAGCTCGCCCGAGGCGGGCGCGGGGATTCCCTCGGGCAGCGCGGACGGCACCGCACGATTCTGCCACCGTGGGATCGCGGTGCCGGGTGCCGATCAGCCCGGGGTCGGGCTAGGCGGCGAGGGCGAGGGCGCGCCGCTCGGCCAGACGGCCGGCGTGCAGCCGCGGCACGGCGAGGACGGCGAGGGCCGCGGCCAGGACGACGGCGGGCACGTCGACGCGGGTGGCGAGCACGAGCAGGGCGCCGAGGCTGGAGAAGATCGCGAGCGCGATGACGCAGAAGAACGCCATCTCGCCGATGCCGCTGACCTGTGCCGGGTCGAGGAAGAAGTAGGGGTACCAGCCGATGATCGCGCCACGGACGAACGTGACGACGCCCCAGCAGCCGACGACGGCGAGCGTCGCCGGGATGGCCCGCCACTGCGAACGGCCACGGCCGGGGGCGTGCAGCCACTCCAGCGCCGCCAGCACCGGCAGGCAGTAGTGCAGCACGACGTCCATCCACGGCACGTCGAGCGGGGTGCCCCGGCTCTGCCCCTCGACGACGAGCACGGCGAACACGATGCCCGAGGTGCCGGTGAGGGCGAGCACGGTCGTGCGGGCGCTCGTGAGCAGCACCGGGTCCGCCGAGGAGCGCAACGCCACCGCGCCGGCGGCGGCCGTGACGAGGACGGCGAGGATGTTGCTCTGGATCGTCAGATAGGCGAAGAAGCTCCCGACGTCGAGGCCGCAGGAGCACACGGCCCAGAAGTAGCGCGCGACGAGGGCGACCGCGCCGGTGAGCGCGATGCCGAAGCGGACAGCAGCGACGAACGGACGAGTGCGCACCGTGGATCCCCCCGTGATCTACGGAGCGAACCCCCGAGTGAACCCCACCCCGTAGCAGGAAGTCTAGACCGATCGGTCTATGTGATCGAACAGACCGGGTGATCGAACAGACCGACCTGGCGGGCCGGCGAAGAAGGAGGCCGCTCCCGCCCAGGGGACGACGGGAGCGGCCTCACGGTGACCGGCGGGGCCGCGGGAAGAGCGGCCGATCGGGGAAGGGGATTCGATCAGGCGGCGGGGCCCTCCACCAGGGTCACCGTGGCCGAGTGCGACGTGCCCTGGGCATCCGTCCACTCGATGGTCACCGTGTCGCCGGGGTCGTGGGCCGAGATCGCCTCGGAGAGCTCGTCGCTGTCCGAGATGCTCGTGCCGTCCACCGCGGTGATGGTGTCGCCGGCTGCCAGGCCGGCCTCGGCGGCGGGGGTGCCGTCGATCACGCCCGAGATGACGGCGCCGCTCGTCGCAGTGCCCGTCGACTCGGCCAGCTCGACGCCCAGGAACGCCGGGTATCCGAGCTGGATGTCCTCGCTCTCCTCGCCGGCGAGGATCTGGTCGGCGATCGCGAGCGCGTCCTCGATCGGGATGGCGTAGCCCTCGGGGTCCGAGCTGTCGGAGGAGGCCGCGGTGTCGATGCCGACGACCTCACCCTCCTCGTCGAGCAGCGGGCCGCCCGAGTCGCCGGAGACGATGGCCGCGTCGATCTCGATGAGCCCCTCGAGGGTCTTCGACTCGCCGGTGAGCTCGTCCGAGACCGTGATCGTCTGGTCGAGCGCGGTCACCTCGCCGCTGGCCGCCGACAGGTAGCCCTGGCCCTCGGCGTTGCCGACGCCGGTGACCTCGTCGCCGACGCTCAGGTCGCCGTCGTCGTCGATGGTCGCGACGGTGAGGCCGGAGGCGTCCTCGAGCTGGAGCACGGCGATGTCGTCGGTGGCGTCGGTGCCGACGACCTCGGCCGTGTACTCCTCGCCCGTCGAGGCGATCTCGACGGTGATCTCCGTGGCGCCCTCGATGACGTGGTTGTTGGTGAGGATGATGCCGTCGGAGGTGAGCACGATGCCGGTGCCGGCGGCCTCGCCCTCGCCGTACTCGATCTCGGTGGTGATGAGCACGACGCCGGCGGACTCATCGTCGGTGGCCGTCGTCGATGACGAGCTGCTCGCCGAGTCGTCGGAGGAGTCGCCGTCCTGGCCGCCGAGTCCGCTCTGGCCCCCGCTCTGTCCGTCGTCGAAGCCGTTGCCGAAGCTGAGGCCGCCCTGGCTGCTGCCGGACTGGCCGCTGCCGGACTGGCCGCCGGGCAGGGTGTCGGTCGTCGACGAGGAGGTGCTGCTGTCGGAGCCGGTGTGCCACACGGCCAGGGTCGCCACCGAGCCCACGCCGGCCCCGGTGGCGACGAGGGCGAAGGCGGATGCCGCGGAGACGACGGCGATGCGGCGCTTGGTCCACGGCCGACGGGCCGGGGCCACCTCAGACGCCGCAGCCTCAGACGCCGCAGCCTCGGACTGCGCAGCCTCGGACTGCGCGACCTCAGACTGCGCGACCTCAGACTGCACCGTCCCGGACCGCGCGGCGTCGGACTGCGCGGCGGCCTGGTTGGCGAGGTGCTGCTCGTCCTCGGTACCGGGGTGCTCCCTCGCGCTCTGGTTGTCGTCCATCTCTTCCTCGTTCGTTCACCGGCCGCTGCAGTGTGGGCCGCTGATGACGATGAAACGCGGTGAGTCTGCAAGATTCCTAAGAACTAAACTAATTAATTCTGGATGTATCTCCGACGCTTGCTGGTGCCGCTGGACGGTCTATTGAACGGTCATTCGAGCTCGCGCTGCACGAGCAGGGCCAGATCGCGCAGCAGCGAGGACTCGTTCTCGGTCCAGACCCGCGGCCGGCGCCCCAGCACACTGATGACGCCGACGCGCTCGCCGAACCGCGACTCGATCGGATAGGCGGCGCAGAAGCGCAGCGTCGTCTGCGCGTCGAGCACCGACGGGTGCTGCGCGAAGCGCGGGTCGGCGAGGGTGTCCTCGACGACGAACGCCGCCGGCCGGCGGATCGCCCAGTCCGCGAAGGAGCCCGCGCGCGGCAGCACGCGCTCGGCCGACGGCTCGGAGCGCGCCACCCCGCGCAGCAGCAGCCGGTCGCGATCGAGGAAGCAGACAAGGGCCTGGTCCGCGCCGAACATCTCCCGGGCGAGCTCCGCGATGCGACTGAAACGCCTCTCGGCTTCCGGACCCGCCGTGCCGCCTGCGTCGAACGCCCGCGAGCGCACCGGGTCCTCCCCGCCAGCCGGGCCGGTGCCGCGCAGCTGCCGGATCAGCGGGGCGGCGATCACGCCCGCCCACTGCCGGTAGGCCGACTCCATCCCCCGCCCGTCGAACTCTGCCTTCACGAGCGGCGAGAACGGCACGTACGTCGCCTGCGGGTGGCGGACCGCCACCCGGCGGGTCTCGGCGTTCAGCCGGATGGCGTGCGCATCGCTCAGCCGGCCCGCGAGCCCCGGCCGCACGTCGACGGAGGAGACCGGCGGGACGGCGAGCAGGTGGATGCCGGTGCCAGAGGGCACCGTGTCGTCCAGTCGCTCGAGCAGCGTCTCGAGCGACCGCCGCCAGTCCGCGGCCGCGGTGCGCAGCAGCGCGTCGTTGCCGCCGATGCCCAGCACGATCGCGTCGTAGTTCCACAGCTCGAGCCCCGACAGTCGGGCCAGGACGTCTCGCGCCACGATCGCAGTGTCGATCACCGCGTCCACCCGGGCGCCGCGTCCGGTGGCCGCCGCGAGCTGTCGGGCGAGCTGGCCGGGCAGCGCGCGCTCGTGGCTGAGCACGCCGTACCCGGCGAGCGGCCCGCTGCCGAACAGCAGCACCCGATCCGGGTCCGGGCCGGGCACGCGCACCCGGGTCGAGTCCCGCGGTCGCGGCAGCGCGTCGATCTCACGGTCGAGACGCCGCAGCATCACCCGTGCACAGGACATCAGCGCACCCCCGGCATCCCTCGGCCCGCCCCCATTCTGGCCGACCCGACGCCACCGCGACACCGCGGCACGGTGTGCGAGAGTGGGGGGATGACGAGACGACCGGCCACTCGCCCGTGAGGCCCGCGGTCGGCCTGCTGCTCGACGTGGACGGGCCCATCGCCTCGCCGGTGACCCGCACGATCGCGATCCCGAGCATCGTCGAGGATCTCGTCGCCCTCGTCGCGGCGGGCGTGCCGATCGGCTTCATCACCGGGCGCTCCGACGCCTTCCTGCGCGCCGAGGTGGTCGCGCCGCTGCGCGAGGCCGGGCTCGACGAGGCGCTCGCCCGCCCCGGCGCCCGGATGTTCGCCGTCGCCGAGAAGGGTGCGGCCTGGGCGCCGATCACCGTGGGGGGCCTCGGCGCGCTGCGGCTCGACGCGACCGTCGCCGTTCCCGAGTCGGCGCGCGCCGCGGTGCGCGCCCTCGTCGCCGAGCGCTTCGGGCAGTGGATGTTCCACGACGAGACCAAGCGCGCGATGGTCTCCGTGGAGCAGCGCACCGACGTGTCCTCCGCCGACTACCTCGCCGTGCAGGACGCCTTCCAAGACACCGCCTTCGACGTCTGCGTCGCGCACGGCATGGGCCTGCGCTACCGGGACCGGGAGAGGCCGGACGCCGCCGGGCTCGTGCCGTTCCGCATCGAGCCGACGATCATCTCCACCGACATCGAATCGGTGCTGCTCGACAAGGACCGCGGCGCCGAACGCGCACTGGAGTACTTCGCCACGCTCGGCGAGCTGCCGGAGACCTGGCGCTCGGCCGGCGACTCCCGCGGCGACTACCTGATGGCCGACTACGTGCACGCCGCCGGCCTCGACGTCGCCCATCTGGACGTGCGCCCCGCCGAGGGGCTGCTCGAGCGACCGTACCCGGTGCACACCGCGGACGGCCTCGTGCACGACGACGCCGGTGCGGCGCTGCTGCGTCACTGGCGGGAGCGGTTGGGGGCGTAGCGGGCGGCGGGTCCGGACACGGCCCCGAGCCCCGGGCCTGAGCCCCGGGCCCGGGCAAGAGGCTCAGAGCGCGAGCGTGAGGATCGCGAGGTCGAGCCAGCGGCCGAACTTGTAGCCGACCTCGGGCACCAGGCCGCTGTGCACGAAGCCGAGGCTCTCGTGCAGCCGGATCGAGGCGAGGTTGCCGGCCTCGATGTCCGCGACCATCCGGTGGTGGCCGGCGGCCCCGGCCCTCGCGATGAGCTCGGCGAGCAGCGCCCGGCCGCAGCCGCGGCCCTGGTACGCATCGGCGATGTAGACCGAGTCCTCGACGCTGAAGCGGTAGCCGGAGCGCTCCCGCCACGGCGCGTAGCTGGCGTAGCCGGCGAGCACGCCCCCAACCTCGGCGACGAGCACGGGGCATCCCCCGGCCCGCTGCCGGGCGAACCACTCCGCGCGGTCCGAGCGCGGCACCTCCTCGTCGCTCCACAGCGCCGTCGAGCCGCGGATGCTGTGGTTGTAGATCGCCAGGATCGCGTCGAGGTCCCGCTCCGTCGCCTCGCGCAGCCGCATCAGGCCTCGCCCGCGGTCTGGGCCGCCTCGGTCGCCCGGGCCGCCCGGGCCAGACGGGCCTCGAGGCGCTCGAGCTTGGCGTCCAGCTGCCCGGTGCGGCCCGGGCGGATGTCGGCCTTCATCACGAGCGAGGCGCGCGGGCTCGTGGCGAGCACCGCCTCGGTCGCCTCCCGCACCACCGCGAACACCTCGTCCCACTCCCCTTCGACGGTGGTGAACATCGCGTCCGTGCGGTGCGGCAGACCGGAGGCGCGCACCACCCGGATCGCGGCGGCCACCGCACCGGACACCGAGCCGTCCGGGTCGTCGGTCGTGGCAGGGGCGACGGAGAAGGCCAGCAGCATGCCGCCATGCTGTCACGCCCGCCGCCCGGGCACATGGCCTAGCGTCGGTACGTGGCCGATCGGAGCGCTGGCATCCTGCTGTACCGCCGTCGTGCCCAGCCTGAGGTCTACCTCGGCCACATGGGCGGGCCGTTCTGGTCGCGCCACGACAGCGGCGCCTGGTCGATCCCCAAGGGGATGATCCAGGACGACGAGGAGCCCCTCGAGGCGGCCCGGCGCGAGTTCGGCGAGGAGGTCGGCGCCGCCGCCCCCGCGATCGACTACGTCGAGCTCGGCGTGTTCCGCTACGCCTCGGGCAAGACCGTCACCGTCTTCGCCGGCGAGAGCACGCAGGCGCCCACGGAGGCGCACAGCGCGCTGTTCACGATCGAGTGGCCGCCGCGCTCCGGCCGGCAGCAGTCGTTCCCGGAGCTCGACCGGGTGGCGTGGTTCCGACTCGACGAGGCCGAGAAGCGGCTTGTCCCGGGCCAGCGCGCGGCGATCGCGGCGCTGCGCGTCCTGCTCCGGCCGCTCGAGCCGGATCCGCCGGGCTGAGCTGGTGGAGCCGGCGGCGCGGCGCCGCTAGCGTGGAGCCCATGGCCGAGCCTCTGCCGTCCCGCGAGCTGCGACAACTGCTCGACACCGCCCTCGATCGCGCGAGGACGGCGCTCGACGACGAGGGCGCCTTCTTCCCGTTCGCCCTCGCCATCGAGTCGTCCCGCGCCGTCGACGACGACGAGATCGCCGTGCTCGAGGCCAGCGCCGACGACGACGAGCACGGCGAGCCCGTCGAGATCGACGAGGAGGAGGCGGTGGAGGCGCTGCTCGCGGCGCTCCAGGAGACCGGCGAGGACTTCCGCGCCGTCGCCATCGCATTCGACTCCGTCGTCGACGAGGAGTGGGACGGCGTCACCGTGCTGCTGGCACACCGCGACGGCCTGCCGGTGGATGCCGTGCTCCCCTACCGGATCGCGGGCGCGCGGCGCGTGTACGCCGAGGTCGAGCGCAATCCGGGCACTCTCGAGGTGTGGTCCTGAGCCGATGAGCGTTCGGTCCGCGCTGCTCGGCGACGCGCTGCGAACGCTGGGCGCCCGACGCACCGCGGCGGGGCGGCGCCAGATGCTGACGCGCACGCAGCTGCCCTTCGTCATCCTGTTCTCGGCCGCCCTCGGCACCGTGCTGCTCATCTCGCCGGTGGCGGCGCGACCACTGCTGCTGCTGCCCTGGACCGCGGTGGTCGTGATCACGGCACTGCTCTACCTCGTGCCCTGGGAGACTCGCGGCGAGGAGGTCGGCCTCGCGACCGCCCTGCTCGACATCGCCGCGATCGTGCTGGCCCTCATCGTCGTCGGCGACCACGCCGAGGCGCTCTCGCTGCTCGAGATCCTGCCGATCACCGTGATGTCGTACGCCTTCGGGATCGCCGGGCTCGTCGCCGCCATGCTCTCCGCCCTCGCCGTCGCCGTCATCCCCCCGCTCGCCCGCGCCGACGAGCCGCTCGCCGGGCTCGGCTACGTCGACCTCGTGCTCCCGGCCGTGACGGTCTCGTTCCTCGCGCTCGGCGTCCACGGCGCCTCGCGCCTGCTCGGCCGGATGCAGCGCCGGCTGCGCGAGGCCGCCGTCGAGTCGGAGAACGAGCGGGTGATCGCGCTCACGGTGCTCGACACCCTCGACGTCGGCACCGCCTTCGTGCGCCCGGACCAGTCGCTCGCCTTCACGAACACGGCCTTCACCGATGTCGTGGAGCGCTCGCGGGTCGACCCGGAGACCCGGGCCGGCGTCCTCGTCTTTGCCGCCGACGGCGTCACCCCGATCGGGCCCGGAGATCAGATGATGGCCCAGGCCGCGCGCGGGGAGTACTTCGACTCCCGGCTCTACCGCATCGGCGAGCCGGGCGAGCAGCGCTCCCTGCTCGTGACGGCGCGGCCCGTGGTCCGTGCCGACGGGGAGGCGCTCGGCAACGTCTTCGTCTCCAGGGACGTGACCGAGCTCACCGACGCCATCCGCGCCCGCGAGGAGTTCCTCGCCGGGGTGTCCCACGAGCTGCGCACCCCGCTGACCTCGATCGTCGGCTACCTCGAGGTCGTCCAGGATTCGATCGACGCCGAGGCGCTCGGCGTCGCGCGGGCGCTGGAGGTCATGCAGCGCAACGCGAACCAGCTGATGAGGCGCATCGGCGACCTGCTGCACGTGGCCGACGCCACGGTCACGATGCGCCCGCGCGCCGTCGAGGTCGTGCAGATCGTTCGTCAGGCGATCGACGCGATCCGCATCCGCGCGGCGAACGCGGGCGTCGACGTGGACGGCGAGCTGTGCGACCCGTTCACGGCGACCCTCGACCCGAGCCGTCTGGCCCAGGTGCTCGACAACCTGCTCACCAACGCCGTGAAGTACAGCGACCGGGGCGGGCACGTGCGCGTCCGGGTCGAGCAGGACGGCGCGCGGATGCTGCTCACCGTGGCCGACGAGGGTCGCGGCATCCCGGCCGCCGAGCAGGGCCGGATCTTCGGCCGCTTCTACCGTGCCGAGGCGGTCCGGGGCGGTCCCGTCGGCGGGGCGGGGCTCGGCCTGTCGATCGTCCGGCAGATCGTGGACGCCCACGGCGGCACGATCACGGTGCACAGCCGCGTGGGCGAGGGCTCGACGTTCGTCGTCGAGCTGCCGCTCGACCCCGGCGCCGTCGCCGGCGCGGTCTGACCGGCCGCGCCGGCCGCGCCCGGCCCGGCGGTCCGATCCGTCCCAATTGGGACGGATCACCGGGCGCGGGCGGTAAACCGCGACCACTCGGCGAAGGGCCTGCCCGGCGGGCGCCGGGACGCGGCGGGCGCCGAGTTCCGTTGCGGCACCGAAGCGGCCAGACTGGGACGATGCCGCAAGCCGAGCCCCGCGTCGCCGTCTACCTCGACTTCGACAACATCGTCATCTCGCAGTTCGACCAGGAGCACGGCCGCGGCCAGTTCCAGGCCCGTCGGGTGCGCGCGCTCGCCACCGAGGAGGCCCGCCGGATGGCGACGCAAGCCCGGGTCGACATCGGCGCGATCATCGACTACGCCTCCTCCTTCGGCACGGTCGTCGTGTCCCGGGCCTATGCGGACTGGTCGGCTCCGGTCAACGCGGGATACCGCGACCAGCTCATCGACCGCGCCGTCGACCTGGTGCAGCTGTTCACGGCCACCGCGGGGCTGAAGAACGGCGCCGACATCCGGCTGGCCGTCGACGCCGTCGAGGACCTGTTCCGGCTCGACGACCTCACCCACGTCGTGATCGTCGCGGGCGACAGCGACTACATCGCGCTCGCGCAGCGCTGCCGCCGACTGGGCCGCTACGTCGTCGGCATCGGCGTCGCCGGCTCGACGAGCCGCTCGCTCGCGAGCGCCTGCGACGAGTTCACCAGCTACGGCGTGCTGCCGGGGGTCGCCTCCCCGGAGCCCGAGCCGGATGTCGAGTCGGAGCCCGAGGCGGAGCCGGACGCCGCGGAGTCCGCCGGCCGGCCCGCGGACACCGCGGAGGCCAAGCGCGCCGCATCCGCCCTGCTCGTGCGAGCGCTGCGCGTCGGCCACGCCCGCGAGGACACCGAGGAGTGGCTCAACGCCTCCGAGGTGAAGGGCCACATGATCCGGATGGACCCCTCGTTCAGCGAGAAGGCCCTCGGCTTCAGCTCGTTCACGAAGTTCGTGCAGTCGCGCGCGAACCTCGTCGAGCTGCGTGAGCAGGGGCAGAAGCGCCTGCTGCGCCTGCGCGAGCGCTGATCCGACCGTCGCGACACGATCGCCGGGCCCCCGTCGACCCGGCACCGTCGACCGACCGGTGGATGCCCGAGCCCGCTGACGTTCCGCTGGATCCGCGAGGACGCCTGAACGGTGCCGCCGCCTGAACGGTGCGCCGAATGAACGGTTCCGGCGGACGGGTGGTGCTGCGCACACCCGGCGCCCGTCCACCCGACGCCCGGCATCCGTCCACCGCATTCATAGCCGGCCTGCCTACCGTTCCCGCCATGGCCCGCGACGACGACCCCTCCGCGGGCGACGAGCACGAGCCGCGGGGCGCGAGACCCACCCGTCGCTCGGTCGGCATCGGCCTCGCCGCCCTCGCCGTGCTCGTGCTCGTCGCCGCCCTCGCCTTCCGGCTGGGCGGCGCTGCGGCGCCGTCGAGCGCGGCGACCGCGACCGCGACTCCGAGCGCCACGGCGAGCGCCGACCCGACCGTCGCCGAGGTGTACCAGAGCGTCGCCCCCTCCGTCGTCGTCGTGCAGACCGCGGACGGAGCGCTCGGCGCCGGAGTCGTCGCCGCGGACGACGGCAGCATCCTCACCGCCGCCCACGTCGTCGACGACGGCAGCGCCGTGACCGTCACGTTCTCCGACGGCACCGAGTCGACGGCGACGGTCGCGAGCACCGACGCGAGCACCGACATCGCGACGCTCAGCCCCGCGACGCTGCCGGAGACCCTGGTGCCGGCGACGCTCGGCGGCGAGGCGGCGGTCGGCGACGCCGTCATCGCCATCGGCAACCCGCTCGGCCTGGCCTTCAGCGTCTCCAGCGGCATCGTCTCGGGGCTCGACCGCAGCACGAGCGACGACACCGACAGCGACGACACCGACGGGCTCACCGGCCTCATCCAGTTCGACGCCGCGGTGAACCCGGGCAGCTCCGGCGGCCCGCTGCTGAACGCCCAGGGCGTCGTCATCGGCATCGTCGTCTCCATCGCCGACCCCGGCGGGGACGACGCCTTCGCCGGCATCGGCTTCGCCGTGCCCATCGGCACCGCCCTCGGCTCGGGCGGCGGCGGCGAGGAGCCGCAGCTGTGACAGCGGCCTCGGCTATGACAACCCCGGCCATGACAACACCCCAGCCATGACAACACCCGGCCATGACAACCGGAACGGAGACAGGATGACCACGACCACCGAGACCCCGGGTCCCCTCGAGCAGGTGCTGTTCGAGGTCAAGCGCACGATCGTCGGCCAGGACGAGCTGCTGGAGCGCATGGCCGTCGCCCTGCTCGCCGGCGGCCACCTGCTCGTCGAGGGGGTGCCCGGCCTCGCGAAGACGCTCGCGGTGAAGTCGCTCGCGCACGCGATCGGCGGCCAGTTCCAGCGCATCCAGTTCACCCCCGACCTGGTGCCGGCCGATCTCGTCGGCACCCGTGTCTACCGGGCGAGCACCGGCGAGTTCGAGACGGTGCTCGGCCCGGTGTTCGCCAACCTGCTGCTCGCCGACGAGATCAACCGCGCCCCCGCGAAGGTGCAGTCGGCGCTGCTGGAGGTGATGCAGGAGCGGCAGGTGACGATCGGACGGGAGACGTTCCGGGTGCCCGCGCCGTTCCTGGTGATGGCGACGCAGAACCCGATCGAGTCGGAGGGCACCTACCCGCTGCCGGAGGCACAGGTCGACCGTTTCATGATGAAGGTCGTCGTCGGCTACCCGAGCGGTGTCGAGGAGAACGCGATCGTCGAGCGCTCGCTGCGCCCCGCGGAGGCCGCCACGGCCGTGCTCTCCCCCGAGGAGCTGGTGCGGATGCAGCGCGAGACGCTCGACGTGTACGTCGACCCCGCGATCGTCGACTACGCGGTGCGGCTGAGCGCCGCGACCCGCTCCCCCGGCCTCGTCGGCCTCGGCGAGCTCGACCGCTACGTGACGTTCGGCGCGAGCCCGCGCGCCTCGATAGCGCTCGTCACCGGTGCCCGCGCGCTCGCCTTCCTGCGCGGCCGGGCCTGGGTGCTGCCGGCCGACGTCGCCGAGCTCGCCCTCGACGTGCTCCGGCACCGCATCGTGCTCTCCTACGAGGCGCTCGCCGACGACGTGGACGCCGACGCGATCGTCGGCCGAGTGCTCCGCGCGGTCGCGGCCCCCACCGTCGTGCTGCAGGAGGGCTGAGGCGATGACCGGGCGGCGGGGGCGACGATGAGGACGGCATCCGACCGGCTGCTGGTGCGGCTGGAGTGGCGGGTCGTCCGCCGGCTCGAGGGCCGGCTGCAGGGCGCCTACCGCACCCTCGCGCGCGGCAGCGGCCTCGACTTCGCCGACCTGCGCGCCTACACCGAGGGCGACGACGCCCGGCACATCGACTGGAACGCGACGGCGCGGCTCGGCGAGCCGCAGCTGCGCGAGTTCACCGAGGACCGCGAGCTCACCGTCTGGCTGGTGCTCGACCGCTCGGCCTCGATGGTCGCCGGGCTGCCGGGCCGCGGCAAGCACGAGCTGCTCGCCGAGCTCGCCCTGGTGCTCGCCCGGCTGTTCGGCCGCGGCGGCAACCGGGTCGGCGCCGTGCTCTACGGCGCGGGCCGCACCCGGGTGGTGCCGCCGGGCAGCGGCCGCGCGCAGGCGCTGCGCATCGGCGCCGAGCTGGAGCGGATCGGCGCGGACGCCGGGGCGCCCGGCCGT
>JASGFF010000041.1:0-22182 GCA_047605685.1 Microbacteriaceae bacterium
CCGGCCCGCCGGCGCGCCGCGGCCCCGGCGGCGGCCCCTTCGGCGGGATCGGCATGCCCGCCGAGAAGTCGATGCGCTTCGGCCCGAGCGCCCGGCGGCTGCTTGGCCGGCTCGCCCCCGAGCGCGGCACGCTCATCGCGGTCATCGCGCTCGCCGTGGCATCCGTCGCGCTCTCGGTCGCCGGGCCGAAGCTGCTCGGCGAGGGCACCGACCTGGTCTTCGCCGGCTGGATCTCCGCGCAGTTCCCCGCGGGCGTCACCGAGGCCGAGGTGGTCGCACAGCTGCGCGCCGCCGGCGAGGACAGCCAGGCCGACCTGATCGGCGGCCTCGACATCACCCCCGGGTCGGGCATCGACTTCGGCGCGCTCTCGCACGTGCTGCTGCTCGTGCTCGCGCTCTACGTGCTCTCCGGCGTGTTCGGCCTCGCGCAGGGCTGGCTGCTCAACGGAGTCGTGCAGCGCACCGTCTACCGGCTGCGCGCCGACGTCGAGGACAAGATCAACCGGCTGCCGCTCGGCTACGTCGACAGGATGCAGCGCGGCGAGCTGCTCAGCCGGGTGACGAACGACATCGACAACATCTCCCAGAGCCTGCAGCAGACGCTCTCGCAGCTGGTCACGAGCCTGCTGACCGTCCTCGGCATCCTGGCGATGATGCTCGTGATCTCGCCGCTGCTGTCGCTCATCGCGCTCGTCACGATCCCGCTGACGCTCGTCGTCACGACGCTCATCGCGAGGCGGTCGCAGCGGGAGTTCGTCGCCCAGTGGGCGGCGACCGGCTCGCTCAACGCCCACGTCGAGGAGAACTTCACCGGGCACGCCCTCGTCACGGTGTTCGGGCGGCAGCGCGAGGCGGAGCGGGAGTTCGCCGCCCGCAACGATGCGCTGTTCGCCTCGAGCTTCCGCGCGCAGTTCATCAGCGGCGTCATCCAGCCGGCGATGATGTTCATCGGCAACCTGGTCTACGTGGCTCTCGCCGTCGTCGGCGGGCTGCAGGTGGCCTCCGGCGCGCTCAGCCTCGGCGCCGTGCAGGCGTTCATCCAGTACTCGCGGCAGTTCACCCAGCCGCTCGCCCAGCTCGGCTCGATGGCCAACCTGCTGCAGTCGGGCGTCGCCTCCGCCGAGCGCGTGTTCGAGCTGCTCGACGCGGACGACCAGTCCGCCGACCCGGCGCCCGCCCGCTCGCCCGAGCGGCGCAGCGGGCACCTGCGCTTCGAGCACGTCACGTTCAGCTACACGCCCGAGCGGCCGCTCGTCCACGACGTGTCGTTCGAGGCGCGTCCCGGCCAGACCGTCGCGATCGTCGGGCCCACCGGTGCCGGCAAGACCACGCTCGTGAACCTGCTCATGCGCTTCTACGAGCTCGACGGCGGCCGGATCACGCTCGACGGCGTCGACATCGCCTCGATGACCCGGGCCGACCTGCGTGGCCGCACCGGCATGGTGCTGCAGGACACCTGGCTGTTCGCCGGCACGATCCGCGACAACATCGGCTACGGCCGGCCCGGGGCGAGCGAGGAGGAGATCCTCCGGGCCGCGCGGGCGAGCTACGTCGACCGCTTCGTGCACTCGCTGCCGGAGGGCTACGACACCGTGCTCGACGACGAGGCCTCGAACGTCTCCGCGGGCGAGAAGCAGCTGCTCACGATCGCGCGCGCCTTCCTCGCCGACCCCGCCATCCTCATCCTCGACGAGGCGACGAGCTCGGTCGACACCCGCACCGAGGTCCTCGTGCAGCACGCCATGAACGCGCTGCGCGCCGAGCGCACGAGCTTCGTCATCGCCCACCGGCTCTCGACGATCCGGGATGCCGACCTGATCCTCGTGATGCAGGACGGCGGCATCGTCGAGCAGGGCCGCCACGAGGAGCTCGTGAGCGCCGGCGGCGCCTATGCGGCGCTGTACGACGCGCAGTTCGCCGCGGCGATCGAGGGCTGAGCCCGGGCACGCCGCCCGGCTCAGTGCCCGGTGAGCGGCGCCGTGAGCCGTGCGACGAGCGAGGGCCGCGAGCTGAGCCGCTCCTCGGCGTCGGCGAGCGCCGTCGCGGCGAGCCCGAGGTTGGCGCCGGCGAAGCGCAGCGGCTCCGGCTCCCAGTCCGGCGAGCGGTGGCCCACCCAGGGCAGCGTGGTGAGCTCGCTCCGGGCGCCGGTGACGAGGTCGGCGATCGTACGGCCGGCGAGGTTGGTCGTCGAGAGGCCGTCGCCGACGTAGCCGCCCGCGGTCGCGACTCCGTCGGCGAAGGACACCGCCGCGTGCCAGTCGCGCGGCACGCCGAGCGGCCCGCCCCAGCGGTGCGTCGTGCGGTACGGCGCCGTCTGTGGGAACAGCTCGTGCAGCGCGCGCTCCAGGTGCCGGAACACGCGCGGCACCCGGTCGTAGCGCTCGCGGATCGTCGAGCCGAGGTGGTAGCGCGCACCGCGGCCGCCGAAGACCACCCGGTCGTCGGCCGTGCGCTGGCCGTAGACGATGAGGTGCCGGTAGTCGGCGAAGGTCTGGCCGTGCTCGACGCCGATCGAGCGCCACACGGATGCCGGCAGCGGCTCGGTCGCGATCACGAGCGAGTACAGCGGCAGCAGCTGCCGGTGCGTGGCCGCCAGGCCCGCCCGGTAGCCCTCGAGCGCGAGCACGACCGCCCCGGCGCGCACCGTGCCGCGGTCGGTGCGCACGGTGCCGGGCTGCCAGCCGAGCGCCGTGGTGCGCTCGTGGATGCGCACCCCGCGCGCCTCGACGGCGCGCGCCAGGCCGGCGACGAGCTTCGCCGGCTGCACGCGCGCGCAGGCCGGGTCGAGCACGGTGCCGAGCGCGCCGGCCGCCCGCGGCCCGCCGTCCGGCAGCATCCGCGGCGCGTCGACGCCGAAGCGCTCGGCCTCGGCGATCTCGGCGCGGGCGCGCTCGAGCTGCGCCGCCGAGCGCGCGATCGTCAGCGTGCCGCCGTGCGCCCAGTCGCAGTCGATGCCCTCGGCGGCCACGACGCGGCCCACCTCGGCGACGGTGTCGACCATCGCCCGGCGCATCCGCACCGCCTGCTCGAAGCCGTGCCGGCGCTCGAGCGCGGTCGCGGAGGCCGGGAACAGCGCGCTGCACCAGCCGCCGTTGCGCCCGGAGGCGCCGAAGCCGGCGATCTCCCGCTCGAGCACGACGATGCGCAGGCCCGGGTCGCGCTCGGAGAGGTAGTAAGCGCTCCACAGGCCGGTGAGGCCGCCGCCGACGATCGCCACGTCGCAGTCCAGATCGCCGGCGAGCGCCGGGCGGGGCAGCAGCGGCTCCCCGCAGCTGTCGTGCCAGAACGACAGCGCCCGGTACCGGGCCGGGTCCCCGGCGGCGCTCAGAGTCGGGTCCAGGCCTCGGAGAGCACGCCGCGCAGGATCTGCTCGATCTCGTCGAACTCGGCCGGGCCGACCGTGAGCGGCGGGGCGAGCTGGATCACCGGGTCGCCCCGGTCGTCGGCGCGGCAGTACAGCCCGGCCTCGAACAGCGCCTTGGAGAGGAAGCCGCGCAGCAGCCGCTCGCTCTCCTCGTCGTCGAACGTCTCGCGCGTCGCCTTGTCCTTGACGAGCTCGATGCCGAAGAAGTAGCCGTCGCCGCGCACGTCGCCGACGATGGGCAGGTCGAGCAGCCGCTCGAGGCTCGCGCGGAACAGCGGGCTGTTGCGCCGGACGTTGCCGATCAGGTCCTCCTCCTCGAACAGGTCGAGGTTCTCCAGCGCCACCGCGCTCGAGACCGGATGCCCCGCGAACGTGTAGCCGTGGTAGAACGTCGTCGTGCCATGGGCGAAGGGCTCGTAGACGCGCTCGCTGACGATCGTGGCACCGATGGGGGAGTAGCCGGACGTCATCGCCTTGGCGCAGGTGATCATGTCCGGCTCGAAGCCGTAGGCGCTCGAGGCGAACATCTCGCCGATGCGGCCGAAGCCGGTGATGACCTCGTCGGCGACGAGCAGCACGTCGTGGCGGTCGCAGATCTCGCGCACCCGCTGGAAGTACCCGGGCGGCGGCGGGAAGCATCCGCCGGAGTTCTGCACCGGCTCGAGGAACACGGCGGCGACGGTCTCGGGGCCCTCGAACTCGATCATCTGCTCGATGCGGTCGGCGGCCCAGACGCCGAACTCCTCGAGGCTGCGCTCGGGGTCGGTGGCCACGAAGCCCATCTCGCTCGCGCGGTAGTGGTTCGTGTTCGGCACCCGGAAGCCGCCGGGCGTCACCGGCTCGAACATCGCCTTCATGGCCGGGATGCCGGTGATGGCGAGCGCCCCCTGCGGGGTGCCGTGGTAGGCAACGGCCCGTGAGATCACCTTGTGCTTAGCCGGCTGGCCGCGCAGCTTCCAGTACTGCTTGGCGAGCTTGAACGCGGTCTCGACGGCCTCGCCGCCGCCGGTGGAGAAGAACACCCGGTTCAGCTCGCCCGGGGCGTACTGGGCGAGCCGCTCGGCGAGCTCGATGGCCTTCGGGTGCGCGTAGGACCAGATCGGGAAGAAGGCGAGCTGCTCCGCCTGCCGCGCGGCGGCCTCGGCGAGGCGGCGCCGGCCGTGGCCGGCGTTGACCACGAACAGGCCGGAGAGGCCGTCGAAGTAACGGCGGCCGGCGGCGTCCCAGATGTGGTGGCCCTCGCCGCGCACGATGACCGGGACGCCGCCCTCGGCCATCGTGGACTGCCGGCTGAAGTGCATCCAGAGGTGGTCCCTGGCCGCGCGCTGCAGGGCGGCCTCGTCGATCGCGGCGCCGGTGCTGTCGGTGATTGTCATCGTGTTCCCCAGTTGTAGAACTGCTTGAGCAGCTTGAGATAGACGAACGTCTCGGTGGACTGCACGCCCCGGATGGCGCGGATGCGCCGGTTGAGCAGCTCGATCAGGTCGTCGTCGCTCTCGCAGACGACCTCGGCCATGACGTCGAAGCTGCCCGCGGTGAGCACCACGTAGTCCACCGACGGCAGCCGGGCCACCTCCTCGGCGACCTTCGTGGTGTCGCCGGTCGCCCGGATGCCGACCATGGCCTGCCGGTAGAAGCCCAGCTGCATCGGATCGGTGACGGCGACGATCTGCATGATCCCCGACTCGGTGAGCTTCTGCACCCGCTGCCGCACGGCCGCCTCCGAGAGGCCCACGGCCTTGCCGATCTCGGCGTAGGAGCGGCGGCCGTCGGTCTGCAGCTGCTCGACGATGGCCTTCGAGATCTCATCGAGCTGCACCACCCGGGTGGTGGCGCGGGAGGCGGTCATCCCTTGATTGTGTCCCGCTGACCGCGGTTCCACAAGCGAATCCGCAGCATTTCACGGCAAATGCCTGCGGAATCCGTAGCATCGGCTATGGATGCGCCGGCAGCGCTCCACTACAGTGTCGGCATGGCGAGCCTCAGCAACTTCATCAACGGGGAACACGTCGAGGCGCGCGGGGCCGAGGCCTTCGACGTCATCGACCCCGCGACCGGCGAGGCCTACGCCTCGAGCCCGGTGAGCGGCGCGGCGGACGTCGACGCCGCCTTCCGGGCGGCGGCGGCGGCCTTCGAGAGCTGGGGTCAGACCACCCCGGCCGAGCGGCAGCTCGCCCTGTTCCGGATCGCGGACGCCATCGAGGCGCGCGCCGAGGAGTTCGCCGCGCTCGAGTCGAAGGACACCGGCAAGCCGTTGAAGAGCCTCGTCGAGGACGAGATCCTGGTCTCCGTCGACCAGATCCGCTTCTTCGCCGGGGAGGCCCGGCACCTCGCCGGCATGGCCACGGGGGAGTACCTCGCCGATCACACCTCGTCGATCCGGCGTGAGCCCATCGGCGTCGTCGGCCAGGTCACCCCGTGGAACTACCCGCTCAACATGGCCACCTGGAAGTTCGCCCCGGCGCTCGCCGCGGGCAACACGACGGTGCTCAAGCCGAGCGACACGACGCCGAGCTCGACGCTGCTGCTCGCCGAGGTCGCCGCGGAGTTCCTGCCGCCCGGGGTGCTCAACGTCATCACCGGCGACCGCTCCACGGGCGCGCTCATGGTGGAGCACCCGGTGCCGCAGCTCGTGTCGATCACCGGCAGCGTGCGGGCCGGCATGGAGGTCGCCCGCGCGGCCTCCGCGGACCTGAAACGGGTGCACCTGGAGCTCGGCGGCAAGGCCCCCGTCGTCGTGTTCGCCGACGCCGACATCGCCGCGGCCGCCGAGGGCATCGGCGGCGCCGGATACTTCAACGCCGGGCAGGACTGCACGGCCGCCACGCGCGTCATCGTGCACGAGTCGGCGCGCGACGAGTTCCTCGCCGCGCTCGTCGCCTGGGCCGGCGAGAACGCCACGACCGGCGCCCCCGACCAGGATGTCTACTTCGGCCCGGTCAACAACGCCGAGCAGCTCGCCCGGGTCTCCGGCATGGTCGACCGGCTGCCCGACCACGCCGAGCTCGCCCTCGGCGGCCACCGCATCGGGGGGCGTGGCTACTTCTACGAGGCCACCGTCGTGGCCGGGCTGCGCCAGGACGACGAGGCGATCCAGGACGAGATCTTCGGCCCGGTGATCACCGTGCAGACGTTCCGGGACGAGGCCGAGGCGCTGCGGATGGCCAACGGCGTCCGCTACGGCCTGGCCTCGAGCGTCTGGACCCGCGACCACGGCACCGCCATGCGGATGGCGAAGCATCTCGACTTCGGCTGCGTGTGGATCAACACCCACATCCCGATCGTCGCGGAGATGCCGCACGGCGGCTTCAAGCACTCGGGCTACGGCAAGGACCTCTCGTCGTACGGGTTCGAGGATTACACTCGCGTGAAGCACGTGATGTCGTTCATCGGCTGAGCCGCGTCCGTGTGTGCGACGGAGCGGCAGCGCGACAGGGCAGCGCCGTGACGGGGCAGCGCTGTGACGGGGCCGCGCCGCGGCGGGGCAGCGCCGACGATGCAGTGCCGAGAAACGGGCAGCGCCGAGAAAGGGCAGCGCGGGTGGACGGGATCGACGACACCGAGCTGCGCGGCGGCGCGACGTCGCCCGCCGAGCTGCCGTTCGAGGGGACGATCATCCGGGCCGGGCCTCCGGCCGTCGAGGACGGGCCCGACTCCGCGCCGCCGTTCCAACTGTTCGGCTTCCGGCTCAGCGGCGCCCCCGCGGTGATCGTGCTCGACCGGCCGGCGATCGTCGGCCGGCGCCCGTCGGGCGCCGGGCGGCAGCCCGACATCCCGGCGCGCCTCGTGCGCGTCAGCTCGCCCCGCCGGCTGGTCTCCGCGGCGCACCTCGAGCTGCACCAGCTCGTCGCGGCCGTCCGGGTGACGGACCTGCACTCCACGAACGGCTCGGTCCTGGTGCTGCCCGGCGAGCCGGCCCGTCCGCTGACGCCCGGGGAGCCCGTCGACGTGGGGGCGGGCGCGCTCGTCGACATCGGCGACGGCAACGTCGTGGAGATCCTGTCGCTGGACGAGGTCGGCCGGTGACGGCGATCGGCCAGGCCAGCGCCGATGCGACGCTGGCCGTGCGCTCCGCGACGGACACGCCCATCCGGCTGGCCTGGGCGGCGGTGACGGACGTCGGCCGCAAGCGGCACGCCAACGAGGACAGCTATCTCGTGCAGCCGCCCGTGTTCGCCGTCGCCGACGGCATGGGCGGCCACCTCGCCGGCGATCGGGCCAGCGCCGCCGTCGTCGTCCGGCTGAGCGAGCGGCTCACCGGGGAGCAGCTCGCCACCGCAGCCGCCATCGAGCGCGCGCTGTTCGAGGCCACCTACGACATCGGCGTCATCGCCGGAGACAGCGAGATCGGCGTCGGCACGACGGTCTCCGGCGTCGCCCTCGTCGAGGAGGGCGGGACGCCGTTCTTCGCCGCGTTCAACATCGGCGACAGCCGGGTCTACGAGGTGGAGGGCGGCGTGCTGCACCAGGTCACCACCGACCACTCGCTCGTGCAGGAGCTCGTCGACGCCGGCCTGATCACGCGCGCCCAGGCGTTCCGCCACCCGGAGGGCAACATCATCACGCGGGCCGTCGGCTTCGAGACCCGGCCGGTGCCGGACTACACGATGGTGCCGGTGCGGCGCGGCCTGCGGCTGCTGATCTGCTCCGACGGGCTCACCGGCGAGGTGCGCGAGGACCGCATCCGGATGCTGGCCGCCGCCCCGGTGCCCGCCGCACAGACGGCCGCCGCGCTCGTCGGCGCCGCACTGGAGAGCGGCGGGCACGACAACGTCACGGTCGTGGTCGTCGACGTCGTCGAGGGCCCGGAGCGCGCCCGGGACGACAGCGACACCGCCCCCGACGGCCGCTACGGCCCTCGCTGAGTCGCGGCCCGGCGCCTCCTCCACGTTCCCGCGCCGTCCCCACGGCGCCCGGCGGGCGGGACTTGGCCGGGGGCGGGCGCTCTACTGCCGGGATGACATCCGATGCCGGTGCCGAGCGTGTCGCGGCACCACGACCGCCGGTGCCGCCGCCGCGGCATCCGCTGCCGCTGCTGCAGTGCCTCGCGCCGGTGGCGGCGAGCCTCGCGCTGTGGGCGCTCACCCGCTCGCCGTTCTCGCTCGTCTTCGCCGTGCTGGGCCCGCTCGTCGCCCTCGGCTCGCTCCTGGACGCCCGGCTGGCCGCCCGCGGCCACGCCCGGCAGGAGCGGCGACGTTTCGCGGCCGAGCTCGAGCGCGCCGGCGCGCGCGTGCGCGAGCTGCACGAGCGGGAGCGCGCCGTGCTCGAGGGCGCGCTGCCCTCGGCGGCCGAGCGGGTCGAGCGCATCGGGCGCGACCCGGAGAGCTGGTGCCGGACCTCGGCCGACGCCGTCCTCGTGCTCGGGCGCGCTCGCACCGAGAGCCGCGTCCGGCTGGAGGATGACGGCGCGCTGCACGCCGAGGACGAGCGCCTGGTCCGGCTACGCGCCGAGGCGGGCATGCTCGAGGAGGCCCCGATCGCGACCGGCGGCGATGTGGCCGTCGTCGGGCCCCTCGCGCTCGCGCGGCCGATCGCCCGCGGGCTGGTGCTGCAGCTCGCCGCCCAGCTGAGCCCGGCGCAGGCGAGCGTCGTCGTCGCCGAGCCGCCGCCCGCGGGGCACTGGCTCGCGCGGCTGCCGCAGCCGATCGTCGTGGAGCCGGCTGACGGCCCGGCGGCCGAGCTCGTCCGGCTTCGGGACGCCCACGGCGAGCGCGCGGTCGCCGTCGTCGCCGCCGGGGCCCAGGCTCCGGCCGGATGCCGCTGCGTGCTCGACGTCTCGGCGCGGCCGCGGGTGGTCCGGCACGAGGACGGCCGACGGCTCGGCCCGGTGCGCGTGGAGGCGGTGAGCGCGGCGGCCGCGCTCGCCGCGGCGGAGCTGCTCGCCCGGGCCGCCCGTGACCGACCCGGCGTGCTCGGCGCCGCTCGGCCGCCGGAGAGCGTGGCGTTCGCCGAGCTGCCCGCGCCCGCGGCGGAGCGGGCGGGCCCCGCCGCGCCCATGGGTCTCGCCGCGCCGATCGGTCTCGGGCCCGGCGGGGCACCCACCGTCGTGGACCTCGTGCGGGACGGCCCG
The DNA here is from genome assembly GCA_047605685.1 of Microbacteriaceae bacterium. Lineage (GTDB taxonomy): Bacteria > Actinomycetota > Actinomycetes > Actinomycetales > Microbacteriaceae > JAUASV01. Next base: position 9,435 of record JASGFF010000041.1, read on the forward strand.
CACGCCGTCGTCGGCGGCACGACCGGCAGCGGCAAGAGCGAGCTGCTGGTCAGCTGGGTGCTCGCCCTCGCCGAGCGCCACCCGCCCGAGCGGCTGACGTTCCTGCTCGTCGACTTCAAGGGCGGCTCCGCCTTCGCGCCGCTCGTCCGGCTGCCGCACTGCGTGGGGGTGATCTCGGACCTCGGACCGGCCGAGGCGCTGCGGGCGCTGGCGAGCCTGCGCGCCGAGCTGCGCCGCCGCGAGGCCGAGCTCGCCCGCCACGCGGTCCGCACCGTCGAGGAGCTGTCCGCGGGCGTGCTGGCCCGGCTCGTGGTGGTCGTCGACGAGTTCGCGGTGATCGTGGCCGAGCATCCCGAGCTGCACGCGCTGTTCGCCGACCTCGCCGCGCGCGGCCGCTCCCTCGGCATCCACCTGGTGCTGTGCACGCAGCGGCCCGCGGGCACGGTGCGCGACGGCGTGCTCGCCAACGTGGACCTGCGCCTCTGCCTGCGGGTGAACAACCGGCAGGACTCGCTGGCGCTCATCGGCACGGACGCCGCGGCGCTGCTGCCGCCGCGGCCGGCGGGGCGCGCGCTGCTGTCGATCGCCGGCCGGGAGCCGGTCGCCGTGCAGGTGGCGCTCGCGACCCCGGAGGACGCCGAGGCCGTGCTCCGCGGCGCCCCGGCGGCCCGGCCGCACCGGCCCTGGCTCGACCCGCTGCCGGCGAGGATCGCCCTGACCGCGCTGCCCGCCCTGACCGCGGACCGGCTCGGCGCGGTGCGGCTCGGCCTCGGCGACCTGCCCGAGGAGCAGGCGCAGCCGTTGCGCTGCTGGCGGCCCGGGCTCGACGGCCACCTCCTCGCCGTCGGCGCGGGCCGCTCGGGGCGCAGCGGCCTGCTCGCCCTCGTCGCCAGCCAGGTGGCCCGGCCGATCGTGATCGCACCGGAGGCCGAGGCGGCCTGGGACGCGGTGACGGAGCTGGCCCATCGCGCGGAGGCCCGCGGCGGGGGCAGTGGCCGAGAAAGCGGCCGGGAAAACGGCGGGGGCAGCGGTGCCGAGACCGTCGTGCTCCTCGACGACCTCGACGCGCTGCTGGCCCGCATGCCCGAGGAGCACCGCGCCGCCTTCGCCGAGGCGCTCGGCGCGCTGCTGCGGTCGGGGGCCGCGGCCGGTCTCGCCCTCGCGCTCACGACGCAGCGGACCACCGGGGCGGCGGCCGCGCTCGCCGCGCTCTGCGACGTCCGGATCACGCTGCGGATGCCCTCGCGCCAGGAGCACCTGCTCGCCGGCGCGCCCGCGGAGGCCTACGACGCGGCGGCGCCGCCCGGACGCGGCATCCTCGACGGCACGCCGCTGCAGCTCGCGCTGTCGCCGGCCGCGCTGCCGGCGCCCTGGCACCCGCCGAGCGTGGGCGTCGCCCTCGAGGGCCCGTTGGCCGTCGTCGCCGCCGCACCCGAGAGCGTCGTCGAGGCGATCGACCCCGGCCGCCTCGTCGGGGCGCGCGCCGCCGATGCGCGGGAGCGCGCCGAGGGCGGCGCCGTGGTGCTCGGCGATCCCGCGGACTGGCAGGCGGCCTGGGGGCTGCTCCCGGCCCTCGCGGCGCGGATGCCGGTGCTGTTCCTGGGCTGCTCGGTGCCGGACATCCGGGCGCTCGCGCGGTCGGCCCAGCTGCCGCCTCCGGGCGCCGCCGCGGGGGCCGTGCTGCTCGGGCCGGGCGGGCGGATGCGCCGCGCCCATCTCGTGACGACGACGGATTCCGCAGCCGGAGAGCCGTGCAGCCGCTGATTTCGTGAAGATTCTGTTACAGCGTCGCCGATTCGCTTGTTCGCCGTGGTCCGGTCGCCGATCGCTGTGCCAGGATCGATCTCGCGGCCCGGGCCGCGTTTCTGCCAGGCGCATAGCTGAGGAGTGACCATGGCCAGACGGCTTCCCGACGACCCCATCATCCGCCGGCTGGTGCAGCAGGCTCAGGCCGCCCGACTGAGCCGGCGCGCGATGCTGCTCGGCGCCGGCGGCCTGGCGACGGCCGCGACGCTCGCCGCCTGCTCGACCGGCACCGGAGGATCCTCGAAGCCGACGGCTGCCGCCGACGTCTCCGACACGGACAAGACGCTCAAGTGGTCGAACTGGCCCGCCTACCTCGACCAGGACGACGACGGCAACTACACCACCCTCGAGGCGTTCGAGGCGCAGAGCGGCATCACCGTCACCTACACCGAGGACATCGACGACAACAGCTCCTACTACGCGAAGGTGCGCGACCAGCTCGCCCTCGGCCAGGACATCGGTGCCGACCTCGTCTGCCTCACCGACTGGATGGTCAACCGTTGGATCACGCTCGGCTACACGCAGGAGCTCGACCACGACAACATCCCGAACATCGCGAACCTGGTCTCCGACCTGGAGAACCCCGACTTCGACCCGGGTCGGGTGTACTCGCTGCCCTGGCAGGGCGGCTTCGCCGGGCTGTGCTGGAACGTCGAGAAGGTGCCGAACGGCCTGCAGAGCATCGACGATCTCTGGGACTCCTCGCTCAAGGGCAAGGTCGGCGTGCTCTCCGAGATGCGCGACACCATCGGCCTGCTCATGCTCAGCCAGGGCGTCGACATCTCCGGCGACTTCACCGACGAGCAGTTCGAGAACGCCATCGACCTGTTCACCGAGAAGGTCGAGGACGGGCAGATCCGCAACGTCAAGGGCAACGCCTACCTGGAGGACCTGCAGAACGAGGACACCCTCGCGGCGATCGTGTGGTCCGGCGACATCAGCGTGCTCAACGCCGAGGTCGGCGAGGAGAAGTGGAAGTTCGTCATCCCGGACTCCGGCGGCACGATCTGGAACGACAACTTCATGGTGCCGATCGGCTCGGGACACAAGGCCAACGCCGAGGAGCTCATGAACTACTACTACGACCCCGAGGTCGCCGCGCAGGTGGCGGCCTGGGTCAACTACATCACGCCGGTCGAGGGCGCGCAGGAGGCGATGGAGTCGATCGACGCGGATCTCGCCACCGACGACCTGATCTTCCCCTCGGAGGACATGCTCGCGCAGGTCAAGCGGTTCCGCTCGCTCACGACCTCCGAGGAGTCGAAGTACCAGGCGGCGTTCCAGGCCGTGCTGCTCGGCTGAGCCGGGCGGACGGCAGATGGCACAGCGCACCCCCGCCCCGCGCGACACCGCGCCCGGCACGAGCGCCCGGGCGTTCGCCGAGGCGGGCGCCGACCTGGAGCTGCGGGGCATCACCAAGCGGTTCCCCGGCTTCACGGCGATCGAGAGCCTCGACCTGAGCATCCCCGCCGGCTCCTTCTTCGCGCTGCTCGGCCCCTCCGGCTGCGGCAAGACCACGACGCTGCGTCTCGTCGCCGGGCTCGAGGAGCCGACCGCGGGCAGCATCCTCATCGGCGGCGCCGACGTCACCCGCACCAAGCCGCACCGGCGGCCGGTCAACACCGTGTTCCAGAGCTACGCGCTGTTCCCGCACATGAGCGTGCTCGACAACGTCGCCTTCGGGCTCCGGCGTCGCGGGATCGCCGACGCCGTCGCCCGGGCCCACGAGGCGCTGCGCCTCGTCGAGCTCGACCACGTCGCCGCCCGGCGGCCGCAGCAGCTCTCCGGCGGCCAGCAGCAGCGGGTCGCCCTGGCCCGCGCCGTCGTCAACCGGCCGGCGCTGCTGCTGCTCGACGAGCCGCTCGGTGCCCTCGACCTCAAGCTGCGCCGGCAGATGCAGCTCGAACTCAAGAGCATCCAGTCGGAGGTGGGGCTGACGTTCCTGCACGTCACCCACGACCAGGAGGAGGCCATGACGATGGCCGACACCGTCGCCGTCATGAACCGCGGGCGCATCGAGCAGCTGGGCCCGCCCGAGGCGCTCTACGAGCTGCCCGAGACCGCGTTCGTGGCCAACTTCCTTGGCCAGTCGAACCTGTTCACCGGCTCGGTGCGCTCCCGTACCGGCGACACCGTCGTCGTCGACGTCGCCGGCGTGCGGCTCGCCGTGCCCGCCGAGCGGGCCCGGCGGCACAGCGGCGAGATCGTCATCGGCGTGCGCCCGGAGAAGGTGACGCTGCTCACCGAGCGGCCGCGCGCGGCATCCGGGACGAACGCCATCGGCCCGGGCCGCGTCGTCGACGTCTCGTTCAGCGGCGTGAGCACCCAGTACCAGGTGGCGGTGCCCGGGATGGGCACGATCGTCGTGTTCGCCCAGAACATGGTGGTCGGTCCCGTCGTCGCGCTCGGCGCGGAGGTGTGGCTGCGCTGGGGCGTCGAGCACGGCTTCGGCCTCGGCGACGACCCCGCCGACGTCGTGCAGCCCGGTCGTTTCGTCGACGACGCCGACACCTCGGCGATCGCCCTGCAGCAGCGCGAGGCGCTCGAGGCGGAACTGGACGCGGGCTGATGGCGTTCGGGGCGTTCGCGGGCGGCGGGGCGTCTGCCGTCGAGGCCGCGCCCAAGCGGCGCAGCTGGATCGCGCTCGTGCTGCTCGCGCCCGGCATCGCCTACCTGGCGCTGTTCTTCCTCGTGCCGCTGGTCTCGCTGCTCATGACGTCGTTCTACGCCGCCGACCCCTCCGGCGACATCGGCGTGTACAACGCCGCGTTCCAGTGGCAGAACTACCTCACGGTCGTGCAGAGCTACGGCCCGCACATCATCCGCTCGTTCCTGTACGCGCTGCTGGCCACCGTGTTCGCGCTCCTGTTCAGCTATCCGCTGGCCTACTTCCTCGGCGTCACGCTGCGCCGCTACGCGCTGCTGCAGGCGCTCGGGGTGACGCTCGTGATCGCGCCGTTCTTCATCAGCTTCCTGCTGCGCACCCTCGCCTGGAAGGCGATCCTCTCCGACTCGGGCCCGGTGTGGGCGGCGCTGCACGCCCTCTTGCTGTTCGGCTCCGACGACCACATCACCGGCACGCCGTTCTCCGTGGTGTTCGGCCTGACCTACAACTTCATCCCGTTCATGTGCCTGCCGCTGTACACATCGCTCGAACGGCTGGACCTGCGCTATGTCGAGGCCGGCGGCGACCTGTACGCGAGCCCGGTGCAGACGTTCCTGCGGGTGACGCTGCCGCTGTCGGCCCCCGGCATCGTCTCCGGCTCGCTGCTGACGTTCATCCCCGCCGCCGGCGACTACGTGAACGCCTCCGAGAGCTTCCTCGGCGGCACCGGCACCCAGATGATCGGCAACGTCATCGAGACGAACTTCCTCGAGCTGGAGAACTACCCCGCGGCGGCGGCCATGTCGATCATCCTGATGGCGATCATCCTCGTGCTCGTCGGCCTCTACGTGCGCCGCAGCGGGACGGCGGACCTGCTGTGAGCCCGGTCGCCCGCTTCCTCGGCCGGAACGCGCTGTGGGTGTACGGCGTGATCGCCTTCCTGTTCCTGCTCGTGCCGATCGTCTACACGATCGTGTTCAGCTTCAACGACGCCCGCCGCACCAACATCGTCTGGCGCGGCTTCACGCTCGACAACTGGCTCGGCATCTGCGACGAGCCCACCGTGTGCGTCGCCTTCGCGAACAGCATCGTCGTCGGCCTCGTCGCGACGCTGCTCGCGACCACGATGGGCACGGCGATCGCGATCGCCCTGGTGCGCTACCGGTTCCGGTTCCGCGCCGGCGTGACGCTGCTGCTGTTCCTGCCGATGGCGAGCCCCGAGGTGGTGCTCGGCGCGGGCCTGGCCGCGGAGTTCCTCACCGCCGGCGTGCCCAAGGGCATGGGCACCGTGATCATCGCCCACACGATGTTCTGCATCAGCTTCGTGGTGACCACCGTGCGCGCCCGGGTCGCCGGCCTCGATCCGGCCCTCGAGGAGGCCGGCCGCGACCTCTACGCCGGCCCGGCCCAGGTGTTCTGGCGGATCACGTTCCCGCTGCTGCTGCCGGGCATCGTCGCGGCCGCGCTGCTGAGCTTCAGCCTGAGCTTTGACGACTTCATCATCACGAACTTCAACTCGGGCGCGTTCACGACGTTCCCGAAGTACCTGTACGTCGCCGCGGCGCGCGGCATCCCGCCGCAGGGCAACGTGATCGCGAGCGCCGTGTTCATCATCGCCATCGTCGTCGTGGTCGTCACCCAGCTCAGCGGTGCCGCCCGGCGCAAGCGGCTCGCGGCGCGCTAGGTGTTCTTCCTCGCTGGCGATCCGCAGCCAGTACGCCGGCCAGTCCTGGTTGCTCGGGGTGGAGGCCGTGGTCCGGTTCGTGACCGCCGTCGCGCCCCCGCTGGGCGCGGCCCTGCTCGCTGCCGGCCTGGTGACCCGGTGGCGTAATTCTGCTGCCACATCGAGCGCTGACCGGTGACGGTGTTGAGGCCGTCCGCGATCCAGAGGTAGCCCTAGGCCTCGTCCGGGTGCCATGGTGGCACCCAGTAGACCCGGAGCCGGTCGCAACTGTCGGCGTAGCCGGGCGAGGGACGGCGGCCGGTGCCCCGGCACCCGTTGCAGCCGCCCCGCTCGTGTCCGGGACGCAGGCGCGTCGTAGCCGTACTGCAAGCCGACGGCGTCCGGGCGCACGGCCGCGCCCGCGTGATGGTCGAGTAGACCGACACCGCCTTGAGCAACATGCCCTAGTACTTCTCGTTCTCCACGAGCAGCGCGTAGCCCGCGGCGAGCTCCTGGGCGTTGCAGTAGCCGCCGTAGCCGAGATACCCGGCCGGCTGCACGGCGTGCGAGGCGCAGTCGGCGGCGTGCTCGACCGGGTCGAAGGTGCCCACGACGGGCGAGTCGGGCTGCCCGGTGTCGGGGTTGACGTCGTTGACGAAGATCTTCGCCGCCAGCCTGTCCGATCGCTGAAGCCCGGTCGCGCTCTTGCCGAAGTTCGCGAACTGGTGGTAGTGGGCGCACTCGTGCAGGGCGATGCCCTCCTGGTAGGCGGCGCTGTAGCTCTCGACCTCGGGATTGATGGTGATGCCGCGCATGATCTGGTACTCGCCGGCATAGCCGGTCTCGCTCAGGCCCGAGTCGATGTGCACGGCCACCGTGCGGCAGTACGACTGGAGATAGGAGTACATCGTCGCCGCGAATCCGGTGTACAGCGCCTGGTTCTCGTACTTCACGGTGAACGTCTTCGAGTGGTCGGTGTTCGTGATGCCCCGCGAGGCGCTCTTCGCCGACGTGAACCGGTACTTCACCGTTTGGCTCGCGACACCGGCGGGCACCGTGTACTTCGGCAGCTTCGCGGAGTAGTAGTACTTCGACGAGCGGGTGGCGCGCTTGATCGTCGTCCACGCCCCCGAGCCGACCTTGCGCTCCAGGGTGACCGCGGCCCGGGGCGTCGTGTTAGCGCCCCAGTACCGGTACTTCACCCACACCTTGAGAGTGTCGCCGCTCGCGCCCGAGCCGCGGATGATCGTGGCCTTGCTGTAGCCGTCGATGATCCGGCCCTCGAGGTAGAGCCGGTAGCTGGTCGAGGACGCCGCCTGGGCGGGGGCGGCGCCGGCGAGCACGCCGGTGACGAGCAGGGCGACGGTGCCGAGGGCGATGAGGAGACGGCGGGGCATGGTCGGCAGGCTACGGGATCGGCCGCCCCGGCCGGCGGATACGCTCACAGAGGTGCGGCCCTCACGGGGCTCTGGGTGCTCACAGGGCGGCGAAGGCCCCGTCGAGCACGTCGACGGCGTCGAGCAGCTGGGCGTCGGTGATGGCGAGGCTCGGCAGGAAGCGCAGCACGTTGCCGAACGTGCCGGCGGTCAGCACGAGCACGCCCCGCTCGAGGGCGTGCCGCACCACGGCCGCGAGGGCGGCGGCATCCGGCTCGAGCGTGCCGGGGCGCACGAGCTCGACCGCGAGCATCGCGCCGATGCCGCGCACTTCGCCGATGACCGGATGCCGGCGCTGCAGCTCGAGCAGCGCGGGCCGGAGCGTCGCCTCGACGCGCCGCGCCTCGGCGAGCAGCCCGCGAGCACGGATCTGCTCGAACACGGCGACGGCGGCCGCCGCCGCGACCGGGTTGCCGGCGAACGTGCCGCCGAGGCCGCCCGGGTGCGCGGAGTCCATGATCTCGGCACGGCCGGTGACGGCGGCCAGCGGCAGGCCGCCCGCGATGCCCTTCGCGGTGAGCACCAGATCGGGCACGAGGCCCGCGTGCTCGCTCGCGAACATCCGCCCGGTGCGCGCCATGCCGCTCTGGATCTCGTCCGCGACGAACACGACACCGTTCGCCGTGCACCAGCGCTGCAGCGCGGGCAGGTAGCCCGGGGCGGGCACGATGAAGCCGCCCTCGCCCTGGATCGGCTCGACGACGAGGGCGGCGAGGTCGGCCGCCCCGACCGCACGCTCCAGGTGCTCGATCGTGCGCGCCGCCGCGTCCGCACCGCTCAGGCCGTCACGGAACGGGTAGGAGCCGGGCACGTGGTGGACGCCGGGCGCGAACGGCCCGAAGCCGGCCTTGTACGGCATCGCCTTGTACGTCATCGCCATCGTCAGGTTGGTGCGGCCGTGGTAGGCGTGCTCGAGCACGGCGACCGCCGGGCGGCCGGTGTGCCGGCGGGCGATCTTGACGGCGTTCTCGACGGCCTCGGCGCCCGAGTTCAGCAGCACCGACCGCTTCGGGTGGTCGCCCGGGGTGTGCTCGGCGAGCAGCTCGGCCACCCGCACGTACGACTCGTAGCCGGTGATCGTGAACATGCCGTGGGTGAGCCGGGCGAGCTGCTCGCTCGCCGCGGCGACCACCGCCTCGTCGGTGTGGCCGATCGTCGTGACGCCGATGCCCGAGCCGAGGTCGATGAAGCTGTTGCCGTCGACGTCGACGACGACCGCGCCGTGACCGGAGGCGAGGAACACCGGTGCGGCGCTCGACACGCCCGCGGCGACGCTCGCGGCGCGGCGTCTCGCGAGCTCGAGCGAGCGCGGACCGGGGATCGCCGTGACGACGCGACGCTCCGTGGGCTGTGCGGGCGAGGTGCTGGCCATGATGGGATTCAGTGTATGGACAGGGACCATCACTTCGCGGTGGGCCTCGAGTGGACCGGCGACCGCGGCGAGGGCACGGCGAGCTACCGCGGCTACGGCCGGCAGAACGTGGCCCGCGCGCCCGGCAAGCCCGAGCTGCTCGGCTCCGCCGCCCCGGTGTTCCACGGCGACGCCGGGCGCTGGAACCCGGAGGAGCTGCTCCTCGCCGCGCTCAGCGAGTGCCACATGCTCAGCTACCTGCACGTGGCGGTGCGGCACGGCATCGTCGTGACCGGCTACACCGACGCCGCGACCGGCACGATGCGCCAGCTCGGCGACGGCGGCCGCTTCACCGTGGCGACGCTGCGCCCGCGCGTGACGATCGCGGCCGGCGACCCGGCGCTCGCGACCCGGCTGCACGACGAGGCGGCCGCGCTGTGCTTCATCGCCGCGAGCGTGAGCTTCCCGGTGCGGCACGAGCCGGAGACGGTGCTGCTGCCCGGCTGAGGCGGGCCGCTCCGGCCGGCGTGGGAGCATGGTGGGCGTGATCCGGGTTCCGCGGGGCAGGGGGATGCTGCCGAGGGCTCTGCTCGCGCTGCCGACCGTGCTGCTGGCGGCGCTCGGCCCGGCGGCCACGGCCTCCGCCGCGGTCGTGCCGGCCACGAGCGCCGGCACCGTGCTGCGGGCCATCGTCACCTTCGACGGCAGCACCGAGACGATCGACCTGGCGCTCACCGTGCCGGCGGGCGAGGGTCGCATCGGCCTGGTGTTCCCCACGCCGAGCCGCGCCGAGGTCACCGCCACCGATGCGGACGCCTTCGCCGCGCTCGACGCGACGATCGCGCCGCAGAGCATCGTCGAGGACGACTGGTGGGGACGCGAGCAGCCGGAGACGGCGACCGAGCCCACGGAGCCGTCCGCGACCGGCGAGGCGAGCCAGTCCAGCATCCGGGGCTCCGACTCCGGCTCGCTGCGGTCCTGGCTGAAGCAGAACGACCTCGAGCTCTCCGACGACACCGACGACACGATCGACGACTACGTGGGGGCCGGCTGGGCGCTCGCCCTCGTCGCCTTCGATGCCCCCGCCACGACGAGCGAGCTCGCGGTGGCGCGCCTGAGCTTCACGACGGACGAGGCGGTGTTCCCGCTCGCGCTGTTCAGCGACGCGAGCAGCCCGCTGACGATGCGCTTCTACGTCGCCGCCGACGGCAGGACGGTGCTGCACGAGGACACCACGGCCGGCCGCGACATCAACGCGGCCCAGTCGGTGGTCTGGGCGGGCACGCTCGCCGGCACGGAGGTCGCGGACCTCGGCGACTACCTCACGGTGACCGACGTGTACGTCACCGCGCCCGAGGACCAGCTCAGCGATGACCTGCGCTTCGACGCGGCCGCGGCCGACGACGAGGTGATCCCCGCGGAGACCGTCTACCGTCGCATCGAGCTGCTCGGGCTGCCCGCCGGCTGGCTGTTGACCGCCTGGGGCGCCATCGGCCTCGTGCTCGGCGTCAGCTGGCTCGGCTACCGGGCCCGGCGGCGCTGAGCGCGCCGAGCGCTGACAGACTGTTCGCCGCCCCCATACCCACAGACCTGGAGAGCCCGCGTGCGCCGTCCCGTTCCCCCCATCGCCCTCGCCCTGTGCGCCCTGTCGCTGTGTGCGCTGCCGCTGGCCGGCTGCACCGCCACCGTCGACGACGCCGGCGCCACGACCGCCACCACGGGCTCGGCTACCTCGACGGCGGGCGCCGTCGCCACCGACGCCGCGTCGGACTGCGCCCCGGCGGCCTCCGGCGCCGCCTCCGAGGCCGTGAGCGTCGAGGGCGCCGTGGGCTCGGCGCCCACGGTGAGCATCGACGCCCCGGTGAGCGTCGAGGCCACCGAGGCGACGACGCTCGTCGCCGGCAGCGGCGAGACGGTCCTGACCGGCAGCCGCGCGAGCGTCGAGTACACGATGCTCAGCGGCTCCACCGGCGAGGTCGTCGCGGCGTCCGGCTACGACGGCACCGACGAGCTCACCCTCACCGAGGGCAGCTCGATCGCGGGCATCGACGCGATGATCTGCGGCGCCGCGGCCGGGGGGAGGGTCGTCGCCGTCATCCCGCCCGCCGATGCCTGGGGCAGCTCCGGGCAGAGCTCGCTCGGCATCGGCGCCGACGACTCGATCGTCCTCGTGGTTGACGTGACGGCCGTCATCCCGCCGATCGTCACCGAGGACTACACCCAGATGGACGGCATGCCCACCGTGGAGTTCGACGCCGAGGGCGTGCCCACGATCACCATCCCGGACGCCGACCCGCCCGCCAGCACCCGTCTGGGCCTGATCACCGCCGGCGACGGGGACGTCGTGCAGTCGGGTGCGACGGTGACGGTCGACTACACGGGCGTCGACTGGCAGTCCGGGGAGGTCTTCGACTCGAGCTGGGCCAGCGGCGAGGCGGCCACGTTCACGACCACCGGGGTGGTGAACGGCTTCCGGGCCGCCCTCGAGGGGCAGACGGTCGGCTCGACGCTCATGGTGGTCTGCGCCCCCGTGGACGGCTACGGCGACACCGGGTCGAGCGACGGCTCGATCGCCGGCGGCGACACGATCGTGTTCGTGCTCACGATCCGCAGCGTGAGCTGATGCGCCGCGTCGTCATCCTCGGCTCCACCGGGTCCATCGGCACCCAGGCGCTCGACGTGGTGCGCGCGAGGCGGGACCGCTTCACCGTCGTGGGTCTCGCGGCGGGCTCGAACGCGCGCGCGCTCGCGGAGCAGGCCGCCGAGTTCGGCGTCGCCGCGACGGCGCTCGGCGCCGCCGACGCGGTGCGGCTCGTCGAGGACGTCGAGGCGGACGTCGTGCTCAACGGCATCACCGGATCGGTGGGCCTGGCGCCGACGCTCGCCGCGCTCGGCACCGGGGCGAGCCTCGCGCTCGCGAACAAGGAGAGCCTCATCGTCGGCGGCACGCTCGTGACGGACGCCGCCGCCACGGGCCAGATCGTCCCGGTGGACAGCGAGCACTCCGCGATCGCGCAGGCGCTCGCAGCCGGCAGCCGGGCCGAGGTGCGCCGGCTGGTGCTCACCGCCTCCGGCGGCCCGTTCCGCGGCCGCTCGCGCGACTCGCTCGCGGCGGTCACGCCGGCGCAGGCGCTCGCGCATCCGACCTGGGACATGGGCACCGTCGTCACCACCAACTCGGCGACGCTCGTGAACAAGGGCCTCGAGGTCATCGAGGCGCACCACCTGTTCGACGTGCCCTTCGACCGCATCGAGGTCACGGTGCACCCGCAGTCGATCGTGCACTCGATGGTCGAGTTCGTCGACGGCTCGACGATCGCGCAGGCCAGCCCGCCGGACATGCGTCTGCCGATCTCGCTCGGCCTGGACTGGCCGCACCGGGTCGCCGGCGCCGGCCGGCCGCTCGACTGGGGCGTCGCGAGCGCCTGGACGTTCGAGCCGCTCGACGAGGACGCCTTCCCCGCCGTGGCGCTCGCCAAGGGCGTCGGCGCGGCGGGGGCCACGTTTCCGGCGGTGTTCAACGCCGCGAACGAGCAGGCGGTCGCGGCCTTCCACGCCGGCCGGATCGGCTTCCTCGACATCCTCGACACCGTGCGCGCCGTCATCGACCGGCACGAGCCGCTGCCGATGAGCCTCGAGGGCGTGCTCGAGGCGGAGCGCTGGGCGCGCCGCGCGGCGGACGCCCGGATCGCCGGCGCGCGCTGAGCGGGCCGCCGGCGGCTCAGCCGGTCTCGGGCCGCCGGCTCAGCCGGTCTCGGGGCCGAGGGCGCCGACGCCGATGAGCACGGCGGCGAGCGCGAGCAGCGCGGTGAGCACGCACAGCAGCACCAGCAGCGTCCGGGTGCCGCGCGGCGGCGGGGTCACGCCGCCGCCGGCGCGGGCATCCG
>JASGFF010000042.1:0-22075 GCA_047605685.1 Microbacteriaceae bacterium
CGCCCCGCCCCGCGCCCCGCCCCGCGGCACGCTGCGCCGCGCCGCGGTGCGTGTGGCCGCACCGGCCCAGAGCGATCCGTCGCGAATGACCAGCCCACCCGATCGATCCGTCCCAATTGGGACGGATCGCCGGGAGCAGGCGCTGGCGAGGCGGCGACTCGCCCCGATTTACCGATCCACCCGACCGAGACGTCCCAATTGGGACGGATCAGGGCCCGACGCCCGGAGCCCCGGCGCCCCCGCTCAGCGCCGCGGGCCGCGGGCGATGATCAGCCGGTAGGCGATGCGCCGGACGAACACCGGCACGAAGCGGTAGCCGCCGCGCACGACGACGTTGCGCAGGTACTGCCAGCGGCTGGTGTAGCCGGCCTGCCGCATCCGCCGCTGCAGCGCGAGCTCGCTGTGGAACAGCGCCGGCCCGCCCCGCCGCCCGTAGGCGCCCGAGTCCACCCGGTACTTCAGCAGCGGCTCGCCGACGTTCTGCACCCGGGCTCCGGCGCGGATCATGCGCATGAACAGCCAGTAGTCCTCCATGAGCGGCAACTCCTGGTAGGCGCCGGCGCGCTCGACGGCACTGCGCCGGTAGACGACCGTGGGGTGGTTGAACGGGTCGTGGAAGCTCGCGTAGGCGCGGATGCGCTCCTCGCCCACGGGCGGCGTGCGCGTGCCGACCACGCCGTCCGCGCCGAACTCGTACATGCCGGTGCCGACGAGCTCGTAGCCTGCCTCGACGAGGGGCAGCTGCTTCTCGAAACGATCCGGCATCGAGACGTCGTCGGCGTCCATGCGCGCCACCACGTCGTGCCCGCAGCGCGCGAGCCCCGCGGTGAGCGCGTGCGCGAGCCCGCGGTTGTGCTCGAGCACGACGCGCACGACCGGCACGACGGATGCCGCGACCTCCTCCTCGATCGCGGTGGCCAGCTCGGCGGGGATCGGCCCGTCCTGCACGAGCACCACCTCGGCAGGGCGCCGGGACTGCCCGGCGGTCGTGGACCGGAACGCCTCGCGGAAGAAGTCGGGCCGGTCGCGGTGGTACACCGACATGAGCATCGAGAACGGCTCCGTCATCCGGTGCCCTCCTCGATGGCGCGCACGGCCGCGAGCGCCGCGGCGGGCAGGTCGGCGAGCGCCTCGACGTTGGGCCGGGGCGCTCGCCTGGCCTCGGCGACGCCGGCCCGGAAGCCGGCCGCGAGCGTGGCGCGGTCGCGCGAGCGCGCCACCGTGCGCAGCCAGCGCAGCCCGCTCGATCCGGCGTAGGCGATCCACTCGAGCGGGTCGAGCGCCCGCGAGCGGCCGAACAGCCATAGCTTGTTGCGCACCTCGTTGCGGAAGCGCACGCCGGGATCGGCATCCGTCGAGCCGAACACGGCCGTCTTGTGCACCACGAGGCTCGCCGGCACGAAGTAGCCGGTGTGCCGGCGCAGGATGCGGGCCGTGTACTCGAAGTCGTCGTTCCAGAGGAAGTAGTCGGCGATCGGCAGTCCGAGCTCGCGCACGGCGCGGGCGTCGATCAGCAGCGAGACGAAGCTCAGCGAGCGCACCGGCATCGCTCCGTGCGCCGCGGCGGCCGCGATCGCTCGGCGGCCGGCGAAGGGGCGCGGGCGGGGCTCGTTCATCGGATGCGGCCTGCCGTCGGTCCACAGCGCGCGGGAGCCGAACAGTCGGGCGCTCGCCGGCGCGCGGCGGCGCACCGCGAGCAGCTCCTCGAGCGCGGTCGGCGTCGGCACGGTGTCGTCGTCCATCGCCCAGACCAACTCGGCGCCCTCGCGGGCGACGGCGACGGCGATGCCGGTGGCGAAGCCGCCGGCCCCACCGGTGTTGCGCTCCAGGCGCACGAGCCGAACGGCGGGGGCCGGGTCCTCCGGAGCCGGGGCGGGCGGGACCGGAACCGGATCGCCCGAGGCCGGATCGACCGAGGCCGGATCGACCGAGGCCGGGCCGACGGGGGGCAGGACGCCCGAAATCGGGCCCCCCGCAGCTAGGTCGCCCGGAGCCGTCGCCTCGGCGAGCACCGGATGGTCCGAGGCGTTGTCGACCACGACGATGCCGTCGACGGGCCGGCTCTGCGCGCGGATCGCGGCGAGCGCCTCCGCGAACAGCGCCGGGCGATTGTAGGTGACGAGCACGGCGATGACTCGCTCGCTCATCGCCGCCTCATCCCCTGCCCGGACATCCCGTCGAGCCTACCGAGATCGGTTGTGCAGGAGATTCGGTCGCCGCGACGCCGAACCGGCACCGCTGTAACCGAATCTCCTGCACAACCGATGTAGGGGGTCAGGGCTGCCGGGGGAAGCGGTCGGCGAGGGCGAGCGCGGAGGCGATCGCCATGTGCATGTCGAGGTACTGGTAGCTGCCGAGCCGGCCGCCGAAGTGCACCCCGGGCTCCTCGGCCGCGAGCGCCCGGTAGACGCGCAGCCGCTCCCGGTCGGCCGGCGTGTTCACCGGGTAGTACGGCTCGTCGCCGCGATGCGCGAAGCGAGAGTACTCCCGGGCGATGATCGTCGCCTCGGCGCTCACCTGGCGCTCGGGGTGGAAGTGCTTGAACTCGGTGATGCGGGTGTAGGGCACCTCGGCATCCGCGTAGTTCATCACCGGGGTTCCTTGGAAGTCGGCCACCGGCAGCGTCTCGCGCTCGAAGTCCAGGGTGCGCCAGCCGAGCTCCCCGGCGCTCCAGCCGAAGTACTCGTCGATCGGCCCGGTGTAGACGACCGGCAGCCGGCCCACCGTCGCGGCCTTGGCCAACGGCCCCTCGGCGAGGAAGTCGACGCCCAGCCGCACCTCGATGCGCGGGTGGTCGGCCATCCGGCCGAGCCAGGCCGTGTAGCCGTCGACCGGCAGCCCCTGGTGCGGGTCGGAGAAGTAACGGTTGTCGTAGCTGAAGCGCACCGGCAGCCGGCCGATGACGCTGCCCGGCAGCAGCGCGGCATCCGTCTGCCACTGCTTGGCCGTGTAGTCCCGGATGAACGCCTCGTACAGCGGCCGGCCGATGGCCCGGATTGCCTTGGTCTCAAGACTGCCGGCACCGGCCCCACCGGCACCGGGACCGCCGGCACCGGACTCACCAGCACCGGCCCCACCGGAGCCCGGCTCGGATGCCTCGCCCGCCTGCGCCGCGATGAGCGCGCGCGCCTCGGCGGGCGAGTACGCCGCCCGGAAGAACTGGTTGATGGTGCCGAGGTTGATCGGCAGCGGGTACACCTCGCCGCGGTGGGTGGTGTACACCCGGTGCTCGTAGCCGGTGAAGGCGGTGAAGCGCCGGGCGTAGTCCCAGACGCGCTCGTTCGAGGTGTGGAACAGGTGCGCGCCGTAGCGGTGCACCTCGATGCCGGTCTCCGGGTCGATCTCGCTGTAGGCGTTGCCGCCGATGTGCTCGCGCCGATCGATGACGAGCACGCGCAGCCCGCGCTCCGCCATCCGCTCCGCGACGGTGAGGCCGAAGAAGCCGGCACCGACGACGAGGAGGTCCGTCATCCGCGTCGGCGCACGTCGATCACCTGGCCGGTGAGGTCACGCACGAGGGTGTCCAGGGCGGCGAGGGCGACCTGCTCGGCGCTCAGCAGCGTGCCCTCGGGCTCCTCACCGAAGGCATTGACCCGCATGGGGGTCTTGGTGCGCTCGGGGTTGATCACGTTGACCCGCACGCCGAGCTCCGCCCACTCCTCGGCGAGCGACTGGGTGAGGTTGACGGTCGCGGCCTTGGTGGCCGAGTAGACGCCGTAGTTGGCCCGGCCGCGGGTGTAGGAGCTCGAGGTGAACAGCAGCAGCTGGCCGCGGGTCTCGGTCAGGTAGCCGAGCGCCTCCTGGGCGACGTTGATGGGGCCGAGCAGGTTGACCGCGAGGCCCTTCTCCACCGTCTCCTGGCTGGCCTCGGCGAGGGAGCCGATCTCGAGCACCCCGGCGCAGTTGACCACGTAGTCGATGCGCCCGGACTCCGCGTAGGCCTCGCGCAGCGCGGCGGCGACGTCGTCGCGGCGCTCGACGTGCGTGCCGGTGAGCGAGCGGCTGAACGGGAACACGGTGGCGCCGAAGCGCTGGCCGGCCTCGACGATCGAGGCGCCGATGCCCTCGCTGCCGCCGAGCACGACGATGGTCTTGTCGGCGAGCGCGCGCGAGCGCTCGGCGGGGTCGGCGTCGGGGGCGTCGGCGGTGGTGAGCTGGAACAGCTTGTCGGCGATGAACAGGTCGATCGGGGTGGTGACCTTCATGTTCTCGTCGGAGCCCTCGACCACGGCGATGGCCACCTCGGGCGTGTAGCGCAGCACCACGGTGCAGTCGTCGGTGGCCTGGAAGTGCGGGTCGGCGCTCGCGACGGCGTAGGCGCTGCGGATGACGCTCGTGAGGAAGCCCTGCGGGGTCTGCCCCCGGCGCAGCTGGGCGCGCGGCGGCACGTCGACGATGTGCGCGTCCTCGCCACCGACCGTGATGATCGTGTCGGCGCTCGGGATCGCGACGTCCACGGCGCCGTAGCGGTCGAGCGCCTCGACGCAGTCGCGCAGGATGCGGTGGTCGACGAACGGCCGCACGGCGTCATGGAACAGCACCTTGACGTCGTCGGCGGGCAGTCGGTCGAGGGCCAGCTGGGTGGTGTCGTTGCGGGTGGGACCGCCCGGGTAGACGCCGGTGAGCTTCGACCAGCGGCCCTCGTCGATGTACGCCTGCACGATGTCGAGGTGGTTCGGCTCCATCATCACGAAGATCTCGTCCACGTCGGGGCTCGAGTTCACCGCCTCGATGGTGTGCTCGATGATGGGCTTGCCGGCGATGCGGGCGAGCTGCTTGGGCATCCCGAGCCCGGCGCGCACGCCGATGCCGCCGGCCAGGATGACGACGACGGTCCGCAGGCGGTCGGCGCTCATCGGCCCGGCCCGTTCAGCCCGACGAGCTTGCCGGCGATGCCGCCCGCGGCGCGCAGCGCGGCGCCGTTGCCGAAGCCGCCGGCCGGCAGCCGCCAGGGGTGGTCCCGGGCCTCGATGAGCGCGTCGCGCAGCACCTGGGCGGCGGGATGAGTCGGGGCCCACAGGTAGAGCGACATGGCGCCGGGGATGGAGTTGACCTCGTTGACGTACAGCTCGCCGTCCGGGGAGAGCAGCAGGTCGACGCGGGCGATGCCGGTGAGCGCGGTGACCTCGGCGACCCGCTTGGCGAGATCCTCGGCGCGCTCGGCGACGCCCGCCGGCAGCACCGCGGGGAACTCGCGCGGCGCGTTGGTGAAGCCCGCGTCGCCGGGGCCGGCGGAGAGGTACTTCTCGGCGTAGGAGTACAGCGCCGTGCCGCCCTCGCCGCGCAGCGGCCGCTCGACGGCGGTCACCTCGAGCGCCGGGAACGTGCGGAAGGAGATGTTGAGGTCGACGAGCTCGGGACGGTAGGGCTCGACGACGGCGCCGGCGCGCAGCTGCGCGGAGGCGCGCCCGACGGCGCGGGCGGCGTCGACGTCCTCGGCGATCTCGATGCCGATCGAGGAGCCGCCGAAGCGCGGCTTGACGATGTAGGGGCCGGCGAAGCCCGGCGCGACGGTCTCGGAGAGCAGCTGACGGGGCAGCGTCGGGATGCCGCTGGCGGTCATGAGCCCGCCGAAGGCGAGCTTGTCCATCCCGACGGCGCCGGCGAACAGGCTCGACCCGGTGGCGGGGATGCCGAGCAGGCTGAACAGCGCGGCCGCGCCGCCGCCCTCGCCGAGGCCGCCGTGCAGCGTCAGCAGCGTGGCCTCGACGGCGAGGGCGCGGCGCTTGACGTAGATGCCGGCGTCCGCTCCGAGCCGGATCTCGGCGGGCCGCGAGCCCTTGGGCGCGCCGTCGAGGTAGTCGCGCGCCTCGGTGCCGCCCGGCACCAGGAACCAGTCGCCCGCGGGCGCCCAGTACAGCGGCACGACGGTGTCGCCGGCGGCGGTGAGCACCCGTTCGGCCTGCAGGCCGGTGAGGATCGAGATCTCGTGCTCGGGACTCGGACCCCCGAAGACGACTGCCCAGGTGCTCATGCGGCCTCAATTCCGGGTCGGATGCGATGGTGCGGCGCCCGCGGACGGGGCCCGTTCGAGGATAGTCGCTGCGCCGCCGGGCCCCCGCGCCCGCGGCCCCGCGCTCAGGGGTAGTGGTCGGGCAGGTCGTTCTCGTACAGGATGACGCCGCGCTCGCCGGCATCCCGCAGCGCCCGGGCGACGGCGGCGGCGCGGTCGCGGAAGCCCTCCGCCCGGCCGCCGCGGGAGCGCGCCCCCGCGAGCAGCGCGGCACGGTTGGTGCGCCCCACCGCGAGCAGCGTGCCGCCGTGGTCGGCCACCGAGGCGCCGAAGGCCTCGTTGCGCACCGCCTGCACGCCGCCGAGCTCGACCATGCCGGGGGTGACGACCAGGAGCGGCCCGCCGCGCTCGGCGGCGAGCGCGGCGGCCGCCTCGAGAGCCCGCTCGGCGCCGACCGGGTTGGCGTTGTAGGTGTCGTCGACGACCGCGACGCCGCTCGGTGCGAGCTGCACCTCGGCGCGGTGCGGCGCGTCCGGCAGCGCCTCGAGTCGCGAGGCGATCGTGGCCAGCGGCAGCTCGAGCGCGACGGCGATGCCGACGGTCACGGCGATGTTGACGGCGTGGCCGGCGTTCGGCACCGAGAGCGGCGCGGATGCGGTGCCGCCGCCCTCGCGCACGGTCACGAGACCGGCATCCGCGTCGACGACGACGTCGGCGTCCGTGCCCGGGACCGTCGAGACGCGCACGACGCGCTTGCCCTCGGCCTCGCTGCGCTGGGCGAGGCCGGCGAGCAGCGGGTCGTCGATCGGCAGCACCACGGTGCGGGCCCGCTCGGCGATCTCGCTCTTGGCCCGGAATATCACCTCGCGGCTGCCCATCCGGGCCAGGTGCGCCTCGCCGATCACGGTGATCGCGGCGACGTCGGGAGGGAACGACTCGGAGAGCTCGCGGATCTCGCCCTCCCCGTAGACGCCCATCTCGGCGACGAACACCTCGGTGCCCGGCACGACCCGCTCGTTGACGGCGCGGGAGAGCCCCATGAGGTTGTTGAAGGATGCCGGGCTCGCGATCGTCGTGTACCGGGCGGCGAGCACGTGGGCGACGTAGTTCTTCGTGCTGGTCTTGCCGTAGGAGCCGGTGATCGCCACGATGCGCGGCCGCACCTGGCGAAGGCGCGTGCGCGCGCTCAGCAGGTATTTGCGCTGCATCCGCCTCTCGATCGGCGCCGTGATGAGGAGCGCGAGGTCGACGACCGGAGCGAGGCCGAGCAGCAGGATCGCGAGCGCCGTGGTGCCGGCGAGCGGCCAGAGCAGGGCGCCGAGCACCACGACGAGCGCGACGACGACGCCGAGCAGGCGCCTCAGCCGCGGCGTCCAGGCGAGCCTCGCGCTCGTGCCGCGCACCGACAGCCCCACCGGCAGCGCGCAGGCGAGCACGATCGCGACGAGCGCGACGAGCGCGGAGTCGAGCGCGAGCGCCGCGATCACGGCGAGGACGCCCGCGGCCCAGAGCACGCCGTTGCCGGGCAGGCGCCGGTACCACAGCGAGCCGACGCGCGTCGTCCACGGCGCGATGTAGTGCTCCCGCTGGGCGACGCGCAGCCAGCGCAGCGTCGCCACGACGAGGGCCGGCGCGCCGACGAGCACCGCCGCGAGCTGGGGCCAGGACATCTAGCGGACCTCCTGCAGCAGCTCGAGCAGCTCGGCGCGCACGGCCTCGCGCAGCGGGCCCTCCAGCTGGTGCCCGGCGCCGGGCACGAGGCGGAAGCGCGAGCCGGCGATGAGCTCGGATGCGGCGCGGCCGGCGTCCGCGGGCGCCTGGCTGTCGTGCTCGCCCCAGAGCATCCGCACCGGCACGCCGGCGGTGCAGAGCGCGGCGAGCGCGGCGAGCTGCTCGGGGTAGCTCTCGCCCACGACACGGACGAAGACCTCGCGCATCCGCCCGGTGACGGCGTTGTAGTCGGCGCTGCCGCGCCTGCGGCGCTGCGCCTCGAGCACGGAGGCCGGCAGCAGGCGCGCGCGAGCGAGCGAGCGCACGAGCCGGTAGGAGAGCGCCGGTCGCGGCGCCGCGGTCAGCCGCACGAGCGGCACGCCGGTGAGCAGGATGCCGCGCACGAGCTCGGGGCGCTGCTGGGCCAGGTGCGCGGCGACGCGGCCGCCGAAGGAGTGCGCCGCGATCACGACCGGGCCGAAGGGCTCGATGGCCCGGGCCAGCGCGGCCGCGTACTCGGCGCTCCCCCAGGCCTCCGGCGGCTCGGGGGTGACGCCCATGCCGGGGAAGTGCACGGCGACGGCGTCGAGGCCCGCGACGACGGGCGTGAAGTCGGCGCCCGTGCGCATCCAGCCGTGCAGGGCGACGACCGCGGGCGGGGTGGCCCCGGTCCGCTCGGCGAGCAGCTCGCCGGGAAGGACTGTCAGCACCGCTACTCCCCCTGTGGCACCGGGTCGGTGGTCAGGTGCGGGGCGATGTCGCGCGGGTCGAGCGTGCCGGCGAGCACCTCGGCCACCTGCGAGACGATCGGCATCTCGACGCCCTTGGCGAGCGCGAGCTCGAGCACCGGCGCGACGCTCGAGAGCCCCTCCGCCGTCTGGCTCATCTGCGCGACCACCTCCGAGTAGGTGTAGCCCTGCCCGAGCAGCCGCCCGGCGGTGTTGTTGCGGCTCAGCGGCGACTCGCAGGTGGCGATGAGGTCGCCGAGGCCGGCGAGGCCGGCGAGCGTCTCCGGGCGGGCGCCGTGGGCGACCGCGAAGTCCGTCATCTCGGCGAGCCCGCGGGTGATGATCGACGCTTTGGTGTTCTCGCCGTAGCCGACGCCGTCGACGATGCCGATCGCGACCGCGATGAGGTTCTTGAGCACGCCGCCGAACTCGGTGCCGACGACATCGGTGTTCACGAAGCTGCGGAAGTAGGCGTTGGTGGCCGTCATCCCCACGGTCTGCGCGGTCTGCCGGCACTGGCTCGAGATGACGGCGGCCGTCGGCTGCTCCTTGGCGATCTCGAGGGCCAGGTTGGGGCCGGATGCCACCGCCACCCGAGCCGGGTCGATGGCGAGCTCCTGCAGGATCACCTCGCTCATCCGGAACCGGGTGCCCTTCTCGACGCCCTTCATGAGCGAGACGACGAGGGTCTCGTCGGGGATGAGCCCGCGCACCGCCCTGAGGTTCTGGCGCAGCGCCTGACTGGGCACCGAGAGATACACCTGCTCGGCGCCGGCGAGGGCCGTGGCGACATCGGCGCTCGCCCGCAGCGAGCGCGGCAGGTTCACGCCCGGCAGGTAGTCGCTGTTGCGCTTCGACTCGCTGATCTCGCGCGCCAGCTCGGGCCGGCGCGCCCACAGCGTCACGGTGGCGCCGCCGTCGGCGAGGATCTTCGCGAACGTCGTCCCCCACGACCCCGCGCCGAGGACGGCGACGCGCTGGGCGGGCCGCGGTGCGTCGATCACCCGTCCATCATGGCCCATGGCCCTGGCGTGTCCGGCCGGCCCTGCCGGGTCCCGTGCCGCGCCCGAGGCTCAGCGGGTCTCCACCGGGACCACCCCGTCGAGGTGCGCGAAGCCGCTCGCGTCGCGGGCGATCACCGTCATGCCGTGCACGAGGGCCGTGGCGGCGATCATCCGGTCAATCATGTGCGCGGTGGCGGTGCCCTCGCGATCGGTCACCGCGCCGAGCACCCGGTCATAGGCCGCCGCGCAGGCGTCGTCGAATGCCAGCCCCGCCCCGAACAGCGCGCGCAGCGCGTCATAGCGGGCGAGTCGACGTCTCAGCTCGCCCACGTCCCGTGCCGCGTGCAGGCCGCGGACGAGCTCGGCCCAGCTCAGCGTGCTGACCGCGAGCGAGTCGAATCCGGAGAGGTCGGGGGCGGCCTCGTGCTCCGACGCGGCGGCGATGAGGATGCTCGTGTCCAGCAGCGCGATCACGTCGCCGACCAGGGGTCGGGCTCCGCATCCACCGCACTCCGCGCCGCGGCGACCTCACCCGCCCATCGGCCGTCGAGCGGCGTCGCGCCCAGCACCGCGGCGAACTGCTCCGCCGTGACCGGCCGCGCGCCGAGCGGCGGCACGAGCCGGCCGATCTCCCGGCGGTGCCGGGTGACCACATAGGTCTCCCCTCGCTCCACGGCGTCGAGCGCCGCCGTGGGGTTCTGGCGCAGCTGCGCCACCGTGATCGTCTTCACACCGCAAAAAGTAGCAGATGTAGATATTCGTCTACGGGTGGCCGGGCCGTGCCGGCCCGCCTGCTGCAGCGGCCCGTCTCCTACAGCGGCCCCACCTTCTACCGCGCTTCTACCGCGGCTCGATGCGCCCGATCTCGCTCTGGTGGTGCGCCACGGGGTCCCAGCGCTCGGCGGGCGCCGGCTCGCCGCGCAGCTGCTCGAGCAGCGCGGTGATGGCGGCCATCACCGCATCCGTCGCCGTCCGCAGCACCGCCTGGTCGAGCGCGCGCCCCCGCCAGGGCGAGAGGTCCACGGCGGGGCCGAAGCGGATCTGCACCGGCTTGCGCGGGAAGAAGCTGATCCGGCGCCCGTAGGTGCCAAGGATCGCCTGGTCTCCCCAGTGCACCGCCGGCACGATCGGGATGCCGGCGTCGAGGGCGATGCGCACGGCGCCGGTCTTGCCGCGCATCGGCCACAACGCCGGGTCGCGGGTGAGCGATCCCTCGGGGAACACCACGAGGGCGCCGCCGTCATCGGCGATCGTCCGGGCCGCGGCCACCGGGTCGGGGCCGCGGATCGCGCCGCTGCGCACCACCGGCACCTGCCCGGTGGCGCGCAGCAGCCAGCCGAACACCGGCACCCGGAACAGCGGCTCCTTGGCGAGGTAGTGCGGAGGCCGGCCGGCCTCCCACAGCGCCATGCCGATCACGGCCGGGTCGATGTTCGTGAAGTGGTTGGCCGCGCAGACGAAGGCCCCCGTGGCGGGGATGTGCTCGGTGCCGGTGACCTGGTAGCGGCCGACGGCCTTGAGCGGCGGGATGAGCGCGCCCGCGAGCATCCGGAACGCGATCGTGCGCTCGCCGCGGGCCACGCTCAGTCCCGGGCGGAGACGTCGGCGGAGAAGTCGGCGCCGAGCGCGGCGAGCTTGTCGCCGAAGTGCTCGTAGCCGCGGCTGATGATGCCGACGTTCGAGACCGTCGAGCGGCCCTCGGCGGCGAGCGCGGCGATCAGGTAGCTGAAGCCGCCGCGCAGGTCGGGGACGACGACGTCGGCACCGTGCAGCGGGGTCGGGCCGGTGATGACGGCGGCCTGCTCGAGCGGCCGCCGGGGCACCCGCCGGGTGATCGACTCGATGCCGTCGCGGTGCACGACGATGTCGGCGCCCATCTCGACGAGCGCGCTCGTGAAGCCGAAGCGGTTCTCGTAGACGGTCTCGTGCACCACCGACACCCCCTCGGCCTGGGTGAGCGCGACGATGAGCGGCTGCTGCCAGTCGGTCATGAAGCCGGGATGCACGTCGGTCTCCACCTGCACCGGCCGCAGCGCGCCGCCCGGATGCCAGAACCGGATGCCGTCCTCGGCCACGTCGAAGGCGCCGCCGACCTTGCGGAACACGTTGAGGAACGTCAGCAGCTCGGGCTGCTTGGCGCCCGCGACGAAGACGTCGCCGCGGGTGGCGAGGGCGGCCGAGGCCCAGCTCGCGGCCTCGTTGCGGTCGAACATCGCCCGGTGGGTGTAGCCGGAGAGCTTCTGCACGCCCTCGATGAAGATCGTGCGGTTGGGCTCCATCCAGATGATCGCGCCCATCTTCTGCAGGATCGCGACGAGATCCATGATCTCCGGCTCGATCGCCGCGTTCTTCAGCTCGGTGACACCCTGGGCGAGCACCGCGGTGAGCAGCACCTGCTCGGTCGCGCCGACGCTCGGGTAGGGCAGCTCGATCTCGGCGCCCCTGAGGCCGTTCGGCGCCGTGAGCCGGAAGCCCTCGTAGGACTTGTCGACGACGGCGCCGAAGGCGCGCAGCGCGTCCATGTGGAAGTCGATCGGCCGGTCGCCGATGCGGCATCCGCCGAGGTCGGGGATGAGCGCCTCGCCGAGGCGGTGCAGCAGCGGGCCGCAGAACAGGATCGGGATGCGGCTGGATCCGGCGAGCGCGTCGATCTCGGCGAAGTGCGCCTTCTCGACGTTCGCCGGGTCGAGCAGCAGCTCGCCCTCGGCGACCTTCGTCACCGTGACGCCGTAGGCGCCGAGCATCCCGGTGACGACGCTCACGTCGCTGATGTCGGGCACGTCGAGCAGTCTCGACGGGGTGTCGGCGAGCAGGGCGGCCACCAGGGCCTTGGTGGCGAGGTTCTTGGCGCCGCGCACGTCCACCCGGCCGATGAGCGGCTTGCCGCCCTCGATGACGAGCCTGTCGAACGTCAGGCCGACCCTCGCTGCCGCCCGGTGGGCATCGCTGACCAGAGAAGCCATTCGATTTCCTTCTTGTTGTCGCGCTCGTGCTGTCGCCGTGCTACCGGACGGGGAGGGTGCGCGGCCGCCAGGCCGCACGTCGGCCCTCGAAGGCCGTGATCCGCGCCTCGTCCCGCAGCGTCAGGCCGATGTCGTCGAGACCCTCGAGCAGCCGCCATCGGGTGTAGTCGTCGATGTCGAAGGGCACGCTCAGCCCGGCGACGCTCACGGTGCGCGCGCTCAGGTCGACGGATGCCTCGACGCCCGGGCTTGCCTCGAGCACCTCCCAGATGCGCTCGACGTCCGGCTCGGCGACCTGCGCCGTCAGCAGTCCCTGTTTGCCCGCGTTGCCGCGGAAGATGTCGCCGAAGCGGCTCGACACCACGGCCTGGATGCCGTAGTCGCGCAGCGCCCAGACCGCGTGCTCCCGGCTGGAGCCGGTGCCGAAGTCGGGGCCGGCGACGATGATCCGGGTGCCCCGGTACGCGGGCCGGTTCAGCACGAAGTCATCCTCCTGCCGCCAGCGGTAGAACAGCGCGTCGTCGAAGCCGGTCTTGGTGACGCGCTTGAGGAACTCGGCGGGGATGATCTGGTCGGTGTCGACGGCGCTGCGCTTGAGCGGCGCGGCGATGCCCCGGATGACGTCGATGGGCTCCATCAGCGCACGCTCCCCTCGCTCCGCACATCGGTTGTGCAGGATTTCGCGTCGCTGTCGCGGGATGCACCAGACGTCATCGCGAAATCTCCTGCATAACCGATGTCGGGAAGGTCGCCGGGGCTCGACAGCGTCCCCCGCACGGCGGTAGCGGCGGCGACGAGCGGGGAGACCAGGTGGGTGCGGCCGCCCTTGCCCTGGCGGCCCTCGAAGTTGCGGTTGGATGTCGAGGCGCAGCGCTCCCCGGGGGCGAGCTGGTCGGGGTTCATCCCCAGGCACATCGAACAGCCGGCGAAGCGCCACTCGGCGCCGAAGTCCGTGACGATCTTGTCGATGCCCTCGGCCTCGGCCTCGAGGCGCACCCGGGCCGAGCCGGGCACCACCATGACCCGCACATTCTCCGCCTTCCGGCGGCCCTTGATGATCGAGGCGAAGGCGCGCAGATCCTCGATGCGGCTGTTCGTGCACGAGCCCATGAACACCGCGTCGACGGCGATCTCCTTGAGCGGCACGCCGGGCTCGATCGCCATGTACTCCAGGGCGCGCTCGGCGGCGGCGCGCTCGTTCGGGTCGGCGAAACTCGCCGGGTCGGGCACCCGCTCGCTCAACGAGACGCCCTGGCCGGGGTTCGTGCCCCAGGTGACGAAGGGCTCGAGCGCGTCCGCGTCGATGAACACCTCGGCGTCGAACACGGCATCCTCGTCGCTCGCGAGGGTGTCCCAGTAGGCCACGGCGGCGTCCCAGTCCGCGCCGGTCGGCGCGTGCGGGCGGCCCCTCAGGTAGTCGTAGGTCACCCGGTCGGGGGCGACCATGCCGGCGCGGGCACCCGCCTCGATCGACATGTTGCAGATCGTCATCCGGCCCTCCATCGAGAGCGAGCGGATGGCGCTGCCGCGGTACTCGAGCACGTAGCCCTGGCCGCCGTTGGTGCCGATCTCGGCGATGACCTTGAGGATGATGTCCTTCGCCGTCACGCCCGGACGCAGCTCGCCCTCGACGGTGATCGCCATGGTCTTGAAGGGCGTGAGCGGCAGCGTCTGGGTGGCGAGCACGTGCTCCACCTCGCTCGTGCCGATGCCGAAGGCCATCGCTCCGAAGGCGCCGTGGGTGGAGGTGTGCGAGTCACCGCAGACGACGGTGATGCCCGGCATCGTCAGGCCCAGCTGCGGGCCGACGACGTGCACGATGCCCTGCTCCCGGTCGCCGAGGGAGTGCAGCCGGATGCCGAACTCGGCCGCGTTGCGCCGCAGGGTCTCGATCTGCAGCCGGCTGGTCGGGTCGGCGATGGGCCGGTCGATCGCGAGCGTCGGGGTGTTGTGGTCCTCGGTCGCGATCGTCAGGTCGGGGCGGCGCACCGGCCGCCCCTCGGCCCGCAGCCCGTCAAACGCCTGGGGGCTCGTCACCTCGTGCAGCAGGTGCAGGTCGATGTAGATGAGGTCGGGGGAGCCGTCCTCCCCGTGGACGACGACGTGGTCGTCCCACACCTTCTCCGCCAGGGTCCTGGGCCTCTCGGCGGGCGTGCGACCGGTCATGGATTCTTCTCCTTAGCGTCTCGATTCCGATCCCGCGGGGATCCACCCGCCACGGTTCGGCCAGCCCACGACAGACACCGCGACGGGGAGGCCTGGAGGAATCAGAGCCCGTCGCGGCGACCAAGGAGGAGCCGGGCGCTCAGCACCTGGCCAGGGTAGCACCCGGCGGAGTGACCGGCCGGAAGGCTCAGGGCCGGTGTCCGGACCCGGCCCGGCTCAGAGCCGGATGGCAGATCAGAGTCGGACGACAGACCAGAGCCCGACGACGGACCAAAGCCGGATGATCTCAGAGCCCGACGACGGCTCAGAGCCGGATGACGGTGAGCACGCAGTCGCCGAGCTCGAGCACCGTGCCCACCGGCAGCCGTCGCCGCTCGCCGGGCGGCAACGGGCGCCGAGCACCGGCGAGCTCCCCGACGACGGTGCCGTTGGTGGAGCCGAGGTCGGTCACGGCGAGGGCGGCCTCCTCGGGCTCGACGAGCAGGTGCGCCTTGGACAGCGAGTCGTCGCCGCCGAGAACGAGCGCCCGGCAGCCGCGCAGCTCAGCGGCCGGTCCGGGGGCACGACCGAGCACGAGGATCGCATCGACCGGATGGCGGGTGCCGGCGGCATCCTCGAGGAACCAGCGCTCCGGGAACCGACGCTCGGGGAACCGACGCTCGGGGAACCGACGCTCGGGGAACCGACGCTCGCCGGCCCGCCGCACCGCGACCGCACCGCCCTCGCTCTCCGCCATCTGCGCCTGCCATCCTCCGTGCGAGCCGGCTGTGCGAGCCGGCCGTGCGAGCCGGCCGCTGCAGCCCGGTCGTCGCGAGCAGGGTACCGCGGTCGCTCGGCTCAGTCCCGCTCGAGCCCGAGCACGTACTCGCCGAGCTCGAGGCGCACCGGGCCGGCGAGCTCCACCCACTGACCGGGGCCGAGCTCGGTCTCGACGCCGTCGGCCTCGATGACGATCGTGCCGTTGGTCGAGCCGAGGTCCTCGACGCGGATGCGCTCGTCGACCGGAGAGAGCCGGGCGTGCGTCTTCGACAGAGAGCGGCTGGGGTCGACGAGGGCGAGCGGCACCGCATCGGCGGCGGCGGCCGGGGTGCGCCCGATCACGGCCGGCGAGCGCAGCGGGATGCGCTCCCCCGCCGGGGTGACCAGCCGCCAGAGCGGTGTGCGCGAGGCCAGCACGGTGGCCTCGTCCTCCTCGGAGAGCCCGCCCGCGCGCGGCCGGGAGCTCGTCGCCTCGTCGTCCCCGTCGGGCTCGTCCCCGTCGGGCTCGTCACCGACAGACTCAATCCCAGCAGGCCCGCCCCCAGCAGACCCGCCCCCAGCAGACCCCGTGGCCGGGAGCGTCGGCGTGCCCGGCCACGGGGGCAGCGCCACGGGCTCGGGGGCGCGGGGTCGCGGCAGCAGCCGATCGACGCGCGCCGTCGGCTGCGAGCCGCCGTCGACGGGGGCGATCCGCTGGCCGCAGGCGCCGCAGAACAGCGTCTCCGGCAGAACGGCCGCGGCGCAGTACGGGCACGTTCGCATCCTCACCGCCTTCCCCCGGTGGCCCCGCCGGGCCGGACCGAGTCGCGCGACCCGGGGCGCCCGGGCGCGCCCGGGACCGGTGCCCGCACGGAGTCCTCTTCATCGCACCCTAGCGCCCGCGCGCAAGCGGGGGCGGCGCGTCGCATCGTCCTCGGCCCGCGGCGAGCCGGGCCCTCGCCTCGCCGACGGCCGGCCGAACTCCCGGCCGGTCGGACAGCCCGGCCGGCCGCGCTCAGCGGGTCTCGGGCGCACGCTCCCCGATGCGCATCCGCAGCACGCTCGCGAGCGTCGCGACCGCCATCGCCGCGACGATCACCACGAGCGAGGCGAGCGTCGAGATCTCCGGTGCGGCGTTGACCCCCTCGCCGCCGTTCACGAAGGGCAGCTCGTTCTCGTGCAGGGCGTGCAGGAACAGCTTGACGCCGATGAAGGCGAGGATGAACGCGATGCCGTACTTCAGGTAGACGAGCCTCTCGATGAGGCCGCCGAGCAGGAAGTACAGCTGGCGCAGCCCCATGAGCGCGAAGACGTTCGCGGTGAACACGATGAAGGCGCTCTCGGTGATGCCGAAGATCGCCGGGATCGAGTCGATCGCGAACAGCAGGTCCGTCGTGCCGAGGGCGATGAGGACGACGATGACCGGGGTCCAGGCGCGTCGGCCGCCGTCGTCGGTGCGCAGCCGGCCGCCGTCGAAGCGGTCGACGATGCGGATGCGCCGGCGCAGCATCCGCACGATCGTGTTCTCGGCCTCCTCCTCGCCCTCCTCGCGCGCGATCGCCTGCCGCACGGCCGTGACGACCAGGAACACGCCGAATACGTAGAAGATCCAGGACAGGTTCGCGATCAGCTGGGCGCCTATGACGATGAACACGCCGCGGAACACCAGGGCGAGGATGATGCCGACCATCAGGATCTCCTGCTGGTAGGGCCTCGGCACGCCGAAGCGGGCCATGATCAGCAGGAACACGAACAGGTTGTCGATCGACAGGCTGTACTCGGTGAGCCAGCCGGCGACGAACTGGCCGGCGTGCTCGGCGTCGCCGAGCACGAGCAGCACGCCGGCGAAGGCGAGGGCGAGGGCCAGGTAGAAGCCGATCCACAGCGCCGACTCGAGCGTGGAGGGCACGTGCGGCCGCCGGTAGGCGATCACGATGTCGGCGGCGAGGATGAGCACGAGCACCACGTAGGTGCCGAGCTCGAAGGCGAGCGGGAGCTGGAGCACGGGGATTCCTCACGGGGTTGGGGCCCGCGAGCGGGCCAAGCCGATCCCGAAGGTCTCTCCCCCACCGTCTCGACGCCGGACGGCGCCGTGTCGACGGATGGCGTCGCGCCCGGGTCCGGCACACTCGCAGGACCGTGATGACGTGCGCGACGAGCCGGGATACTCCCCCTCAGTCCGTGCGAGCCTAGCCCACCGTGGGCGCGCGCGCCGTCATCCCAGCAGCACCCCCAGCAGCACGAGCACGGCCACCGTCGCGACGGCGATGCCGATCGGCAGCGCGAGCGCCGCCGAGGGCAGCGGGGAGTCGCGGCGCAGCGCCCGCTCCGCCCGCTCCCAGCCGAACCAGGCCTGCACGGGCGTGGCGATGCCGGCGAGGATGAGCACGAGCGAGGCGGCGAGGCGGAACCCGGGCTGGATGCCGAGGGCGAGGGACTCGAGCGCGACGCCACCGGCGACGAGCGCGAGCGCCGTGCGGATCCAGGCGAGGAACGTGCGCTGGTTGGCGAAGCTGAAGCGGGCATCCGGCTCGCCGCCCTCACGGTAGACCCGGGCCGGGAACCGGCGCGGCCCGTCCGCGTTCACCCGTCTCCCCGCGCGTCGCGGGTCGCCGCCGCGGGGTCGCCGGCACCGGCATCGGCGGACACGACGCTGTGCCCGCCGACGGTCCGGGCGCCGTCAGCGGATGACGCCGGCCCGGAGCGCGCACGGCGAGGCGCGGGGCGGGCGGGGAGGTCGTCCATCAGCCTCGATTGTCCCACCGTCGCGCTCCGTGCGACAGCCCACCGCCGCCCGGCGTGCAGGGCGACCCGGCGGTCGCGTCGAGTGCGTAGCATGGCGCCGTGACGGTCGAGCGGTTCAGCGTCTCGGTGGCGGCGGCGCTGCTCGGGGTGAGCGACGACACGGTGCGGCGCTGGGCGGAGAGCGGCCGGATCGCGCTCGACCGCAGCGAGCGTGGCCGCTATGCGGTCGACGGCCGCGAGCTCGCCCGGGTGGCGGTGGAGCTCTCGGCCGAGTCTGCGCTGCCCGCGGCCTTCCCCGGCCACCGCTCCTCGGCCCGCAACCACCTCACCGGGATCGTCACGAAGGTCACCAAGGACACGGTGATGGCGCAGGTCGAGATCCAGGCGGGACCGTTCCGGCTGGTCTCGCTCATCAGCCGCGAGGCCGCCGACGAGCTCTCCCTCGAGCCGGGATCGCTCGCCACGGCCGTCGTCAAGGCGACGAACGTCACCGTCGAGCTGCCCGGCTGAAGCCCGCCCGGCCGCCCGGCCGCCCCAGTCGACTGGTCTCGATTGACCGGTTCCGCCCGCCCATCGGTCCCAATTGGGACGGATCGAGGCGCGGCGACCGCGCGGCGGGTGCGGCGCCCACTCAGCCGCGCGAGTAGACGACCGTCTCGGCGCGGCGCAGGGTGAACCAGGCGCGCCGGCCGGGCTGCAGGTCGAGCACGGCGGCGTCCCGCACCGGCAGGTCGGCCGCGAGCGCTCCGCCGCACACGAGCTCGCCGCACACGAGCTCGCCGCGCACCCGCACGAGCTCGCCGCGCGGCTCGACCGACTCGAGCACCGCCGGCAGCACAGAGACGTCCGCCGAGCCCGCCGGCTCGGCGAGCGCGAGCCCCACCCGCGCCGGCGGCGTCGCGACGAGCACGGCGCCGACGAGGCCGGCCGGCACGTCGACGGCGAGCAGGCTGCCCCCGACGCTGACCGTGCCGGCCTCGGCACGGCCCTCCAGCAGGGTGAGCCCGACGAGGTCGGCGAGGAAACGCGTTCGCGGCCGGGCCAGCACCCGCGCGGTCGGGCCGACGTCGACGACGCGGCCGGCGGCGAGCAGCACCGCCCGGCCCGCGAGCGCCACGGCGTCGAGGGCGTCGTGGCTGACGATGACGGCGGTGCGGCCGGTGAGCACCCGGCGCAGCAGCGCGCGCAGCGCCGGGGCGACGGTGGCGTCGAGCGCCCGCATCGGCTCGTCGAGCAGCAGCACGCCCGGCTCGCAGGCGAGCGCCCGGGCGATCGCGACGCGCTGCGCCTGGCCGCCGGAGAGCTCGCCGGGACGCCGCGAGCCGAGATCCGTGGCATCCACCTCCGCCAGCCGGGTCTCGGCGATGTCCCGGGCGGCCCGGCGCGAGCGGCCGGCGCTGCGCGGCCCGAAGGCGACGTTGTCGCGCACGCTCAGGTGCGGGAACAGCAGCGGGTCCTGGGCGAGCAGCGTGACGCCGCGGCGGTGCGGCGGCAGCCACACCCGCCCGGATGGCCCGGCGCCCGGCGCGCCGGTGTCGAAGAGGGTCCGCTCGCCGAGCCGCGCGCTGCCGGCATCCGGGCGCACGGTGCCGGCCACGAGCCCGAGCAGGGTGGACTTGCCGGCCCCGTTCGGGCCGAGCAGCGCGACCGTCTCGCCGTCCTCGACGCTCA
Organism: Microbacteriaceae bacterium; assembly: GCA_047605685.1. Lineage (GTDB taxonomy): Bacteria > Actinomycetota > Actinomycetes > Actinomycetales > Microbacteriaceae > JAUASV01. The sequence continues at coordinate 19,679 of JASGFF010000042.1, forward strand.
GGGCGATGTCGATGTCGCGGTCCGTCACGCGCGCGGCGAGCTCGAGCCTCATCCGCGCCCCCGGCCGCGCCGCGCCGGCAGGCGGTGCGCGACCGCGACGACGACGAGGGCGACGACGACGAGCAGGAAGGAGAGCGCGACCGCGGCATCCGGGTCGGTCTCGCGCTCCAGGTAGATCGCCAGCGGCAGCGTGCGGGTGACGCCCTGCAGGCTGCCCGCGAACGTCAGGGTGGCGCCGAACTCGCCGAGGGCGCGCGCGAACGACAGCACGGCGCCGGAGACGAGCGCGGGCAGGATGAGCGGCAGCGTCACACGGCACAGCACCATCGCCGGCGAGGCGCCGAGGGTCGCGGCCACGAGCTCGTAGCGCTCCCCCGCCGTGCGCAGCGCCGCCTCCAGGCTGAGCACCAAAAACGGCAGCGCGACGAACGTCTGCGCGATCACGACGGCCGTGGTGGAGAAGGCGATCGTGATGCCGAGCGCCTGGAACGCGCCGCCGAGCAGGCCGCGACGGCCGAAGGCCGCGAGCAGCGCGATGCCGGCGACGACGGGCGGCAGCACGAGCGGCAGCAGCACGAGCGCCCGCAGGATGCCCTGGCCGGCGAAGCGCGCCCGCGCGAGCGCGAGCGCCATCGGCACGCCGAGCAGCACGCACAGCGCCGTCGCGGCGAACGAGGTGCGCAGGCTCAGCCCGAGGGCGTCGAGGGATGCCGCCGAGCCCAGCAGCGCGCCGAGGCTGCCCCACCGCACGCGCGTCGCCATCGCCGCGATCGGCAGGAGCACGAAGACCCCGCCGATCGCGGCGACGACGAGCACGGCGCGCGGCACCGCGCCGAACGGCGAGCCGGTGGGCATGCTCAGGGGGTGCCGAAGCCGGCCGCGACGAGCACCGCCTGGCCCGCGGAGCCGGTGACGGCCGCGACGAACTCCGCGGCGAGCTCGGCCTGGCCGCTGTCGGAGAGCACGGCGATCGGATAGGTGTTGACGGCCGAGGCGGACTCGTCGAACTCCACGCCCTCGACGTCGTCGCCCGCGCCCGCGACATCCGTCACGTAGACAAGCCCGGCGTCCGCCTCGCCCGAGGTCACCTTGCCGAGCACGTCGGTGACCGACGACTCCTCGCTCACGGCGGGGATCGTGATGCCGGCGGCCTCCTCGACCATCACGGTCGCGGCGCCGCAGGGCACCTCGGGGGCGCAGATGACGGTCGTGACGCTGTCGTCGGCGAGGTCTTGCAGCGAGCCGACCCCCGCGGGGTTGCCCGGCGGCACCGCGATCTCCAGCACGTTGGTGGCGAAGTCCACGGGGTCGGCGGCGAGGCCGACGTCGGTGAGCTTCGCCATGTTGGCCTCGTCGGCGGAGGCGAACACGTCGGCGGGGGCGCCCTCGGTGATCTGGGTGACGAGATCGGCGGAGCCGGCGAACTGCAGCTGCACCGTCACGCCGGGGTGGTCGGCCTCGAAGTCGTCGGCGATCTCGGTGAACGTCGCGGTGAGCGAGGCCGCCGCGTAGACCGTGAGGGTCTGCTCGGCCGCGGCTGTGCCGGTGTCCTGTCCGGTTGCCTGGCCATCGGACGCTTGGCCCGAGCAGCCCGCGAGCGCGAGCACTCCGATCGCGGCGGCGAGGGCCGCGCTCCGTGCGACGGCACGGCTCATCCGCGACCTCCTTCCCTGGGGTGCGACGGTGAGGTCGGCCCTCGCGGCGTGGGACATCAGGATACCTCCGGTGAATGCGGCATGGATTGCATCCATGAGTCTTGGATGCGCCTGTTTCCACAGGATTTCTGCGCAATTGCGGATATTGGCAATTGCGGCGGGCGCACGAAGCGGCCGCTCGGGTCCGGTCCCCGCGCTCAGCCCTCGCGCTCGGGCGCCCGCTCGGCCGTCTGCCGGGCGCCGGCGGGCACGGTGTAACCGGGCACATGGCGCTCGACCGGGCCGTGGTAGGCCGACAGCGGCCGGATGAGCGCGCCCGCCGCCTGCTGCTCGAGGATGTGCGCGCTCCAGCCGGTGACCCGGCTCGCGACGAACAGCGGCGTGAAGATCTCGGTGTCGAAGCCGATGAGGCTGTAGGCCGGGCCGGAGGGGTAGTCGAGGTTGGGGTAGATGCCCTTGCGGGCCAGGAACTCGCGCTCGAGGGTGTCGTAGAGCTCGGCGACATCCTCGCGGCCGTAGTGCGCCACGAGCGTGTCGAGCGCCGCCTTCATCGTCGGCACCCGCGAGTCGCCGCGCTTGTAGACCCGGTGGCCGAAGCCCATGATCGTGCGCCGCTCGGCGAGCGCCGCCTCCAGCCAGGGCACCACGTCCTCGGCCCGGCCGATCTCGTCGAACATGTGCATGACCGCCTCGTTCGCGCCGCCGTGCAGCGGCCCCTTGAGCGCGCCGATCGCGGCGACGA
>JASGFF010000043.1:0-21312 GCA_047605685.1 Microbacteriaceae bacterium
CCTGGACGACGACGACGCGCTTCCCCATCCAGGAGATGGCGGCCGACACGCTGGAGGAGCTGACCGAGGAGTCCGGCGAGTCGTCGTTCTTCAGCCTGTACAACGAGCAGCGCCGGCAGATGATGTTTTCGCTCACCGTGGAGTCGCCCCACCCGCTGCGCTACACCTTGCCGCTGCAGCAGTGGATCCCGCTGCACGCCGGTGCCAGCGGACTGGCGATACTGGCGTTCGCGCCCGAGGCCGTCCGCGACGAGGTCGTCCACAGCTCGCTCGAGGCCGTCACCGACCGAACGGTCGTCGAAGCCGACGCCCTGCAGGAGCGCCTTGCGATGATCCGCAAGGAGGGCTACGCGATCACCCACGGCGAGCGCATCGAGGGGGCAATCGCCATCGCGGCACCGGTGCTCGGGCCGGTCGGGGCGGTGATAGGGGCCACGGGGATCACGATCCCGGAAGCCCGGTTCAACGCCGCGCACGCGAACTCGCTCGCCCTGCTGGTGCGCCAGGCCGCCGCACACCTGACCAAGGCGATCAGCGGGAGTCGCGGCGTCCAGCGCACACCAGAGCGGATCCAGGTGTGACGTCTCCGGGCGGGCCGTCGAGCCTGCCCGGCGGGCGTGGCGCCTGGCCCTCGCGGCACAACGCGTCCCTCGGCGCCGAGCCCTTACCTCCTTACCACCACCCGGAAGCCACCCGGGACGGGCGCGAGAGACGAGAAGAACCATGACCGAGAACACCAAGCCACTCACCGAGAAGGACACCGCGGAGCGGATCCTCGCCGAGGGCGGGAGGGTTGTCGGCGTCGACATCGCCGCCGATCGGCTCGAGGCGCTGGTCGAGGCGGTTCCCGCGGGGGCCGTGACACCGGTCGCCGGGGACATCACGGTGGACGCGGACATCGCCCGCATCATCGAGGCGGCCGGTGACCGCATCGACGGGGAGTTCCGCTCCGAGCTCTCCCGATCCCGGCTCGGCCCGTTCATGGCGCTCATCCCCCCGGTGGCCACACCGGAGGTGCTCGCGGCATCGATCACCTGGCTGCTGTCGGACGACAGCGCCAACATCAACGGCCAGGTCATCGCCTCCGACGGCGGCTGGTCCCTCCAGTAGACCCGACCGGGAGGCGATGAAGCGCTCCGGCACGTCACCGTCACGCACGGAGGCCATCGCCGGCCGGCGGCTGCGGGATGCGCCGCGGGCCTTCCCGAACGGCTCGTCGCGTTGACAGCGCCGTTCCGCTAGACGATACTCGGTGTTCGGTAATAGCGTTTACCCGTTCCGTTCAACGAAGATTGGGGCCGTGTCCATGAGCGAAGTCGACACCGCCCGTCACGTCGTGATCGTCGGCGCCTCGCTCGCCGGCTCCCGGACCGCCCAGGGCCTCCGGTCGGCGGGCTTCGACGGCCCGATCACGCTCGTGGGGGCCGAGGCCGAGATCCCCTACGACCGCCCTCCGCTGTCCAAGGACCTGCTCAAGGGCCCCTGGAACGAGGAGGCCGTGGCGGCCGTCCGGCTGGTCTCCACGACGGAGCTCTCGGGTCTCGGGGTCGAGCTCCGACTCGGCGTCGCGGCGACGGGGCTCGACCTCGAGCACAGGCGCGTCCGCCTCGCCGACGACACGGTCCTCGACTACGACGTCCTGGTCATCGCCACCGGTGCGGCCGCGCGACCCTCGCCGTGGCGGCCGCCCTCGGGCGTCTACCAGCTGCGGACTCTCGCCGACTCCGCGGCGATCGCGAAACGGCTCGCGCTCGGCGAGCCGGTCGTCGTCGTCGGCGGTGGCTTCATCGGGACTGAGATCGCGGCCGCAGCACGTGGCCACGGCTGCGAGGTGGTCGTCGTCGACCCGATCCCTGAGCCGATGACCCGCCTCGTTGGCCCCGAGATCGCTGACAGCCTCGTCGGCCTGCACCGGCACAACGGCGCCGAGACACGTTTCGGCGTCGGCGTCGTCGACATCCTCGGCAGCGACGGGGCGCTGACCGTGAAGCTGTCGGACGGCACCGAGCTGCGGGCGTCCACCGCGGTGGTCGGCATCGGATCGGTGCCGTCCACGGGATGGCTGGAGGGCTCCGGATTGACACTCGACAACGGCGTCGTCACCGACGGCTTCCTGCGCGCGGTCGGGACGGAGGACGTCTACGCCATCGGGGACGTCGCTCGCTGGCCCCATCCCGGTCACGGAACGCTCATCCGCGCCGAGCACTGGACCAACGCCAGCGACCAGGCCCGCTACATCGCGACCGCCATCGCGCACGGTGGCGCCGAGCAGCCCTACAATTCCTCGGACTACGTCTGGTCGGAGCAGTACGACTGGAAGGTGAACTCCGTCGGATGGCGTGATCCCGAGGGCCGGTCCACGGTCGTCGGCGATCTGGGCACGACCGGCCGTGTCGCGGTCATCCACGAGGACGCCGCGGGGACCGCGGTCGGCGCGGTGACGGTGAACTGGGTCAAAGCGCTCAACCAGGCGCGCCGCCTACTGGCCGCCGGGGGGCCGGCGACAACCATCATCGAACAGCTCGAGCAGCTGGTCTGACCACCCCATCGCAGAGAGGAGACGCCCATGGTCTACGTGGTGACCGAGGCATGCGTCGACGTCCAGGACAAGAGCTGCATGCGGGAATGCCCGGCCGACTGCATCTTCGAGGGCGGGCGCATGACCTACATCAACCCGGGCCTCTGCATCGACTGCGGCGCCTGCGTCACGGCCTGCCCCGTCGAGGCCATCTACTACGAGGCGGAGCTCCCGGCCGATCAGGAGCCGTTCCTGTCGATCAACGAGCGCTTCTTCGAGGAGATCGAGACGCCCAAGAGCGGTCGCAAGGCGGGAAAGATCGGCTACGACGTCGATCTCGTCGCCGCGCTCCCGCGACACGGGGAAGCCTGAGATGGCCGGGCTGCGCGTCGCGGTGGTCGGATCCGGACCCTCGGGCGCGTATTGCGCGCAGCTGCTGACCGAGGAGTCCGAGTCGCCCGTCGAGGTCGACGTGTTCGAGCGTCTCCCGGCCCCTTTCGGTCTCGTGCGCTACGGCGTCGCCCCCGACCACCCGAGGATCAAGTCGATCACCTCGTCCTTCTCGGAGGTCTTCGAGCAGACACCCGGCGTGCGCTTCCTCGGCAACGTTGAGGTTGGGAGGGACATCACCCTGGAAGAGCTGCGTGCGCATTACGACGCGGTCGTCTTCGCCAGCGGCGCGCCGCTGGACCGGGCGCTGGACGTCCCCGGCGAGGACCTCGGCGGCGTTCACGCGGTCCGCGAGTTCGTCTCCTGGTACCAGGGCCACCCCGACCAGGCCCCGGACGCCTTCCGGCTGACGGGAGAACGCGCGGTCGTGATCGGCGTCGGCAACGTCGCCCTCGACGCCGCTCGGATGCTGGTGCGCACCAGCGAGGAGCTGCGGGCGACCGACGTGCCGGAGCACATCGTCGAGGCATTCGCAGCGAGCACGATCGAGGAGATCGTCGTAGTGGGCCGACGCGGGCCGGCATTCGCGAAATTCACGAACAAGGAGTTCATCGAGCTGCTCGAGGTCGACAGCGCGGACGTCATCGTCGATGCGGCCGATCTCGAGCTGGACGCGCAGCAGCAGGCCCACGTGGACGCCAACCCAGCACAGAAACGCCTGCTCGCCACGTTCGCTAAGGCGTCCGAGCGCGGCGTACTGGGCCGGTCCAAGCGGATCCGGTTCCTCTTCGACCACACCCCGGTCGAATTCCTCGGCGAGGGTGTCGTCGAGGGCGCGGTCTTCGCCCAGACGGGTGCCGATGCCGTGCGGCAGACGCTTCGTACGCAGCTCGTGCTGCGTTCGGTGGGCTACAGGGGTCGGCCGCTCGAGGGACTGCCGTTCCAGGACGCCACCGGCACCATCCCGCACACGGACTCGAGAGTGACCGGCGTGCCCGGCGTATACATCGCCGGCTGGATCAAGCGCGGTCCCACCGGCGTCGTGGGCACGAACCGCGGCTGCGCCCTCGAGACTGTGACGTCCATCCTCGCCGACGCCGCCGATCCCGGCCGCACGGCATCGAGCGCGACCGCGGCGGACATCGACGCGATCCTCGCCTCCCGCGGCGTGCGGGTCGTCGACTGGGCGGCCTGGCGCTCGATCGACCGCGCCGAGATCGCGGCCGGCGCCGCGGTCGGACGCGCCCGCGTCAAGCTCCACGATCGCACAGGCCTGCTGCGCGCCGCCGCCGGCGGCGCCTGAAACACTGGCCGGGAGGGCGAGGGTGACCGCTACGCTCCGGGATCGGGTGCGCGACGCCGTCGAGGCGGTGGTCGACCCCGAGCTGAGACGGACGCTCGGCGATCTCGGCATGATCCGCGAGGTCGCGGCCGACGACGGCCACGCGCGGATCGCGATCTCGCTGACCATCGCCGGCTGCCCCGCGGCACGGCGGATCGAGTCCGACGTCCGGTCCGCCGCCGTCTCCGTCGACGGTGTCGACTCGGTGGCCGTCGCCGTCGGCGTCATGTCCGAGACGGAGCGCGCGGACCTCGTGGCACGGCTGCGTGTCGGACGCAGCCGAACCACGACGCCGTTCACCGAGGACTCCCTCACCCGCGTCATCGCCGTGACCAGCGGCAAGGGCGGAGTCGGTAAGTCGACGGTCGCCGCGAACCTCGCCCTCGCCCTGGCGGCCCGCGGCCTCCGCGTCGGTGTGCTCGACGCGGACGTCCACGGGTTCTCGATCCCCGGCCTGCTCGGCCTGGTCGACGCCGAGGGTCGGGCGCTGCGCCCGACCAGGGTCGACGACCTGATCCTGCCACCCGTCGCCGAGGGCGTGAAAGCCGTCTCCATCGGGATGTTCCTGCCTCCCGGTGCCGAAAACTCCGCGGTGTCCTGGCGAGGCCCGATGCTGCATCGCACGATCGAGCAGTTCCTCACCGACGTGTACTTCGGCGACCTCGACCACCTCCTCATCGACATGCCGCCTGGCACTGGCGACAGTGCGATCTCCGTGGGCCAGCTGCTGCCCCACGCGGAGGTGCTCGTCGTGACGACACCCCAGCCCGCCGCCGCCGGTGTCGCCGTCCGCAGCGGGCTGCTCGCACGACAGCTCGGTCAGCGCGTGATCGGGGTAGTGGAGACGATGGGGCCGACGCGGCTGCCGGACGGCACCGCGTTCGAGCCGTTCGGACGCGACGGCGGATCCGCGGTGGCCGCCAGACTGTCGACCGACGCCGAGCCGGTGCCGGTCCTCGGCAGCATCCCGTTCAGCCTGCCGCTGCGAGCGGCCGGCGACGACGGGACCGCGGCGATGGTGCGCAGTCCACGCGATCCGGCGGTCCTCGCGTTCAACCGGCTCGCCGAGCGCATCGCGACACGACCGCGCGGCCTGGTCGGGCGGGGTCTGCCCGTATCGCCACGCTAGCCGGTCAGGACCCTCCCCGTTCAGACGGGCACGTCGACGGCGGCCGGGGCGGCCCCGACCACCCCCTCGGCCACCAGCGCGGCGCTCTCGTCATCGGACAGTCCGAGGTCGCCGACGAGGATGTCGAGGGTGTCGGCACCGAGCGCCGGCGGGTACGCGGGGTTGACCGTGGCCGTGTCGACGAAGCGGATCGGGGTCGCGACGTTCTCGAACGTCGCCCGCTCGCCCTCGACGGCGAGCAGGGATCCGTCCCCCGCCTCGCGCGCGTCGGCGAGCGCTTCCAGCACGTTTTTGATCGGCGCGCAGGGGACCTGGGCCACGGTGAGTCTCTCGACCCATTCGGCTGCCGGTGCAGTGGCGAAGCGGGGCTCGAGGATCGCCCAGAGCGCCTCCTTGTTGGCCAGCCGGGCACTGGCGTCGACGAACCGCTCGTCCTCGACGAGTTCGGCCGCACCCAGGACACGGCAGAGGTCCTCCCACATCCGCGGCGTGTTGGCCGTCACGACGAGCTCGCGCCCGTCGCTGCCGCGGAAGGATCGGTAGGTCGGGATCGAGTCGTGGCGAGCGCCCTGCGGCCGTGGGGCGACTCCGTTGATCGAGGTGTACAGCGCCTGGTAGGAGAGCATCGCGAGCTGGCCGCGAAGCATCGAGATGTCGATGATTCGCCCACGACCCGTGGCGTCTCGTGCGTTGAGCGCGGAGAGGACGCCGATGACCGCGTACAGGCCTGCGACGACATCGCCGGCGGGGATCCCGAGCCGAGCGGCGGGGGCGCCGGGGTGACCGGTGAGGCTCATGACCCCGCTGAGTGCCTGGACGACCATGTCGTAGGCAGGACGGTCCCTCCAGGGATGCTCCTGCCCGTAGCCGCTGATCGAGGCCCAGACGAGGGAAGGATGGGTCTCGATCATGTTCTTCGGATCGAGGCCGAGCCGCGAGCAGACGCCCGGCCGGAAGTTCTCGATCACCACGTCGGCGGAGGCGATGAGCTGCTTCACGAGGTCGAGACCGCGGGGGGTCTTGAGGTTGATCGCGATGCTGCGCTTGTTCCGGTTGTTCGCCAGGTAGTAGGCGCTGTCGCCACGCAGCTGCGGACCGGCGATGGCGCGGCTGGAGTCGCCGTCAAGCGGCTCGACCTTGATCACCTCGGCTCCGAGATCTCCGAGGAGCTGGGTGGCCGAGGGGCCGGAGAGGAAGGTGGTCAGGTCCACGACCCGGATGCCCTCGAGCGGCGGGCGTTCGAGGGCGGTCATGCGGCCTCGAAGATATGGATGGTGCAGGCGCCATGGTCCAGACCAGCGGTGCCGCCGCCGGTGACATGGGTCAGGGCCCATCGGGCGTCATCGATCTGCCGGCTGGCGGCCTGGTCAGTGAGCTGCCAGAACGCCTCGACGACCTGGGCGACGCCGCTGGCGCCGACCGGGTGCCCCTTGGCGAGCAGACCACCGCTGGGATTGACGACGACGTCGCCGCCGAAGGTCGTGCGGCCGTCGCGGATGAGGTCGACGCCGTGGCCGTGTTCGGCAAGACCGAACGCCTCGTAGTAGACGAGCTCGGCGATGGAGAACGCGTCGTGGCATTCGATCATGTCGAGGTCCTTCGCCTCGATTCCGGCCATGGCGTAGGCGTCGCGGGCGGAGTCGTAGCTGATCTCGGGCTTGGTCATGTCGCGGAAGCCCTCTTCGACGTGCCCGGAGTGCAGCACGGAGGCCGCGACGCGCATGGCCGGCTTAGCGCCCAGACGCGCGCGGGCGCGCTCCGATGCCAGGATGACGACGGCGGCGCCGTCGCCGGTCGGGCAGCACATGAGCAGCGTGAACGGGTCGGCGACGGGGCGGGCGGCGAGCACCTCGTCGAGGGTGACCTCCTGCCGGAACTGGGCGAACGGGTTGAGCGCGCCGTGCTTGCGGGCTTTGACGCTGACCAGCGCGAGGTCCTCGGTGGTTGCGCCGAAGTCCCACATGTAGCGGGTGGCGCGCATGGCGTAGACGGCGGGCATGACGATGCCCTGCTTGACCTCGCGGTCCTCCTGAGACAGCGGCAGGGTGCCGCCGCCGAACTGGGTGAGCTTCTCGACTCCGACGACGACGGCCACGTCGATGAGGCCCTGCGAGATGTCCCGCCAGGCCTCGTGCAGCGCCGTCGCACCGCTGGAGCAGGCGTTGTCGACGTTGACGGTCGGGACGGTGCCGAGACCGATCTCCTTCATGATCCGCTGCCCGGTCATCATGCCGCCGTAGGAGTGCCCGACGTAGATGCCGCCGACCTCCGCCTTGTCGACGCCGGCGTCCTTGAGCGCGGCGACCAGCGGCGGGACGGCGAGCCCGACGTAGGAGGAGGTCCTGTGCTTGCCGAACGGGATCATCGCGGCAGAAACCACGTACACGTTCTCGGTCATCGGAGGTCTTCCTTAAAGCTATGCGGCGGTGATCGGGGCGAAGAACCAGCGGTCGCCGTCGACGACGAGATGGACGCGCGCGTCGGGGTGGAGGGGCGTGGCTCCCTCGCGCAGATCGGCGAGCGTGCGGACGCCGCCATCGAGATCGACGTAGCCCATCGGCCGCACGTCCTCGCCGCCGACGTGGAGCCGGGTGAACGAGTAGAGCGTGCCGGTGCTGGGCAGGGCGACGCGGGAGACGTCGGTGCCGACGCAGTTGCTGCACACCACGCGGCTGCCGATCATGGTGCGCCCGCAGGCGTTGCAGCGGGTGCCGACCAGCCGGGGTCCCTCGGGGAACTGGCCGAGCAGGCTGTCCGCCTCGAGATCGGGGATCGGCCGCGGGACGGTGACGTCGGTCGTCGTGGTCATGCTTCGCTCTCCTCGTTCCCGGCGGCTCGTGCGATGGCGCGGGTCGGGCACACGTCGATCGCCTGCTGGATCTTGTCTGCGGGATCGCCGTTCGCGTCGACGACGACGGCGATGCTGAGCTCGTCGAGGTCGAACGTGTGGGGGGCGTAGAAGGTGCACTGGCCTGAGCCCATGCACCGGTCGCGGTCGACGGCGAGTCCGGCGCTCATCGCTCGGCCCGCTTCTCGGTGACGTTGAGGTGGAGGTGGGTGTGGCCGCGGAACTTGTAGCTGCTGATGAGATCCCAGCGCCGCTCGCCGGCCGGGCCGTGGTGCGCGGCGTCGATCGTGATGCTGGAGGTGCGCTCGAGAATCCTCTGGATCGAGTACACGGCCTCGGCGCGAGCCAGCGGGGCTCCCGGGCAGGTGTGGATGCCGCGGCCGAACGCCAGATGCTGGCGGGCATTGGGGCGGTTGACGTCGAACTCTGTCGGCTTGTCGAAGATCCGCCCGTCACGGCCCGCGGCGCCGTGCAGGAGCATGACGTTCGTGCCCGGGGTCAACTCGAGACCGCCGAGCACGGTGGCGCGCTTGACGAGGCGGAAGGAGCCCTTGATCGGCGCCTCGACACGCAGCGTCTCCTCGATGAACGCGGGCACCAGCGACGGCTCGCGGCGCAGCAGGTCCTGCAGGTCGGCGTCATCGGCGATGCGTTGCAGGCAGATGCCCATCAGCTGCACCGTGGTCTCCTGGCCCGCGGAGAAGAGATTCGCGGCGATGCGGGCGACCTCGATCGGCTGCGGCAGCGTGTCGTCGGGGAAGGTAGCCAGCGCCATGCCGGTGAGCACATCGCCGGTGGGGTTCGCGCGTCGCTCCTCGATCGTGTCGATGAAGTAGTCGTAGAGACGCTCGAGACCGTTGTGGGACGCCTGCTGCAGCTGGAGGTTGCCGAGCACGGGCTGGGGGTGCGAGGCCAGCAGGTCCAGCAGCATCTGGTGGTCTTCGACGGGCACGCCGAGCAGGTCGGCGACGGCGAGGATCGCGTACTTCTTCGCATAGTCCCAGATGAACTCGAGCTGTCCCTTGGGCAGCAGCTCGTCGAGGAACCTGTCGGCGGTGTCCTTGAGGAACTGCTCGTTCTCCTTGAGCCGCTTCGGAGTGATCAGGCCCATCAGGATTGTGCGGTGGTCGGTGTGCATCGGGGGGTCGAAGGTGACGATCTGGTCGTTCGACGGGAACGAGGACCGGTGCCGCTCGAGCAGCTCGGAAAGGTCATCGCCCTCGAGCTCGAAGTCGAGGTTCAGCACCGGGCCGCCGGTTCGGTTGATCGAGGAGTAGACGTCAGGCTGGTGGTAGACCTCGAGGGCCTCGTCATAGCCGGTGACGATGACGACGCCGTACTTCGGCTCTCGGAACACCGGATGGTTGACGAGCATGTGGTCGAAGTAGGGCTCGGCCTTCTCGGCGACCTCGGGATCGGTGAAGAAGTCGATCTCGGTCGGATTGATCTCGACGGTGTCCATCCCTGTCTCCTTCGTTGAGTCGCCGCGCTTGCCGCGGCGGTCTGAGGCTCCGTTGCTTCAGCGGGGTTGCGTAAATGTTTCTTTATAAAGAACACCTGTCCCGTAAAACGTCACGACCAGGATCGTCGTTCACGAAGCCGGTGTCAAGCCGCTCGGGGGGAACTCGGCGCTGCCCGAGCGATCCTCTTGCCCGGGCGGCGCCGAGCGCTCACTGGAACCTGGACGGCTTCGTGTCGAGGACGAGCGTCTTCGTCTCCAGGTAGGCCAGCAGACCCTGCACGCCGCCTTCGCGGCCGTAGCCGGACTGCTTGAAGCCGCCGTAGCCCATGTTCGTGTCGACCTTGAACCCGTTGTGCCCGACCGTGCCGGAGCGCAGCCGGCGCGCGACCTGGTAGGCCCGGTCGATGTCATGGGTGAACACGGCGTTGTTAAGCCCGTACTGGGTGCCGTTGGCGAATTCGATCGCCTGCTCCTGGCTCGCGGTCGGGATCACCGAGATCACCGGCCCGAAGATCTCCTCCTGGGCGATGGTGGAGGCGTTGTCGACGTTCGCGAACACCGTGGGCTCGACGTAGAAGCCGCGCGGCAGGTCGGCCGGGCGACGACCGCCGGTGACGAGGGTCGCCCCCTCATCGAGCCCCTTCTGGACGTAGCCGAGGACGCGCTCGTGCTGCCGGGCCATCGCGAGCGGACCCATCTGGCTCTCCGGGTCGAACGGGTCGCCGACCTTGACAGCGCCGAAGGCGGATCCGAGCGCCTCGGCGAACTCGTCGTGCCTGTCCTTCGAGACGATGACGCGGGTCAGCGACATGCACACCTGCCCGGTGATCGAGGTCTCGGCCTGCGCGATCGCGGTGGCGGCATCGCCGAGGTCGTAGTCGTCGAGGACAACGGCAGCAGACTTCCCGCCGAGTTCCAGGGTGTAGCGAGCGAGGCGCTCTCCGGCGATGGTGGCGATGCGCCGGCCCACGACGCCCGAACCGGTGAAGCCGATCTTGTCGACGCGGGCGTCGCGCACCAACTGCTCCGAGACGGCGCGGTCGGCCGTGACGACGTTGAGGACACCGGCCGGAAGCCCGATCTCCTCGGCGATCTCCGCGAGGATGTAGAGCTCGCCGGGTGCCTCGGGCGGCGCCTTGAGCACGATCGTGCATCCGGCGAGCAGGGCCGGAGCGACCTTGTAGGCGGCGAGGGACAGGGGGGTGTTCCACGGCACGATGGCGGCGACGACCCCGACGGGCTCATGCACGACCGCGCCCCAGTCGGAGAACTCGGGCTTGCCCTGGACCTCCCACTCGAATGTGTCGGCGAGGTCGGCGTAGTTGTCAAACAGCGCCGGCACGCGGGCGATCGAGTAGGCCGACATCCGAAAGACCGGTCCGGCCTGCCTCGTCCAGAACGTCGCTGCCTCGGTCGAGCGGTCCCGAAGTCGGGCGGCGATCTTGCGGAGGTACTCCGCACGCTCCCGGGGCTCGAGGAACGGCCACGGCGAGTGATCGAAGGCGTTGCGGGCGGCGGCGATCGCATCGTCCATGTCCTCGGAGCCCGCTTCGGCGACGCGATAGAAGGCGTCCTCGGTCGCCGAGTCGATGATGTCGAACCCGCGTCCGCTCTTCGGCAGCACCCACTCGCCGTTGATGTACAGGCGGTCCGGGTGCTTGAGTGACACCGGCGCCTCGCGGATGGTCAGCAGGTCGGTCATCTGCTTCTACCTTTCTTCTTCTCTTGTTCTCGGGTCGATCAGGCCGGCTGCCGCGACATGACCGCCTGGAACGTCCATCCGAGGCGGTCGGGCGAGAGCCCGGCGATCTCCTTGGCATTCATCCCGAAGTCGACGCAGATGTGCTCACCGGAGACGTAGCCGGCCAGGTCACTGCCGAGGAACACGAGCACACGCGCCATATCGGCGGCCTCGGCGAGCCGGCCGGCCGGCCCGAGGTCCGCCTCGACCTTGTCCATGCCGCCCTTCATCTCGGCGAACTCGCCGATCATGCCGGTGTTCGTCATCGCCGGGAGCACAGCGTTGATCCGGATCTTCTTGAGGTCGGCGAGCGGGCTGACCTGCTCGGCGACCCAGTAGTTGAGCACGCGCTTGGAGAGGATGTAGCCGAGCGAGCCGGGGACCTGCCCCGCGAAGCGGTCGTTGAACGCCTCGGCGGCGCCGACTAGCGCGTCCCAGCCCTCAGCCTCGGTGAGGGGGAGGATCTCGGCGCGGATGTCCGGCGTCTCCCAGCGAAGGCCGCCGTTGGAGGTGACAAAGGTGAGCGAGCCGCCTTCGACGACACGGTCCTTCAGATAGGTGTCGGTGATGTACTTGTTCGCCACCCAGTTGACCGTGAGGGTCTCCAGGAAGCTGTTGTGCACGCCGGAGATGCCTGCGACCCCGAAGAACGCGTCGATGCTGTCCGGGATCTCGGCGAAGGCGGCGTCGATGGAGTCCTTCTCGCCGAGGTTGCCGATGATCGACCGCGTCACGCCGGCCACCGGCGACTCGACCCGATCGAGCGCATGGACCTGCGCGCCGAGGTCGACGAGGATCTCGCTGAGGGCGCGGCCCATTCCGGAGGCCGCGCCGGTGACGACGACGACCTTTCCTGCATATCCGAGGTAATCAGTCACAGCTGTCTCCGTTCGATTCGATGGGCTCGGGAGGGGCCACCCGGGTCGGGCGCCCCTCCCGATCGGTTGTGGCCTAGTGGGCGATGACGGGCAGCTCCGTGCCGGCCAGGACGGGGACGTCGTCCTCGGGCGTCTCCGTGATCGCCTTGGGCTTGCGCAGGAAGAAGGCGAGCACGAGGCCGACCGCGGTGAGCGCGGCGACGAGTATGAACACGATGTTGTAGCCGGCCTCGGTGCTGGGCGCGAACTCCGGTGTCAGCTGGATGGCGTAGGCGGCGAGGATCGCAGAGCTGACCGAGGTGCCGACACCGCCGATCGCGGTCTGGATGACGGAGTAGACGCCGGTGGCCTCGCTGGTGTTCTTCGCCGCCGAGTTCTCCACGACGAGCGTCGGCAGCGAGGAGAGCATGAACGACGTCGAGATGGTGAGCGCGATCTGGCTGACGATGAAGAACGGGAAGGAGTGGAGCACCGTCGCGGCGATGATGGTCAGAACGGCCGCGACGATCCCGGCCACCGCGGAGATGATGAAGCTCATCCGGGCCCGACCACCTCGAGCGATACGACCGCTGAGCGGCGCGAGCGCGAAGCCGACGAGCCCGATCAGGAACGAGGCGAGGCCAGCGGGTCCTGGATCGATGCCGAAGCCTACGGGAGCAGAGGTCGGGTACTGCATGATCAGCTGGCCCAGGTAGCCGAAGGCCCCGGTGCCGAAGCAAGCAAAGGCGGCGATGAGGAACGTCAGACCGAGATTGCGCTGCACGAAGTATCGGACGTTGACCATCGGCGCCTTGTGCCTGGCCTCCCAGATCGCCCAGAAGACGAGCACGAGCGCACCGAGGCCGATCACGCTCCACACCACCGCCGAGCCCCAGCCCAGACCGGTGGAGGCGTTGATGCCGAACAGGACCAGCGCGATGCCGGGCGCGAAGAGGATGCCGCCGAGCCAGTCGATGCGCACACGCCCGCCCTGTCGCGCCGAGCTGGGCAGCCAGATCGCGAAGATCGCCGTGACGACGGTGAGCAGGCCGGATACGACGAAGATCCAGTGCCAACCGGCGTACTGCACGATGTAGCCGGCGATGAGGTTGCCGGCCGCGCCGGCGAGCATCGCCGTGCCGGCAGTGATGGCCAGGCCGATCGAGAGGTTCTTGGGGGTGCTGTGCTGGCGGATGATCCCGAACGCGAGCGGAAGCACGCCACCGGTCAGCCCCTGGATGGCACGACCGATGATCACCCCGCTGATGTCGGGCGCGACGAGGCTGATGACCGAGCCGACGATCGAGGCGCCGAGCAGGACGATGAGCACGCGCTTGCGCCCGAAGACGTCGCCGAGGCGACCGGCGATCGCGGCCGATGCCGCGCCGACGAGGAGGAAGCCCGTCAGCACCCAGCTGACAGCACTGATGTCGACGCTGAACTCCTGCTCGAGAGCCGGCAGCGCCGTGTACATCATCGTCGACTCGAACGTGCTCGTGACGGCGGCGAGGAGAAGGACGGCAAGGATGAATCCAAACGGACGCGAGCCCGGGGCTCTCACTGCGGCCGTGAAGGGTGATGCTTCGGACGACATTGTCTGATGCCCTTTCGAGGTGTGCCCCCGGCGGTCGCCGACGGGTTCTGGAGCCCGCCGGTGGTGAACGGCCCTGTTCGCTGCAGCCCCGGCGGAACCGTGTTCAGTTGCATCGCTCCGCGGCCCAGTGTCGTGTTCTGGCCCCGAGGTAGCGTTTCGTTTTAGAGAACAGGTGATCTCTATTACGGCGATGAGTCTCATACGCCCACCCGAATCATGTCAAGCGGGCGAGGGCGTGGATTTCGGCGGTCGCTCCGCAGCAGCCCGCGGAGCACGCGGCAGGCGACCGGATCGCCCCAGGATGCGTGGGTCGTGAGGCTCGGCGTTGACGACTCGGCCACCCACCGGGCAATATGGGTTCGTTCCGTTCTACACAATGACTGTTTGCAAATACGGAACACTGATTGATCTGAAACCATAACGACAAGAGCCGTACAACAAGGGAGTTGTCTCATGACGGATGAGCTCGGGCCCGACCCGCTGGCACCCTGGGTGCGCGAGATCGCGGCGCAGCATGACGCCGCGCGCCATGTCGCGGGCGTACGGTGCCGGGGATCGGTGACGCTCATCGACGAGGCAGCGCGGCTTCGCGGTGTCGCCGCGGTCCGGCTCGGCAAGGCCGTCTCCCTCGAGCGGGAGATCGAGACACGCCCGGCGCAGCTGGAACTGCTCGCGGAAGCGGCCGCCGAGGAGAAGCGGCAATGGCAGGAGCTCGCGGTCGTCGAGCTCCCCGACGGACACGGCAGCGTCGACCTCGAGGTGCGCGCCGGCAGCTACGGGCGCAGCGCCCACGGCGGCGACGTCATCAGCTACGACGCGCACGGCGTCCACAACACCCACATGGACGGCTTCGCCCACCTCGGCGCCGACGGGACCTGGCACGGCGGCATCCCGATCGAGGCTTCGCAGACGGATGAGGACACGATGGTCACCTGGGCGCGACACGGCATCGCGACCCGGGCCGTGCTGCTGGACATCCCGGCGGTCCGCGGCACGCAATGGGTCACGGCCGACTCCCCCGTCAGCGCGGACGAGCTCGACGCCGCCGTCGAGGCCGCGGGTGTCGAGCTCGAGCCCGGCGACGCGCTGCTGATCTATCAGGGACGTGACCGCTTCGAGGCGGCCGGCCACCGCTACACCCCGGGAGCCGTGCCTCAGGCACGTCCGGGCATCGGCGAGTCGGGCGCCCGGTGGATCGCCGCGCAGGATCCCGGACTCGTCGCCTGGGACTTCCACGACGCGCGCAGCAATCCGGCCCGGGCTCTCGAGGTCCACGCCCTGATCTTCGCCATCGGACTGTGCCTCATCGACAACTGCTTGCTCGGACCGGCAGCCACAACGCTCAAGTCGGCCGGGGTCTCCACCGGACTGCTCGTGGCCGCACCAACCGCAATCCACCGCTCGACGGGGGTCATCATCAACCCCCTGCTGCTCTACTGAGCCGCTCCCGCACCACACCAGCGACCGCGGCGGCCGCGGTACTCGCCGATCCTCGCCCGACCATCGATCGCGTCACTCACATCGAAGGAGACCCCTATGCGCGTCGGCATCATCGCCGAGACCGCTGACGGCGAGACCCGCGTCGCCGCCACGCCGAACACCGTCACCCAGCTGGTGAGGCTCGGCTACGACGTCGTCGTGGAGAGCGGCGCAGGCTCGCGGTCCTCCTATCCCGACGCGGACTACATCGCCGGCAGCGGGACGATCGGCTCGACGGAGGATGCTTGGAGCGCCGACGTCGTGCTCGCGATCAACGCGCCATCCGACGACGAGCTCGCACGACTCCGCGACGGAGCAACGCTAATCGCATGGCTTTCGCCGGGTCTGAACCCGGCGCTCGTCGACAAGCTCGTCGCGCTGCCGATCACGGCCCTCGCAGTGGACGCCGTCCCGCGCATCTCGCGCGCGCAGTCGATGGACGTGCTCTCCTCCACGGCCAACATCGCCGGCTACCGCGCCGTCGTGGAGGCGGCGAACGAGTTCGGCCGCTTCTTCACCGGCCAGGTCACCGCGGCCGGCAAAGTGCCCCCGGCGAAGGTGCTCATCGCCGGTGCCGGCGTCGCGGGCCTCGCCGCCATCGGCGCCGCCTCCTCGCTCGGCGCGATCGTCCGCGCGACCGACCCCCGGCCGGAGGTCGCCGACCAGGTCAAGTCGATCGGCGGTGCCTATCTGCCGGTCGAGGTCGCCGTCGAGCAGTCGACCGACGGCTACGCGAAGACGACCAGCGCCGACTACGACGCGGCCGCCGCGAAGCTCTACAGCGACCAGGCCCAAGAGGTCGACATCATCATCACGACGGCGAACGTCCCCGGCCGGAAGGCGCCGATTCTCATCACGGCCGCCGACGTCGCCGCCATGCGATCCGGCTCGGTCATCGTCGACCTTGCCGCGGCAAACGGCGGGAACGTCGAGGGCACCGTTCCCGGCGAGAAGGTCGTCACCTCGAACGGGGTCACGATCATCGGCTACACCGACCTCGCCCGTCGCCTGCCGGCGCAGGCGTCGCAGCTCTACGGGCAGAACCTCGTCAACCTGCTGAAGCTCCTCACCCCCGGCAGGGACGGCGTGCTCGTCCTGGATCACGAGGACACGGTGCAGCGAGCGATCACGGTCGCGCGGAACGGCGAGAGGCTCTACCCGCCGCCACCGATCTCCGTCTCGGCCGCACCGGCCCGGGCCTCGGAGAGGGTGGCCCCGGAACCCGCCGAGAAGAAGGCGTTCCCGGTGGCCGGCCGTATCGCGCTCATCACGGTCGGCCTGCTCGCCCTGCTGGCCGTCGACGCCATCGCGCCGGCTCCGCTGCCGCAGCACATCACGGTGCTCGCGCTCTCCGTGGTGATCGGCTTCTACGTCATCGGCAAGGTCGCGCACGCGTTGCACACGCCGCTGATGAGCGTCACGAACGCGATCTCCGGCGTCGTGGTGGTCGGTGCCATGCTGCAGCTCACCACGGACGACTGGGCCGTGCGCATCCTCGCGTTCGCGGCCGCGCTCCTGGTCTCCATCAACATCTTCGGCGGCTTCGCCGTCACCCGGCGGATGCTCCGCATGTTCCAGAAGGACGCCCGATGACTCTCGACCCGACCTCCGCGATCGCCGCCGCCGCGTACCTCGTCGCCGCGATCCTGTTCATACTCGCCCTCGGCGGACTCTCGAAGCAGGAGACCGCCCGCGGCGGCGTCGGCTACGGGGTCGCCGGGATGACCATCGCCATCCTGGCCACGCTGGCGCTGGTCCTCGCGGGCCGTGCCTGGCTCGGCGTCGTCCTCCTCATCGCGGCGCTCGTCATCGGCGGCGCGATCGGCCTCTGGCGTGCAGCGCGCGTCGAAATGACCGGGATGCCGCAGTTCATCGCGCTGATGCACTCCTTCGTTGGTCTCGCCGCGGTCCTGGTCGGCTGGAACGGCACCCTGGAGGGCGAGTCGACGATAGCGAGCGAGCTGATCGGCATTCACCGGGCCGAGGTCTTCATCGGCGTCTTCATCGGCGCGGTGACGTTCACCGGCTCGATCATCGCCTTCCTGAAGCTCTCGGAGCGGCTGCGATCCGCTCCGCTCGTCCTGCCGAGTCGGAACTGGCTGAACCTTGCGGCGCTCGTCGTCGTCGTCGGCTTCACCATCTGGTTCGTCACCAGCGCGCAGCTCTGGCTTCTCATCGCCGTCACCGTCGTCGCCCTGCTCCTCGGCCTGCACCTCGTCGCCTCCATCGGCGGCGGCGACATGCCCGTCGTCATCTCGATGCTGAACAGCTACTCCGGGTGGGCCGCGGCCGCCAGCGGCTTCCTGCTGGACAACGACCTCCTCATCGTCACCGGAGCGCTGGTCGGCTCGAGCGGTGCCTACCTCAGCTACATCATGTGCAAGGCGATGAACCGGTCGTTCGTCAATGTCATCCTCGGCGGCTACGGCATCGCGGCACCCGCGAAGAAAGGCGACGAAGAGCAGGGCGAGATCCACGAGATCGGCGCGACCGAGGTCGCGTCCGCCCTCGCGGAGGCCAAATCGGTGATCATCACGCCCGGGTTCGGCATGGCCGTCGCCCAGGCGCAGTACCCGGTCGCCGAGCTCACCCGGCAACTGCGAGACCGCGGCGTCGAGGTGCGCTTCGGGATTCACCCGGTCGCCGGTCGGCTCCCGGGCCACATGAACGTGCTGCTCGCCGAGGCGAAGGTGCCCTACGACATCGTCCTCGAGATGGACGAGGTCAACGAGGACTTCACCTCGACCTCCGTCGTCCTCGTCATCGGCGCGAACGACACGGTGAACCCCTCGGCAGCGGAGGAACCCGGCTCCCCTATCGCCGGCATGCCCGTCCTCCACGTCTGGGAGGCCGAGGAGGTCATCGTCTTCAAGCGCTCGATGGCCGCCGGCTACGCGGGCGTCCAGAATCCCCTCTTCTATCGCGACAACACTCGTATGCTCTTCGGCGACGCGAAGGAGAGGGTCGAAGAGATCGTCCGCGAGCTCTCGGCGGTCGCTGCACGCTGATGCCGATCCGCGATGCGGGAGCCTGCGCGGCGAGGCGCTCGGGCGATGCACCCGGGTGAGACATGGACGAGCAGGTCCTCACACCACGATCGATCCGACCCGCCGCCGACCGCACCACCCGCACCACACGCCTGAGAGGCAGCATGTCCCCCGTCACTCGCATCGAAGACCACGTCCCCGGCGATGGGAGTGAACGGCTCGTCATCCCGCTCGGGGACAGCATCACCCAGGGCCAGATCGGGGCCGACTGGGTGGGCAGTCTCGCCGAGCGCTACGCGGGAGACGACACTGCCTTCGTCAACGCCGGTGTGAACGGCAATCTCGCCTGGAATGTGCTGCAACGCCTCGACGCCGTCATCGCCGCCCGGCCGGCGATCGTCACGCTGCTGATCGGGACGAACGATGTCAGTGGCGCTCGCAGTGCCGAGATGGCCGCCCTGTACCGGCAGCAGCAGGGGATCCCGCGCGCTCCGACCGCCGACTGGTTCGAGGAGAACGTCGCAGCCATCCTCGATCGGATGCGCTTTGAAACCGACGCCCGGATCGCGCTGCTGGAGATCCCCCTCGCCGGCGAGCGCCTCGATGAAGAGCCGAACCTCACCGTGCTCGCCTACAACGGCATCCTGCATCGTCTCGCCGCCGACCGCGGCATCGAGGTGCTGCCCGTGTTCGACCGCCTGGCTGCGGTGCTGCCGGCCGGTGCAACCCCGCCCCCCTTCGCAATCGACATCGCGCAGACGATCCAGGCAGCGACCGATCACGCGCGCGGCCGGTCCTGGGATGAGATCTCGGCGAGCAACGGCCTCAGCCTCCTGATCGACCAGGTGCACCTTAACGATCGCGCAGGCGGCATCGTCGCCGACCTCGTCGCGGGCTTCCTCGACGAGGCGTAGCGACTACTGCTCGAAGCGGTCTGAACGGTCATGGGATGCTCCTTCACGTTCGGGTTCCGGCGGGCTCCGCGGCCCCGGAATCGGTGACGGACTCGATCGTTCCCGGTGGCGGGCGGCAGCGGATCGTCCGCACGGACCGGCTTGGCTACTGCGGACGCGCTACTCGCGGGCGATCCCCGCACGGGAGGATCGAGGGCCTGGCGGCGACCGCGAACCCAGCCGTGCGCCGCTGAGTTCGGCGTGACCGGTGCCAGAGGCGGCCTGGTCGATGGTGTGCTTCCGCCGGATGGCTCCTCGCCTTCGCAGGCGGCAGTGCAGGCCAGGTGCCGACGGGGACCCAGCAGACCCTCGCCGTGCTGCGCGTCGGCGCGGACACCGCGCACGCGGGACGCATCGGTGATCTCGTGGCCGGCCTACGGGCAGCGGGCCTGATCGTCGCAACGGGCCTGGGTGGGACAGGCCCGGACGATTTCGCCGGACGATTTCGAAGGGATGCTCCCCCATGCCGACAGGCGTCGCCACGTACCGGACCGTGCAGGAGGCGCTGGCGAACGTGCATCGCCACGGGCAGGGCCGGGCCTCCGTCACGCTCGCCGTCGACGAGAGCGCCGCTTCCGTCGGCGGCATGCTGCGGACCGGGGCCGGCGAGCACACCCTCTCCCCGACGGCCGTCGGTTCGCCGCACGGCCTGTCGCGAACGACTCAGGACCGCGGAAGCGCGGCGACGTAATCGGCGTCGTGATCGATCTTGCCGAGCTTGCGGCCGCCCTTGCGGGGGTCGACGCCCTCGAGCTTCTCGAAGAACTGAGCGTTGACGTCCACGAACTTCTCGTCATCGCCTTCGAGCTCGTCGTCGTAGCGAATGGCCTGCTGCGGGCACACCGGCTCGCAGGCCCCGCAGT
This sequence comes from Microbacteriaceae bacterium, assembly GCA_047605685.1. Taxonomy (GTDB): domain Bacteria; phylum Actinomycetota; class Actinomycetes; order Actinomycetales; family Microbacteriaceae; genus JAUASV01. Next base: position 20,164 of record JASGFF010000043.1, read on the forward strand.
TGATGCACAGGTCGGCGTTGATGTACATCATGCGTTCGCCCTCGAACAGGCAGTCAGCGGGGCAGACCTGGATGCAGCTCCGGTCTTTGACGTCGACACACGCCTCGGTGACCACGAAGGCCATGGCTTCCTCTTTTCCCGAACATCCTTGTGCGAGCCTCGCGCTCTGGACAATGACCGTCCGGCGCGAATACACTGAAATCAACTTCTAAGCGTTGGGACTCAAATCTAACACGACGAAGGCCGTGTGACCACTGCCGTTCACTGACCAGGAGCGATCGATGACGATGACATCCTCCCCCTTCTCCATCCGTCGGACCGATCCATACAGCCCACCGGAGGAACATCGGCGCCTGCAGCACGAGGAGCCGGTGGCCCGCGTCGAGTCCGCGGAACAGCGGCGCCACATCTGGACCATTGCGAAGCACGAGGACGTGCGTGCCGTGCTCGGCGACACCCGGTTCAGCTCGGACCGCTCGAACCCGCACCATCCGGCCCACATGGCATATAACCCGGGCACGCACGCCGGAGCCCTGATCGAGATGGACCCCCCGGAGCACGGCATCGTACGCGGGCGCGTCATGAACGAGTTCACCGTGAAGAAGGTCGCTGCAATGCGTCCCCGGGTCGAGGAGGTCGTGACTACGACGATCGACGCGATGCTCGCGAGCGGGACGTCCGGTGACCTCGTCGAGCTGCTGTCGCTGCCCGTCCCGTCCACCGTCATCGCCGAGCTCCTCGGCGTTCCGTACCAGGATCACCGGTTCTTCCAGGACAACAGCGCCAAGTTCACCGAGCACGAGGCGCCCCAGGAAGAGAAGGTCGCCGCCATCCAGGCGTTGCGCTCCTACATCGCGGGCCTGGTCGACGACCGGCTTCAGAGCCCGGGCGAGGACATCCTCAGCCGCCAGATCGCGGCGGGTGCCAGCCGCGAGGAGGCGATCGGTCTCGGGTTCCTGCTGCTCATCGCCGGCCACGAGACGACGGCGAACATGATCTCACTGAGCATCATGACGCTCCTGGACAAGCCAGACCTCCTGCAGCAGCTGCGCGACCGCCCGGAGCTGCTGCCCGGCGCCGTGGAGGAGCTGCTGCGCTACTTCACGATCGCCGGCGAGTCCGGCGGGCTGCGGCTCGCCGTCGACGACA
>JASGFF010000044.1:0-21086 GCA_047605685.1 Microbacteriaceae bacterium
AGGATGCGCTCGGTCGTCGTGGTCTTGCCGGCATCGATGTGCGCCATGATGCCGAAGTTGCGGACCTTCTTGAGGTCGGTGAGCACGTCTTGGGGTGCCACGGGGTTCCTTAATCTCTGGGACGAGTTGATCGGGTCGAGTGCCGGCGTTTTCGGTGGGAGAGCGGGTCGAGGTCGGAAGACCGGACCGGCTTCCGGCGCCTTCGGCGACCGGGCGGCCTCGGCGGACCGGTCGGGGTCAGGACCGGGCCCCGAGACGGGGCCCGGCGCTGGCGTCGCGGCGGGGGCCAGAAATGGCCCCCGCTTCGAGCTCCAGCACGCCCGCTACCGCTGGTGACCTGCGGTCACCAGCGGTAGTGCGCGAACGCCCGGTTCGACTCGGCCATCTTGTGGGTGTCCTCGCGGCGCTTGACCGCGGCACCGAGGCCGTTCGAGGCGTCGAGGATCTCGTTCTGCAGACGCTCGGTCATCGTCTTCTCACGACGGCCCTTGGCGTAGCTGACGAGCCAGCGCAGCGCGAGGGTGTTCGCGCGGTGCGGCTTGACCTCGACGGGCACCTGGTAGGTGGAGCCGCCGACGCGGCGGCTCTTGACCTCGATGGTGGGGCGCACGTTGTCGAGCGCCTTCTTGAGCACGATGACCGCATCCTGGCCCGACTTGGTGGCGACGCCCTCGAGCGCGCCGTAGACGATGCGCTGGGCGAGGTCCTTCTTGCCGTCGAGGAGGATCTTGTTGACGAGCTGGCTGACGACCGGGGCGCTGTAGACCGGGTCGGCGACGACGGGGCGCTTCGGCGCGGGTCCCTTACGAGGCATTACTTCTTGTCCTTCTTCGCGCCGTAGCGGCTGCGGGCCTGCTGACGGTTCTTGACCGCCTGGGTGTCGAGCGCGCCACGCACGATCTTGTAGCGCACGCCGGGGAGGTCCTTCACACGGCCGCCGCGGACGAGCACCATCGAGTGCTCCTGCAGGTTGTGGCCCTCGCCGGGGATGTAGGCGGTGACCTCGGTGCCGTTGGAGAGCTTCACGCGGGCGACCTTGCGCAGGGCCGAGTTCGGCTTCTTGGGGGTGGTGGTGTAGACGCGCGTGCAGACGCCGCGCTGCTGCGGGTTCGCCTTGAGGGCGGGCGCCTTGGTCTTGTCGACCTTCGGCGTGCGGCCCTTGCGCACCAGCTGCTGGATGGTGGGCACTGAGTTACTCCTTGTTGTGCTGCACGGTGACAGCGGTTGATGGTCAGCATTCGCCGCATCCGTCATTACGGGATGCGACGAGTTCATCTGGACCGGACGATCCCTGAGGGGAGAATGACCGGTATGCCGTGGGGGCCGCCCGGCGGGCGACCCGAGAGCGTGGAGCGGTTCACCGCCCGCCGCGCCGGATCACTCTCCGGGCACAGCGGATGGCGCGCAACGCGCACACCCGCGCAATGCTACGCGCTGCCCCCTCACCCGTGCAAGCGCCGGTCGCCCCGCCCGGCCGAGGTCCGGCTTCTGCTCGGGCTGGGGACGACTGCTCGCCGGCGCCGGCATCCGGATGTCCCGAGCGCGAGCAGAAACGGCTGCGGAGCGGGGCGGGGCGGGCGGGGATCAGCGGCGGGGGCGGGTGACGGGGAGGCCCTGGCCGGCGAGGCGTGCGGCGAACCGTGGCAGATCGCGCACGACATCCGCCCGCCAGCGCACCACCCGTCGGGGCAGTGCCCGCAACCGGTCCTCGCGATCCTTCTCGGCGAGCAGGCGCTGCCCGGGCGTTCGCCCGTCGGGGAATCGCGGCGCCAGATACTTCATCGCGCCGTCCGCCTCGCCGAGCACACCGTAGTCGGGCCAGTCGAAATCCACATAGGCGATGAACCCCTCGGCGTCGTCGAACCGCGACTGCAGCAGCGGCGCGGGCACCCCGAGCACCCGCATGTTCCAGCGGCTCTCCGACTCGAGCGGGCTCTCTGCCGCCGTGGAGGCGAACTCGATCACATCGAGCGCGCGGGCTCGAGCGCGCATCGTCTGGGCCCGTTCCCAGGCCGCGAGCAGCTGCTCGCGGCTGAGCATCGGCGGCTGCCGGCCGAAGCGATCGATGAGCAGCACGCGATCGGCGGCCGCGATGGCGGTGGCACGGGATGCGCTCGCCGCGAGGTCGAGGACGGTGCGGGCGAGGGAGGTCACGAGCATCCCGTCGATCTCGACGACGTCCTCGTCACCGAGCCGGGCCACGTGCAGTTGCACACCGGGGGTGCGGACGCCGCCGTGCGGGGGCACGGCCGTCAGATGTACCCGGGCGTCGTCGCCCGGGAAGAGCGGCAGCCCGAGCAGGGCGGCCGCGGACTCGTGCGAGACCACCCGCCGCGACCGCCGGGTGGCGGCCACGGCGCGGATGCGGGCGATGTAACGGTCGCGGCGCTCGAGGACGGCGAGCGCCGCGGCATCCGCGTAGGCACCGCGGGCGAGGCGAACCCGGCCGCCGGACGCGGCGGCGCGGGCGAGCGCGCGGCGCCCGCTGCCGTGACGATCGGCGTCGACGGAGAAGAGGAGTTCGAGAGGCGACGTGCGCGGCATGCCCGCGAGGATGGCACGCCATCCGGGCCCCGGCCCGCCGGCCGCCCTCCTCGGGGGCTCCCCCCACAGCCCGCCCCTGGGGTGGACAGGCAGCCCGCTGGCAGCTGTCTCTCCCTCACCCGCCCCCCCCCCCCCCCCCCCGGCGAGCCCGGGGTTCTGCTCGGGTTGGGGACGAATGCTCGCCGGCGCCGGCATCCGGATGTCCCGAGCGCGAGCAGAACCAGGGAGTCGGGAAGGAAGGAGGGAGAGAAGGTGGGTCAGGGGGTCAGGGGGTCAGGGGATCAGGCGGTCAGGGCAGTCAGGGGGTCAGGGCGGTCAGGCGGCGGGCGCGGGAGCCGACGACGAGGCCGGTCCAGAGGGCGAGCTCACGGGCGAGCAGCCCGGCCGTAATCGCGACCGGGCTCTCGAGCACCCGGGAGAAGGTGAGATCGGAATCCCAGGCGTAGAGCTCGATGAGGCCGACCACGTAGGCCGAGCCGATGTAGACGACGCCGCCGACGAGCACGCTCGCGATGATGTACAGCCACCAGCCCGCACGATTGGCGACGAGCACCGTCGCCACGATCGCCGCGACGAACACGATCACCGGCACCCAGTAACCCGGGTTGGCGAGCGTGGCCATCGTCGCGACCCCGGTGACGATGCGGAAGACGATGAGGACGGCGAAGCTGAGCAGCACGGCGTACAGCACGGATGCCAGCACCGCGATGAGCACGCCGAAGCCGCGGTTGCCGCGCTTGGCCGACCGCCCGGCCGGCGGCTGCCCTGCCGGGGGCTCTCCGGCCGGAGAGGCCGCGGTGCCGGTCGGCAGCGGCACCGTGGCCGTGGCCGCCGGAGTGGCGTCGCCGGTTCCCGCTGCCTGGGCCGTGGCGCCGGGCGCAGCCGGATCGGACGCGACCGGATCGGACGCCGGCTCCGCCCTGACGATGTACATCGATGACACCCGCGACACCGGCGCCGTCGACTGCCCGGCGGCCGGAACGCCCGGTCCGCCGGACCGCTGCTCCGGCCGCTCCTGCTCCGGCCGCTCCTGCTGCGATCGCTGTCCCTCTGCTGACATCCGTCCGCCCCTCGGCCCGCCTGTGCCCCCAGCATAGGACGGCGACGCTCAGCCGCCGGCGAGCTGCCGCAGCACGATGCGATCGCCGAGGCTGCCGGCGGTGATCGTCGAGACGCTCGTGCCGTCGAGGTTCGTGCCGGGCGGCCCGATCCGCTCGTAGTCGATCGAGACGGCGGCGGAGTTCACGACCGTGCCGGCGCACTCCTGGCCGGTGATCGTGGCGTCGCCCTGGCTGATGCAGCCGGGCGTGTAGAGCAGCGCGGACACCCCGTCGCCGATCGCCCCCCCGTCGAGGGTGATCGTGCCGAGCAGGTCGGCGTCGAGGCACGGGCAGAGGTTGAGCAGCCGGCTGAGGCCGGGCACGATCAGGCGCAGACTGAGCTCGTCGCCGGATGCCGAGCCGACGCTCACGCCGGCCAGCGAGATCGCGTTCGCGATCGGCGCCAGGTCGGCGTTGAGGCCAAGGTCGAGGGCGGCGGTCTCGGGGACGGTCACGCTCGTGCAGGCGAGCGCGTCGACGACGAGCGGCACGAGCGAGGCCCGCAGCGCCGCGAGCGGCGTGGCGGCATCCGCGCAGTCGCTCGCGCTCCAGACCACCTGGCGGTAGCCGAGGGCCAGGTAGTCGGCCGGGTCGTGGCTGTAGCCCTGGAAGCCGTCGGTGCCCACGGATGTTGAGGCCGGGCTCGCCGGCGCCACGGTGTTGCTCGTGTTCTGGGTGGTGCTGCCGTCGACGATCCCCGCCGTGGTGAGCAGGCAGCTGAGGTTGGCGGCGGTGACGAGCGTGCTGACGCTGAGGGCGAGCAGGCTGTGCACCGTGTGGCCGAGGCAGAGCGTGAGGTTCGCTGCCATGGTGCCGAGCAGCGAGACCAGCTCGCTGCTCACGGTGATCGTCCCGGCCACGATCACACTGCCGGCGATGCGGGCGCTCGTGGCCAGCGTGCTCGCCCCGGCGCCGCCCGCGATGAGGCTGCCGCCGATCGTGCCGGCGAGGCTCACGCCCGCGGATGCCGTCTGCTGCCGAGCACGATGCAGGAGCTCAGCGTGACGGTGCCGTCCTTGATCACAAGGTCGCCGATGACGGTGAGCGGGGATGTGGTGCTGCCGGAGCAGCTGTAGTCGCCGCTCTCGACGACGATGTCGGGGCTGTGGCTGCCCCGTCCGTGGCCGAGGAGCCGTCGGGCACGGTGAGCTTCTCGAGCCCGGTGACGCCGTCCGCGTAGACCACCGGCCCGGTGCCGTCGATCTCGCGCGAGCCCGGGGTGTAGTCGTAGCTCGCCTCGAGCCGTGCCGTGTCGCCGGTGCTCGCGCCGACGCCCCCGCGGCGGCGGCGCTGCGCTGGTAGAGCCCGCCGTCGGTGTCGAGCCACCAGGCGGCTGAGCCCGCTGTCGCTGCCGACGGTGCGCACGCTCAGCATCCGACCGCCCTCGCTCACGCTCAGCCAGTCGGACTGGCGGGTCGCCCGGCTGATCGAGCGCGCGGCCACCTGACCGGCGGAGGCCGCCGCGGTGTCGTCGCGCACCGTCGCCTCCGTGCGCGACGAGATGAGGACAAGGCTGCCGACGAGGGTGAAGCCGGCCTCACCGCCGGTCGCACGGGCGTTCACGAGGTCACCGGGATCCTGATGCTGGCGCTGGTGCTGGTGCTCGCGCTCGCGAGCTCGCCGCCGGCGACGCGGGCCTGCTCGATGTCGCGGGAGGCGAGCTGTGCGGCCGTCGCCACGGTGGTGTTGCAGGCCGAGAGCCGCGCGCCGTCGATGAACACCGGGATCACCGAGACCGAGATCAGCCCGAACAGCACCATCGAAGACGACCGACTCGACGAGGCCGAAGCCCGCGTCATCCGCTCCGCGCGCCGCCGGACGTCATCATGTCCCTCCCGCGCGCCCGGGGCGCGTCCTGGCTGAAAAGGGACCAGCCGTGACGACACCTCCAGCGCAGAACGCGGGCGATTCCCATCCCGGGCCGTGACCGGCGGGGCGGAGCGACGGCGCGCGTCGTCGGCACGTGCCGTCAGGGCGTGGCGGTCGCTGTCGCCGTCTGAGTCGGCTGCGGCTCGCTCACGGCCGCCGAGGGGTCGCTGACCGAGGAGTCGATCTCGACGAACATGTAGCCCGAGACCGAGAGAGAGGAGTCGTCGTCGCTCGCCGTGATGTTCAGACCGCTCGCGAGGTAGAGCCGGTCGCCGGACTGGAGAGCGCCGATGAAGTCGATGAGGTCGGAGTAGCTGCCCGCGGCCGAGAGCGACACCGGGATGGAGACGAGCGTGCCGTCGGCCAGGCTCGTCGAGGTGTCGGCGCTCGTCGAGGTGTCGGCGCTCGTCGAGGTGTCAGCGCTCGACGTCGCCGTGGAGCTCGCGCTGTCGCCGGCGAGCACGGTGGGCGTCGAGGGCACGAACGACGTGAGCGTGACGCTCGTCGAGCCGGCGATCGAGTTGAGCTCCTTGAGGAAGTCCGTGTAGTCGGCGGACGCCGGCAGCGACTCGCGCAGCTCCTCCAGCTGCGCAGCCACGGCGTCGAGGTTCGCGTAGTCGGCCTTGAGCTGGGCGATGCGGGCCGCGGCGAGCTGGTTCTGCTGCTCGACGGTGGCGGTCTGGTCGTCGGCGGCGGAGATCTCGTCGAGCTTGGGTGAGACGCCGAGGAACCAGCCGAGGGCGAGCAGCGCGATGCAGAGCACGGCGGTGCCGAGCACCCAGATGCGGTTGCCGGTCACTGGGCGACCTCCTCGTCGTCGCTCGCGAAGCGGTTCGAGAGGGCGTCCTCGCCGATGCTGATCGTGAAGCTCACCTGGTAGCCGTCGTCGGCGGTGGAGACGCTCGTGGGCACCGAGCCCGCGTAGCCGGGCAGGCTCGAGAAGGCGTTGATCCACTCGACCACGTCGAGCACCCCGTCGGCGGTGGCCGTGAGGGTCAGCTGGGCGACGGCGGGGGCGTCCAGCGGCGAGCTCGATGTGGTGGCCGTCTCGCCGGGGGCGGCGCCCGTGACGGAGACCGAGCTGATGGCCGCGCCGTCCGGCAGCGTCTTCTGCAGCGCCTCCAGGTAGGACTTCCAGTCGATCTCCGTCGCCGTGGCGGTCTGCTGGTCGGTCTGGATGCCGGCGACCTTCGACTGCAGCGTGGAGATCTCGGCGTACTGCGCCTGCTCGGCGAGCAGGGCCGTGGTCTCGCGCTGGGCGTCGGCGAGGCGCTGCTCGGCCTGCTGTTCGAGCACGCTCACGCCCAGGTAGCCGGCGGCGACGATCACGATCGTGAGCACCACGATGGCGAGCATCGAGCGGCGCTGCGCCCTCGCCCTGGCCTGCTGGGCGATCTCGGGCGGCAGCAGCATGGCGCGCGGCGGCGCGCCGACCGGCACCGAGGCCCCGACCCGCTGCAGCTCGGCGCTCACGCGGCAGCCTGGCCGAGGGCGAGCCCGAGGGCGACGGTCATCGGGTCGAAGTTGCGGCCGCCGCGCTGCACCGACCTGGCCAGCTCGATCGTCGCGACCGGGCTCGCGACCACGACCTGCAATCGCAGCGCCTCACCGAGCGCCTGGGCGAAGCCGGGCAGCTGGGCGCCGCCGCCGGCGAGCACGATGCCCTGGATCGGGGCGGTCTGCCGCAGCGCCGTGTAGTACTGCAGCGTGTTCCGGATGCTGGTGACCAGCTCGTGCGCGACGCTGCGGATCACCTCGCCGCCGAGCTGCTCGAACTCGTTCGTCGGCGCGACGAGACCCAGCCCGCGGCTGGCCTTGAAGCCCTCGGCCTGCTCGGCGGAGACGTCCATGCGGCTCATCAGCACGCGGGTGACGGTGTCGCCGCCGACCGGCACCATCCGCACGAACTGCGGCACGCCGTCGTTGGTGACGACGAGGTTCGTCGTGGTGGCGCCGATGTCGATGACGACGACGTTGGCGCTCGCGAGCGGACCGCGCACGAGCGCGCGCACGAGCGCGAAGGGGATGATGTCGACGTTGACCGGCGTGAGGCCGGCGTGCTGCGCGGCGGTGACGTTGGCGAGCACCGCCTCCTTGATGGCGGCGATGAGGATGCCGTGCACCACCGGCCCCTGTTCGGACTGGCTCTCGGTGATCGGGTAGAAGTCGAGCAGCGCCTCCGCGACCGGCACCGGCAGCATCTCCTGCACCTGGAAGGGCAGCGCCTCGCGGATCTGCTGCAGGCTCCCGAGCCGCGGCATCGTCAGGTCGCGGGCGATGACCCGCTGGTTGCCGACACCGAGCACGACGTCCTTCGACCGGAATCCACCCTCGGTCCAGAGCTTGCGCAGCGCCGAGGCGACGGTCTGCACCTCGCGCACGTCGCCGCTCTCGACGGCCCCATCGGGCAGCGGCACCTCGTGCGCGCGCACCACCACGGGCCGGGGCCTGTCGACGTTCTCGACCTCGACGGCGCGCACGGAGCGCTGTCCGATGTCAAGACCGACCATTGATTTCGGCATGTGCTTCGCATTCCCCCCGGAGCTTGGCTACAGCCTAATCACTGATCGCCGCCCCGGTGCTTCTGCTCGCGCCGGGGACATCTGCATGCCGGCGCCCGCGAGCAGATGTCCCCGGCGCGAGCAGAAACGGGCGGGGGGCGGGTGAGGCGGGATCTACGATCACCTTGGGGGACGGATGACACGCATGCTTCGGGCACCGGGGACCAGACTGCGAGCGGTCATCGGGGTGCGGGCGGCCATCGGGGCACGGCCGAGCCTCGGGGTGCGGCTGCCGCGCACACCCGACGGGCGCGTCGATCGGCTGGGAGCGCTCGTCTCGGCGAGTCGGCTCGCCGCGGTCGCGGCGCTGCTGCTCGGCGCGGTGGCCCTCGAGCGCTCGGACGCTGGCCTCGGCGGTTGGTCGATCGTGCTCGGCCTGGCCACGACCGTGCCGCTGTACCTCGTTCAACGCGGCTGGCGGCTGTCGCCCGCCGTGCACCTCGTCCTGGCCGCGATGCCCGCGAGCGTCCTGATCGCCGGCGCCATCGACGCTCCCGACGGCATCGGCTTCGCGCGCGCCGCCCGGTACGCCTATTTCGGCGCGGCGCTGCTCGCCGCCGCCTCCTACGCGCGCACGCCGCACCGACGCGTCGTGCTCGCCGGAGGCGCCGCCCTCGTGGTGCTTGACCAGTACACGGTGGGCTGGTTCGCCTGGTGGGGATCGCTCGACCCGACCACGAAGATGCTCGGCACGTTCTACTGGCACAACCAGTTCGGAGCGTTCTGCGCCGCGGGCGTCGCGATCGGGGTGTTCCTCGCGGCCTTCGGCACGCGCGTTGTGGTGCTGCTCGGCGCCGTCGTCGCCGTCGTCGCGAGCGCCGGGGCGCTGGCCTCCGGATCGCGCGCGGCGCTCGTGATGACCGTGGCGGCATACGCGGTCACGTTCATCGCGGCGCTCGCCGGGCGGCGCATCCGCGCTGCCGGGCGGGTCGCCGGCCTGTGCGCCCTCGCCCTCGCGACGGCGGTGCTCCTGTCCGGCTCGCTGTTCTTCCCCGGCTCCGGGGCGTGGCCCTGGCAGGCGCTCGTGGCCCGGTCCGCCGACGGCAGTTTCGTCGCCAGCTCGGGCGGCACCCGTCTGGAGTTCTGGCGGGCCGCGCTCGCGATGGGGGTGGAGCATCCGCTCACCGGGGTGGGGCTGTCGCGCTACGGCACCGCCAGCTTCTGCTACGACCTCACCCTGTACGCCTCGAACCCGCACAACGAGTGGCTGCTCGCCTGGGCGGAGACCGGCGCGCTCGGGGTGGTCCCGCTGCTCGCCGTGCTCGGCGGCGCCGGCTGGGCCCTGTCCGTCTCGTTGCGTCGTGGCGGTGCCGGTGTCGCCGCCGATCCGGGCCGGTGGGGCGCCCTCGTCGCGGCGCTGCTGCTGCTCGCCCATGCCGGGATGGACTTCGACTGGGCCTGGGGCAGCCTGCCCGGACTCGCCGGACTCGCCGGCGGCGTGGCGCTCGCGCCGCTGCTGCGTCGCCGGGCGGCCCCGCCGATCGGCCGGGGATGCGGATGGCGCTGGCGCCGGGTCGCGGCGATCGTGCTCCTCGCGGTGCTGCTGCTCTCCGGCGTCGTCGGGCGTGCGGCGGACCCGCGCGCGGCCGATCCGCTGTATGCGGGAGCGTCCTGGTTCGGCCAGCAGTGCAGCGAGTGACACCCGCCCCGTGCTTCTGCTCGGGCTGGGGACATCTGCATGCCGGCGCCCGCGAGCAGATGTCCCCGGCGCGAGCAGAAACGGGCGGGGGCGGTCAGGAGAGGCCGGAGAGGCGCAGGTAGGCGGTGGCGAGCGGCTCGCCGGCGACGATGCCGACCCAGGCGCCCGCGAGCATCCAGGGGCCGAAGGGGATGCGGCTCTTGCGTCCGGCGCGCCGGGCCACCAGCAGCGCCGCACCGAACACCCCGCCGAGCAGGAACGCCGCGAAGGCGCCGACCGCGAGCACTCCCCAGCCGATCCAGGCGAGGTGGAGGCCGAGCACCCCGGCGAGCTTCACGTCGCCGAGGCCCATGCCGGCCGGGTAGACGAGCACGATCAGCAGGTAGAACAGGAGCAGCGCCGCCGCGCCGACCGGGGCGCGCAGCGCGGCGGACCCGTCGGCGTCCGCGCCGAGCGCGGACCGTCCGAGGGCGTCGAACAGCGCGGTGAGGCCCAGCAGCACCGCGCCCACCGCGTAGGACGGGTAGACGATCGCGTTCGGCAGCCGGAACACGTCGAGGTCGATGAGGGCGAGCGCGATGGTCACGGCGGCGAGGTAGAGGTAGGCGAGGAGCTCGGTGGTGCCGGCGGCGAGCCCCCAGCCGCCCGGCGGGTGCAGCGGCATCCGTGCGATCGCGAACCACCAGGCCACGAGCGCGAAGGCCACGCCGGTGCCGAGCTCGACGAGCGGGTAGCGGGCCGGGATGCGGGCGCCGCAGTCGCGGCAGCGGCCGCGCAGCACCAGCCAGCTGACGAGCGGCACGTTGTCGTGGCCGCGGATGCCGTGCCCGCAGCTCGGGCAGTGGCTGGGCGGGCGCACGATCGACTCCCCGCGCGGCACCCGCCAGACGACGACGTTGAGGAACGAGCCGATCAGCAGGCCGAAGAGGCCCGCAGCGGCGATGAGCGGGGCGGACACGTCAGCCGTCGGCCTCGTGACGCGAGTCGAGCGTCACCGTGGTGGTGCTCGACGTCGAGGTGCTCGATGTCGAGACGGCGCCGGGAACGTCCATGGCATGCATCGTCAACGACGAGTTCGGAGCGTTGAAGGTCGTCCCCGCGTAGATCTGGCCATAGAAGGTGGTCACCTGGTTGTTCAGGGTGATCGTGTTGGGTGTGTACAAGAAGGTGTAGAGGTAGGTGAGCGTCAGCGAGTTCGCGATGATGTTGCCGCTAGAGCCCGTTGGCACGATCAGTTCCAGTTGGTGGTACGACGTCGATGTCGACTTGTAACCGGCGCTGTTCGTGTAATAGAAACCGCCGGGGTTGATCACCGCGAGATCGTCGGAGATCGAGTTGACCGTCGAGTCCCAGCTGAGCGCGCTCGAGCAGCTGGATGCCACCAGCACGGTCGGGGTCGTGATCGTCTTGGCGCTGCTGTTGAGGTACGTCGTGGCGGCCGAGCAGCTCGCCACCGAGACGACCGTCCAGCCGTCGTCTGTCCACAGCGCCAGGTCGTCGGCGTCCATGCCGATCGTCGGCATGGTCTGCTCCTCGGGTGCGTTCACCGTCGTCGTGTCCGGATAGCCGAGGTCGTCGGGGAGGGTCGCTGCCGGCGTGAGCGTGGGGAACGAGGTGATCGCCGCGCTGCACTGGCTGAACGGCGTCGTCGCCCCGTACTGGCAGGAGTCGGCGTAGTCGGTCGCGATGTACTTCGTCACTCCCGACACCGTGCCGTTGATGGTGGCGCTGCCGGTGATGACCCCGGTCTGCGAGCTGGCGTTGGTCATGGAGAGGCCCACGCCGGAGCCGGTGGAGACGACGTTGGTGCCGACGCGCACGCCGCTCGGGTCGGCGATCGAGACCGTGCCGGCGGCATAGACGCTCCCCGCCACCACGACGCCGCTCGCCATCGCGACCGCGCCGCCGAGCGCGACGATCGAACCGCACACCGTCGAGTTGATGGCGCTCGTGTAGTAGAGGCTCGTCGAGCAGGAGGATGTCGACCCGGCGATGGAGACCGCGCCGTTCGTGATGATCGATCCGCCGATGTGGGTGCCGCTGTTGGTCAGCGACAGGGTGGTCGTCGAGGCCTGGTAGACGTTCCCGTACACCGTGAGGGTGTTCCCCGAGATGTATCCCCCGGCCCACATATCGCCATGCACGATGCAGTTGTTGGCCGCGGTGATGTTCCCCGTGACGATCAGGTCACCGTAGATCGTGTTCTGCGAGCTGCACGCGTAGTTGCCGTCGGCGTACACATCGGCGTCGCTCGCCCCGGAGGACGACTCGATGATGCTGATGCTGTTGGTGATGCTCGCGCTGCCCCCGGTGAAGACCGCCGACGTGAGCACGTCGTCGTCCGCGGTCGCCTCCGTGTCGAACGTCACCTCGGCGCGAACGACGGTGGAGTCGCGGGTGCTGTCACCGACGCCCGGGGCGTCGGCGCTGCCGGTGGAGACGATCACACCGGTGGACGGGGTGCCGGAGACGGTCGTGCTGCAGCTGAGGGCGCTGCCGCTGGAGTCGTAGTAGCTGATCTCGGCGGTGTAGTCCGGGTCGGTGCCGCTCACCGAGCAGACGTAGGAGGAGTCCTCCAGCTCCGCGTAGGCCCGATCCACACCGGCGTCCGCCGCTGCGCGCGACTGCACACCGGCACGCGCGGCGGTGGCGTACCCCGAGGAGACGGCCGCCGAGGAGGCCACCGTCACGGCGATCAGGGCACTGACGAAGACGAGCGCCACGGCGGCGATGAGGGCGCTGCCCTCCTCGCCATCGCGGCGCGGACCGATGCGTCTTATCAGCATGTCGTCGGCGCCTCCGTCGCTGTGGCCATCGGGGACGACGGCAGGCTCGTCTCTATTGTGACCGGTGAGGTGGTGCCGTCGGTGACCTCGAGCTCGACGACGAGGACGGTGCTCGACGCCGCGAACGCGGCCGCCGCGTCGGCCGGCACGGTGACCGTGATGCCGTCCTCCGACGAGCCGGTGTTGAGCTTCTCCCACGCGGTCAGGTCGGTCGTCGAGGACGGTGCGCTGATCGCGCTCGAGGCGGTCGTCGTGTAGATGGACTGCAGCGTGGCCGAGTAGTACCAGGCCTGGCAGACCCAGGTGGTCGAGACGCTCGGCGTCGAGCTCGCCCGCGCGGTGCGGGCCGTGACGAGCTGACCGCTGGAGGTCGCCGTGCCGACCGTGAACGAGGAGGCGTTGCCGATGCCGGACTGCAGGGACTGCAGGATGACGTCCGCGTTGCTCTGCGAACTGCCGATGCTCGACACCTCGCGCTGCGTCGAGAAGCCCTGGAGGAACACCGTGCCGATGAGGGCGATGATGACGGCACTGACGAACATCGCGACCGCCAGCTCGATGATGGTGAGGCCGTCGTCAGCGGGCCGCACGCGCCTCATGAGGTCCCCGTGAGCCGGATGAGGGTCGTGGCCTCGACCAGCGCCGAGGCGCCGGTCGAGCTGGTGCCGACCGACACCGTGAGCGCGGCCATGTCGTTGTCATCCGGACAGGTGAGCGCAACGGTCTTGTAGAGCGCGACACCACGGGAGTCGGTGCCGGCCGAGGCCGTGCCGACCGTGACGAGGCCCTCGACCGTGGTGCAGGTGACCTCGGTGGCGGCGTCGGTGACCAGCCGCACATCGGCGAACTCCTCGCTCACGATGCCGCTCGCCGCCTCGAGCGTGACGTTCGAGGTCGTCGCGCCCAGCGAGTTCGCCAGGAGCGGCAGGAACGAGATCGCGACGAGGGCGAACAGCAGCATCGCCACCACGGCCTCGATGAGGCCGAAGCCGTCATCCATCGCGGACGCTCGACGCCGGGTCACACGCCTCCCCCATGCTCGCGGAACTGAGAACGCCAACGACTCGGCGGGACGGTCGAGCGACCGCCCCGCCGAGCCTCAGCGACGATGGATCAGCAGGTTCCATCCTCGGTGAACGTCACATCCGTGGACTCTGTGGCCGAGTAGGATCCGTTGCCGCTCTCGCTCTCGGCACAGACCGTGAACGAGGTGTACGTCCCCGACGGCGTGACCTCCGGGGTGCCATCGGGCCAGCCGTAGTCGGCAAGATTAGCCTTGGCAATGGTGTCATCCGCGACATCCGGGTCGGCCGCGTAGTAGGCGACGACGGCGAGCTTCGCATTGGCGACGTTCGACTGCGCCGCCGCGTCCTGGGCGGACTTCTGCTGCCCGATGTACACCGGGATGGCGATCGCGGCGAGGATGCCGATGATGAGAACGACGACGAGGAGCTCGATGAGCGTGAAGCCCTTGTCCTCGCCGGTGCGCCGCGCCCTGAGCGCGTCCTGCATACGCATGAGCATGCTGTGATTCCTGTCTCTCGAAATGAATGGACGGACAGGCAAGTCCCCCGTACGGAACCGACCCCCCACGAACCATGCTGCCGTCAAGGTGTCATTTCATGTATCCCTCGAACGGGGGGTTCCACTACCCCAAAGCGTGGGACAGGCGAGGCACGGCAGGCCTCGTCGTTCGTCGCACCCTGCACATTGCGCCAGTCGAGACACTGCGCCAGTCGAGCCGCCATCCGGCGTCTCGGGCGATCCGGCTCCAGAACACCCGCTGCGTGCGTCCGGTGCCGTCCCGGAACGGACGCACGTAAAAACTTGGGCGTCGGCAGGCGCCAGCGGGCCGCCCAGGGCCAGTCTTCTGGCGGCTCATCGAATCTCGCCCACGACGCCGCTACAGTCCCGCGCCGCGCCGGGCCTCATCGACGAGTCCGTCCAGGACCGGGATCAGGGCGGGAACACCGGACGTCGCCGCGTGCCAGACGATCTCATGGTCGATGTCGCCGTACTCGTGGGCAAGGATGTTCCGCATCCCGACGATCTTGTCGAGGTCGGGAACTCGGGCGGCCGTGTCCACATCATCCCTGCGGAGTCGGCTCAGCGCCTCGCCGAGAATCTCCAGCTGACACTCGACCGCCGAGCGGACGACGAGGTCGGAGATGAAGTCAGCCCCGGTCTTGCCACGGGCGAACCACGGACGAGTCTGGCCGCCTCGGCCGCATCCCAAAGGTGCGCACCTGCCTCAGGCCGCATAGAGATCCTGCGCGCTCCCGAAGGCCGCCGCCCTGAAGAAGGGGTTCCTCACCGCCCGCTCCACGACGAGGTCGACTCCCCGGCCGACGATCCGTTCCAGCTCGAACTTCAGATCGAAGTAGTCGTGGAACAGGTTCTCCCGTTCCGACTGGAAGGTCACGAGGAAGTCGACATCGCTCGTCTTCGGATCGAACCGGTCGGTGAGCACCGAGCCGAAGACGCGGAACCGCTCCACGCCATGCCGCTCACAGGCGCGCCGGATCGCCTCGGTGTCCAGCAGCACGGCGGTCTCCATGCATCCAGTCTCTCAAATCGGCTACAGCTCTCAGCGAGGCGCCCGCGCGCGAGCCGGTCTCCGCTCGGATAATGCACTTCCACCGGCAAACCGCTCGTCCGCGAACGACAACGGCCGGGTTCAGTATGGTGCGGACAGACCTTCGAACATCGGGAAGTGCTCGACGTTTCGCGTGAGCAGCGGAGCATCCAGAAGCACCGCGGTCGCCGCGATCGCAAGATCTGCAGAGTCGATACCACGGTTGCCCGGGAGCCATCGTCGGCCGAATTCGCCGGCAAGCTCCGCGACCCGGTCGTCCAGCGGGTGCCAGTCGAGGATCGCGAGCAACGCACGGGTCGAGGTCTCCTCTGCGGCTCGCATGCCCGCGAGCACCTCCGACCGAGTCACCTCGCTGGCGTGAAGCGGGCCGACTGCACACGCGTCGCGGAGAACCGCCGCAGCGACGGCCTCCCCGCGGAGCACATCGATGAGCACCGACGTGTCGACCAGAACGCTCACCGAGAGAACGTCTCCCGGAGCCAGTCTCCAGATCGAACGCCCTCGACGTACTCCGCCCCATCGACGTCCCGGTCGCACCATGCGCCCAAGGCCGCGTCGATCGCTTGGGCGTCCTTCTTCGCGTCCCTCCGGAAGCCATAGGTCTGCGTGACCGCATCGCGGATCAACGCGGATATCGACCGACCGGTGCGTGCCGACTCGGCGTCGAGAATGCTCCGGTCCTCTTCCGTCAGCGAGATCTGAGTGCGCAGCATGATGTAATCATCCATCATGCTGTCGGGATCCACGGGAGCGTCGGTCAAGCAATAGCTCTCGGCCGGATGATGCAGCTCCACTGGTGTGTCGACCGTGAAGGCCGCGACTCGGGCCGCCTCGCACCACCGCGGCACGGCGCCACCGCGGCACTGCGGCACGGCGCTACTGCGGAACGGTCGTGGACGCCTGGAAGATCGGCAGGTACAGGGCGATGACCATGTAGCCGATCACCGCGCCGAGGACCACGATCATGAGCGGCTCGATGAGGCTCGTCAGGCTCTTCGTCATCGCCTCGACCTCGTTGTTGTAGAACTCGCCGACCTTCTCGAGCATGACCTCCATCGAGCCGGCCTCCTCGCCCACCGCGATCATCTGCACCACCATCGCCGGGAACACCGGCTCGTCGGCGAGCGGGCCCGCGAGGCTCTTGCCCTGCCGCACCGACTCCTGCACGTTCTTGAGCGCGTTCTCCACCGACCAGCTGCCCGATGTCTGCCCGACGATCTGCAGCGCCTGCAGGATCGGCACGCCCGCGCCGAGCATCGTCGCGAACGTGCGGGTGAAGCGCGCGATCGCGATCTTCTGGAACAGCTTGCCGAACACCGGCAGCTTCAGCCGCAGCTTGTCGTAGCGCTCGCGCACCGAGTCCCTGTTCTTGTTGCGACCCCACCAGACCAGGAACGCGATGACGAGCGCGGCGAACAGCGGCAGCACCCAGAACGAGTTCCGGGACAGCACGACGAGCACCATGGTCGGCGCCGGCAGCGAGGAGCCCATGTCCTCGAACATGCTCTCGAACACCGGCACCACGAATATCAGCATCGCGATCACGGCGAGCACCGCGATGGCGAGCACGATGACCGGATAGGTCATCGCCGACTTGATCTCGTCGCGCAGCTTGACGTCCGCCTCGAAGTTGTCGGCGACACCGGTGAGCGCCTGGTCGAGGAAGCCGCCCGTCTCGCCCGCCCGGATCATGTGGATCATCAGCGGGGGGAACGCCTTCTCGTGCTTCGCCATCGCGTCCGAGAGGGCGTAGCCCTGCTCGACGTCCGAGCGCACCACGCCGAGCACCCGGGCGAGCTCCTTGCTCTCCGTCTGGTCGGCGAGGATCGTCAGGGTGCGGATGAGCGACAGGCCCGCCTCGATCATCGTCGCCATCTGCCGGGCCGCCACCGCGAGATCCCTGAGCCTCACCCGGCCGGAGAGGCCCGGGATCCTGATCTCCATCTGGAGGCCGGTGGCCGGCGGTGCCTCCTCGACGGTGATGGGGGAGACGTTCATCTGCCGGAGCTTGGCGAGCGCCGCCCCCTGCGAGCCCGCCTCCAGGCGGCCCTTGACGATCTTGCCCCGGAGGTCGCGCGCGGTGTACACCCACGCGGTCGCGCCGCCCGTCGACGTCGGCGCCGCCATCAGAACTGCCCTCCGACGCCGTAGGCGCCCGTGCCGGCGCGCTCGGCGCGCTGGATGAGCTGCTTGAGGTCCTCCAGGTCGTGCGCCTTCTCGTAGGCGGTGGCGTGCGAGATCTGGCCGGCGTTCACCAGGTCGGCCAGGTGCTGGTCCATCGTGTGCATGCCGAGCTCCCGGCCGGCCTGCATCGTCGAGTGGATCTGGTAGACCTTGCCCTCGCGGATGAGGTTCTGCACGGCAGGCGTCGCCACGAGCACCTCGGTGGCCACCGCCCGACCGCCGCCGATGCGCCTGACGAGCGTCTGCGACACGATGCCCTGCAGCACGCCGGCCAGCTGGGTGCGCACGAGCGCCTGCTGGTGCGGCGGGAACACGTCGAGGATGCGGTCGATCGACTGCGGGGCATCCTGGGTGTGCAGCGTGGCGAACACCAGGTGGCCGGTCTCGGCCGCCGTGAGGGCGGTCGCGATCGTCTCGAGGTCGCGCAGCTCGCCGATGAGGATGACATCGGGGTCCTGCCGCAGCACGTGCTTGAGCGCGTTCTGGAACGAGTGGGTGTCCTGGCCGACCTCGCGCTGGTTGACCACCGAGCGCTTGTTCTCGTGCAGGAACTCGATGGGATCCTCGACGGTGACGATGTGGTCGGTGCGGGTCGTGTTCACCAGGTCGATGAGGGCGGCGAGCGTCGTCGACTTGCCCGAGCCGGTGGGCCCGGTGACGAGCACCAGGCCGCGCGGAAGGGCGGCGAACTCGCCGATCTTCTCGGGGACGCCGAGCATCGACAGCGGCTTGATCTCCGTGGGGATGATGCGGAACGCCGCGCTCATCGTCTCCCGCTGGATCGAGTAGTTGGCCCGGAAGCGCGCCGTGGAGCTGAGCGTGTAGGCGAAGTCGAGCTCGAGCTCGGCGGCGAACCGCGCGCGCTCCCGCTCGCCGAGGATGCTCGTGAGCGCCCGGGTCACGAGCGCCGCATCCCAGGGCCGCGAGCCCTCCACCGGCCGCAGCGCCCCGTCGACGCGCAGCATCGGCGGGGTGCCGGCGGAGATGTGCAGATCGGATGCCCCGCTGGTGATGACCGCGTTGAGCACCTCGACGAGCGCCGGGTCGCTGCCCGGCTGGCCCTCACCGACCCGGGGCGCGTGACCGCTGACCTCGGGGGCGGGCTGCGGGGCGGGGAAGTCCGGCGGCCCGAACGCCGCAGCGTCGAACGCCGGCGCGGGCGGGTCGTACGCCGGCGTCCCGAACGCGGGCGCGGGGGCGGCGAACGCCGGCGCCCCGAGGCCCGGCGGGTCGTACGCCGGCGGGTCGTACGCCGACACCGCGGGCGGGGGGTAGCCCGCCGCCGGGCCGAGCGGCGGCCCCGGCCAGGGCTGCGGGGCGGCCGGCGCGGGCTCGACCCGTGAGGCGGCCTGCTCGGCGGCGCGGGCCGCCCGGCGGCCCGCCGCCGGCGGATACCCGTCGTCGCCGACCGGGATCTCATAGATGTTCTCTGTCACGGCACCCCACTCACGCGACGACGCGGAGGATCTCCTCCACCGCCGTGAAGCCATGCTGCACCTTCGCCCAGCCGTCCTGCCGCAGGGTCAGCATGCCCTGCGAGATCGCCACCTGCTGGATCTCCGCCGCGCTGGCCCGGTCCACCGCGAGCCGCTCGATCTGCTCGGTCACCGTCATCACCTCGTGCAGGCCGATGCGGCCCCGGTAGCCGGTGTTCGAGCAGGCCGGGCATCCCACCGGCTGGTAGATGGCGGGGATCGGCTGGCTCGGGTCGAAGTAGAAGCCCGTGGCGGCGAGCGCCTGGAAGTCCGGCTGCACGGCGACCTTGCACCGGTCGCACAGCCGGCGGGCGAGCCGCTGCGCGACCACGCAGTCGAGCGCCGAGCCGACCAGGAACGGCTCGATGTCCATCTCGGTCAGGCGGGTGATCGCGCTCGGCGCGTCGTTGGTGTGCAGGGTGCTCAGCACCAGGTGGCCGGTGAGCGCCGCCTCGACGGCGATCTGGGCCGTCTCGTGGTCGCGGATCTCGCCGATGAGCACGACGTCCGGGTCGGAGCGCAGGATGCTGCGCAGCGCGCTCGCGAACGTCAGGCCCGCCTTCGGGTTCACCTGCACCTGGTTGATGCCCGCCATGCGGTACTCGACCGGGTCCTCGACGGTGATGACGTTGATCTCCGGCCGCGAGACCTCGTTGAGGGTCGTGTACAGCGTCGTCGACTTGCCCGAGCCGGTGGGGCCGGTCACGAGGATCATCCCGTAGGGCTTCGTGTAGCTGGCCCGGTAGGCGGCGAAGTTGCGCGGCAGCAGCGCGAGCTTGTCCATCGACACCGCGGTGTTCGAGTTGTCGAGGATGCGCATCACGACCTTCTCGCCCCACACCGTCGGCAGGGTCGCGACGCGCAGGTCGATCTTGCGGCCGCCGTGGGAGACCGACATCCGGCCGTCCTGGGGCTTGCGCCGCTCGGCGATGTCGATGTCGCTCATGATCTTCAGCCGGGAGATGACGCCGTTCTGGATCGCCTTGGGCGCCGACTGCATCTCGTGCAGCACGCCGTCGATGCGGTACCGCACGTGCATGTCGGACTCGCCGGGCTCGATGTGGATGTCGGACGCCTTGTCCTGGATCGCCTGGCTGATGATCAGGTTGACGAAACGGACGATCGGCGCGTCGTCCTCGATCTGCTCGGTGCCGACGACCACGACGTCGCTCGAGGGCGCGCTCTCCTCCTCGAGGGTGGAGGTCAGGTCGCTGAGCTCGCTGTCGGCGCGCAGATAGCGGTCCATCGCCATCCGCAGGTCGGACTCCTCGGCGACCACCGGTCGCACCTGCATCCGGGTGGCGGCCCGGATGTCGTCGACGGCGATGACGTTGCCGGGGTCGGCCATCGCGAGGGTGAGCAGGTCGCCGACGCTGCCGATGGGCAGCACCGTGTGGCGCCGGCAGACGGCCGCGGGCACGAGTGCGACGGCGGCACGGTCCACCGGGAACTCGGCGAGCTCGACGAACGGCACCTCGGCCTGGGCGGCGCGGGCGCTCGCGAGCTGCACCGGGGTGACGATGCCCTTGGCGACGAGCGCCCGGACCGCCTCCTCGTCCTCGCCCCAGGCCCCCGAGATGGAGTCGAGGTTCTCGATCGGCACGATGCCGCGCAGGATGAGGATCTCGGTCAGGGATGCCATCCGAACCTCCCCCTCGGCGGTCTCGTCGTCGCGGCCTCCCCCGACCGCACGCGAAGCCAACGCTAATCCAGTGGTGGAGACTTCGCCACCACACGCGCGACTTGCCCGCCCGCCCGAGGGCCGGCTTCTGCTCGGGCTGGGGACGGATGCTCGCCGGCGCCGGCATCCGGATGTCCCGAACCCGAGCAGAAGCTGCGGCGGGACGGGAGTCAGAGGGCCAGGAGGATGAGGAGGAGGGCCGTGGTGAGGGCGACGGCCGCGATCACGACGATGCCGAGGACGACACGGATGCTGCGCCGACGCTCCCGCCCGCGCAGGCGGGCCTCGGTGCCGATCACCCCGATGGCGCGGTGGCGGTCGGGCGGCGCGGCGGCCGAGGCGCGGCGCGGCTCGGCGCGCGGCGGCGGTTCGGGGAGCGGCGGTTCGGGGAGCGGCGGTTCGGGGAGCGGCGGTTCGGGGAGCATCCGCGGCCGGTAGCGGTCGGGGACCGCCTGCGCCGGCTGCCGGGGGACCCGTGCCCCGCGCGGCAGCGCGGGATCGGCCGGGCGGGCGGCGAGACCGGTGGCCGGCTCGAGGGGGGAGCCGGGTGCGGGCGAGGGCGTGGGCGAGGCTGCCGGCGGCAGCGCGGGCGAGGCTGCCGGCGGCGGTTCCTGCGCGGGCCGGGGCTCGGGGCCGACCGCGCCGGGCCGC
>JASGFF010000045.1:0-21009 GCA_047605685.1 Microbacteriaceae bacterium
TGTCGCCCGGGTGCGAGTACTCCGCGGCCAGGAACGTGTCGTGGTAGTCGAGCTCCCGCACGGCGACGCCGTTCGCCCAGGCCGCCCACTCCGGGCTGGTCCGGACGCCGGCCGGCTCGCCGAGCACGCTCGCCCCCGCACCGCCGGTCGATGGGGCGTGGGCGAGCGCCTGCGCCCGGGCGGCGCTCGGCGCGGCGCGCGCATAGGAGGCCACCGCCACCGCGGCGTTGTCGATCACCCGATTGACCACCATCTCGGCGACATCCGCCTCCACCTCGACCGGGTCGGCGGCGACCTCCGCGAGCCTCCAGGCGAGCTGCTCGGCGCGCGGCAGCGCCTCGGCGGAACGGTGGGCGCGAACGGGGTGGCTCTTCACCGGCGGGGTTCCTTCACTGATCCGGGGTCGGGAGCTGATCCGGGGTCGGGCGCTGGGGCGGCCGGGACGCGGTGCCGGGTGCTCGTTCCGATGCCCCGCATACACCTAAGCATGACGGCACCCTCCGCTGCCGCGCTCCGGCAACCGGTCGGACGGGATGCCCAACCAGACCGGGACGGCCGGGACGCGGTTCAGCCGGCGCCCGGAACCGGCCGGGCGAGCAGCTCGAGCAGCTCGATGACCCTGGCGTCCCGGTCGTCGATGACCTCCGCGATGGCCGGCAGGGAGAGGGCCGGCAGGGTCTCGAGCAGCGCAGCCCATTTCCGGGCGAGCCGGTCGGCACCCAACGGCCGCTCGGGGCTGCCGAGCTCCAGCTCGACGCCGTGCTCCAGCCTCGTGCCGTCGGCGAGCGTCACGGTGACATGTGCCGGGTAGCCGCCGTTGGCGGCCGGCGGCAGCCCGGGGCGCAGCCGGACCCGTGTCGCGAGCGCGAACAGGTCGGCGGCGGCGAAGTCCTCGGGATCGAGGCGGGCGAGGCGGGCCGGGTCGCGCAGGAGCGCGACGGCGGCGAGCCATGGCAGCGCGTACTGTGCCTCGCTGAGGTCGGCCGGGGCGGTGACGTCGAGCACGACGGCCGCGTCGATGACCCGGATGTCGATGGCCCGGATGTCGATGGCCCGCGCCTCGCCGAGGTCGTGCCGCCGTCGCAGCTCGAGGAGGGCCTCGATCATGGCGTGGGCGGCACGACAGCTCGCCCACGGCTTGAGGTAGCTGTCCGGGCTCTCGAAGACGCGCCCGAGCGAGGCGATCATCGGGTCGTCGCTCGCCTCCTCGAACGGGGTCGGCCCGGCCGGGGCGTGGAGCGCGCCGTCGGTGGTCTCGCTCGCGTAGCCGGCCTCGGCCAGCTCGACGACGGCGACGGCGGTGGCCCCGGCCCAGCCGATGGACTCCCTGGCGGCGGTCGAGGTCATCCGGGAATGCGGCGCGTGGGCGAAGGCGAGGCGGATCGCGCTGGCGATCCGGTCGGCGTCCCCGCCGCGCAGCGCGGCGAGCGCCGCGGCCGCGCCGATGGTGGCGGCGTAGCCGCTGGCCCGGTAGGACTCGCCCGACCGCTCGGGTGCGGCGAGATGTCCGGCGCGGATGGCGATCTCGTGGCCGGCGACGAAGGCGCGGACGAGCTCCGGGAGCGTCGCCTCTGCCGCGCCGGCGAGCAGCACGGGGAGCACGGTGGAGCTGGCGTGGATGCCGCCGCCGCGGTAGTGCCCGTCGTCGTAGTCGAGCGCGCTCGCGGCGATCGCGGCGAGGTGCGCGGACCACATCGCGGAGGTCCGCACCGCCAGCCCGGGGACGGGGACGGTGCCCGGGTGCCGGGAGGCGGTGGTGGCCGCACGGGCGAACAGCTCGGTGCCGGTGCCGCCGGCGATCACGGCGAGCGTGTCGGTGATCGCGGTCCGCGCCCACCGCTCGACGTGATCCGGCAGCCGGTCGTCGGCGATGGCTCTGACGGCGGTGCCGATCTGCCGCAGGCTCATCGCGCGCCCAGTGCGCGGGGCAACGCGGCGAGCAGCGCTCGCGTGTACGGGTGCCGGGGGTGTTCGTAGACCTCCTCGGCGGCCCCGGCCTCGACGATGCGGCCGGCCCTGAGGACGATGACGTCGTCGCTGACCTGCCGGACCACGCCGAGGTCGTGGGAGACGAAGACGATCGTGATGCCCCGCTCCGCCTTGATCCGCCCCAGCAGCGCGAGGATCTGCGCCTGCACGAGGACGTCGAGCGCGGAGAGCACCTCGTCGCACAGCAGGATCTCCGGCTGCGCGGCCAGGGCCCGGGCGATCGCGACGCGCTGCCGCTGACCGCCGGAGAGCTGGAGCGGGTGCCGGTCCAGCAGTTCGGCGGGCAGGGAGACCGCCGCGAGGGCGTCGACGGCCGCGGTGCGGCCGGTGCCGCGTGGGAGGGCCTCGGCGACGATCTGGCGGACGGTGTAGCGCGGGTCGAAGGAGCTCAGCGGATCCTGCGGCACGACCTGGATGCGGCGCCGGCGGTCCCGGCGAGCGCGCTCCGGGATGCCCGACCAGGGCTGGCCGTCCAGCAGCACCCGGCCGGCATCCGGTGTTTGGGTGGCGAGCAGGGCGCGCAGCAGCGTGCTCTTGCCGGAGCCGGATTCGCCGACGATGCCGAGCGTGCGTCCCTGCCGGATCCGCACGCTGACGTCGTCGAGGGCGACGAAGCGGTCGTTGGCGCCGCCGGCCGGGTGGCGGTAGCTGACGCTGACCCCCTGCGCCTCCAGCACCACCGCGTCCCCGGGACTGCCGATCGTCGGCTCACGGCGGCCTCCGCGGCGCGGGATCGCGGCGACGAGCTCCCGGGTGTAGGCCTCGGCGGGCCGGTCGAGCAGGACGGCGGGGGCACCCTGCTCGACCACACGGCCGCCGTGCAGGACGAGGACGTGGTCGGCGATGTCGGCGACCACGGCGAGGTCGTGGCTGACCAGCAGGATGCCGAGCCCGTGCTCGCGTTCCCGTTGCAGCAGGTCGAGGACCTGACGTTGCACGGTGACGTCGAGCGCGGTGGTCGGCTCGTCGGCGACCAGCAGACGGGGTCTGCCGCCGAGCGCGGAGGCGATGAGGGCACGCTGCCGCAGCCCGCCGGAGAGCTGGTGCGCGTACTGTCGGGCACGGTGCCCGGGGTCGGGGAAGCCGACCGATTCGAGCAGCGCGAGGACATCCTCCCGGGTGGTGGCCCGTGACGCCCTGCCGGACGCCCTGCCGGCCCGGACCGACTCGGTCACCTCCTGCCGCACGCTGCGCAGCGGGTCGAGGGACACCAACGCGTCCTGCAGGACGAGACCGGCGAAGCGGCCCCGGATCCGGCGCCAGTCGCGCTCAGCCCAGCCGAGCGCATCGAGCCCGTCCACCCGGAAGCGTGTCGCCCGCACCTCGGCCCCGGGGTCGGTGAGGCCGAGGAGAGCGCGAGCGGTCGTCGTCTTGCCGGAGCCGGATTCGCCGACCAGGGCGACGCACTCCCCGGGCCGGATGGTGAGGTCCAGGCCGGTGATCGCGGGGCTCGTCGCGCCGGGGAACCGGACGGACAGGCCCTCGAGCTCGATCAGGGGATCGGTCATGCGCGCCTGCCCTGGAATCG
The DNA here is from genome assembly GCA_047605685.1 of Microbacteriaceae bacterium. Lineage (GTDB taxonomy): Bacteria > Actinomycetota > Actinomycetes > Actinomycetales > Microbacteriaceae > JAUASV01. Next base: position 3,518 of record JASGFF010000045.1, read on the forward strand.
GCGCTGGGCGGCCCGCCCCAGCGTGGTGATCGCGAGGATGGTGACGACGATCGCCAGGCCGGGGAACACGGTCGGCCACCAGGCGAGGCTGATGTAGTCCCTCGCCGCGGACAGCAGGGCGCCCCATTCCGGGGCGGGGCGGGCCGGGCCGAGGCCGACGAAGCTGAGCCCGGAGACGGTGAGGATCGCGGTGCCGATCTCGATCGTCGCCAGCAGCAGCACCGAGGACACGGCGTTCGGCAGGATGTGGCGCACGACGGTCGTCGCATACCGCTGCCCGAGGGTGCGCGCCGCGGACACGTACTCGGAGCCCCGGATGGCGGCGGCCTGCCGGCGGATGAGACGGGCGAAGCCGGGGATGAGGGCGATGCCGATCGCCAGGGTCAGGCTGACCGTCCCCGCGCCGAAGAAGGTGGCGAACAGCAGCGCCATCAGGATCGACGGGAACGCGGACAGCAGGTCGAAGACCCGGGACAGCAGCTCGTCGACGGCCCGGTGGGTGAGCGCCGCGAGGAGCCCGAGGACGATCCCGCCGGCCAGCCCGAGGGCGACCGCGAGCGCGGCGATGATGACGGAGTAGCGGGCGCCGTAGACGACGCGGGCGTAGATGTCGCGGCCGAGCTCGTCGGTGCCGAACCAGTGCGCCGCCGAGGGCGGCCGCAGGCTGGAGACCGGGTCGGTGGTGTTCGGGTCCGCGGCCCCGAGCAGCGGCGGGTGGACCAGGGCCACGACCAGGATCGCGACGTAGAGGGCGGCCAGCACCGTCACCGCCGAGGGCCGGATCATCCGCCTCCGGGCCCCGGAGCGGGCCGGCGGGGCTGCGACCGTCATGCCGCCACCCGCCGGAGCCGGGGGTCGATGACGACGGCGAGGATGTCGATCACGGTGGTGATGAGCACATAGGCCCCGGTGATGATGAGGACGACGGCGACGATGACCGGGGTGTCCTGACCGCTGACCGCCGTCAGGGCCACCCGCCCGAGGCCCGGCCGGGCGAACACCGTCTCGACGATCACGGCACCGCCGATGAGGACGCCGAGCATGTTGCCGATCACGGTCAGTGAGGCGATCGCGGCGTGCGGCACCAGGTGGAGCGCCCGCAGCCGGAACGGGGAGACGCCACGGCTGCGCACCGTGAGAACCCAGGGCTGACGCAGTGCGACCCCGATCTCCTCGCGCATGAACTGCGACAGCACGCCGGCGATCGGCAGCGCGAGCGTGACCACCGGGAGCACGAGCGAGCCGAGCCCGTCCGCGCCGACAGCGGGGAACCAGTGGAGGTTGAAGGAGAACGCGAGCAGCAGCAGGGAGCCGACCCAGAACGTCGGCAGGCAGATGGCCAGCAGCTCGACCGCATGCAGGGCCCCCTGCACGCGGCGGGACGCCCCGGCGGTGGTCACCGCCACGACCCAGGCGAGCGTCCCGGCGAGCACGACGGCGGCGAACGCGAGCCGGAGCGTGTCCCCGAGCTGTGCGCCGACGACCTCGGAGACATCGGCGCTGAGCACGTAGGAACGGCCGAGGTCGCCGCGCAGCAGCTCCAGGAGGTACCGGCCGTACTGCACGATCGCCGGCTGGTCGAGGCCGAGGCGCTCCCGGACCTGCTCGGCGAGCCCGGGGTCGTTGAGGTGGGTGCCGAGGACGACCGCCTCCACCGAGCCGGGCATGAGGCGGATGCCGACGAAGGTGAGGGTCGCGGCGGCCCAGAGAACCAGCACGGCTCCTGCGAGACGCCGGAGGGCGTCTCGCAGGAGCGCGCGATGGGAGTGGTTCAAGCCCGGCGGCTCAGCCGACCCAGACGTTGTAGTTGCTGTCCGGACTGCCGCTGGAGTAGTCGAATCCGAGACCGTGCACGCTCGTGCTGTTGGCGATCTGGAACGTCGACTCCGTCAGCGGGACGAACAGCGCCTCGTCCTCGACCAGGTACTGCTGGATCGTGTCCAGGTCGTCCTGGTACTGGGTCTCGTCGGTCGCCGTCAGCGCGTCCTCGGCGGCGGTGATCGCCTCGGTGGGCTGCCAGGCGGTGGCGGCGTAGAAGTATCCGGCCCAGGTGCCGACGACGCTGCTGGCGTAGTTGACCTGGCCGAAGGTCGCCGGGTAGACGCTCCAGGTCCCGTCCGCGATCGTCTCGGACAGCTCGGCCCAGGTCGGGGTCTGGAAGTCCAGCTCGATGCCGACGTTCGTCTTCACCGCGTCCTGGATCGCCTCGATGAGGGTGTCGCGCGAGTCCCGGATCGAGTCGGAGTCGTAGGTGACCGTGAGGGTGAGCCGCTGCCCGTCCTTCGTGCGGTAGCCATCGGAGTCGTACTCGGTCCAGCCCGCCTCGTCGAGCAGGGCGTTGGCCTCGTCGATGTCGTCGCCCCACGCGCCCTCGAGCGCGGAGTCGTAGTCGGGGTTGTCCTGGCCGACCCAGGACCAGGCGCGGGTCGCGCCGCCCTGGTAGACGGATTCGACGATGGTGTCCAGGTCGAAGCTGTCGCGGAAGGCCTTGCGGAGGTTGACGTCGTCCCAGGGCGCGTTCTCCGAGGACCCGTTGATGACGAAGCCGAAGGTCGACTGGCTGGCCGGTCCCTCGGTGTACTCCAGGCCGTCGGTCGACTCGATCTGAGAGACCTGCAGTGCGGGCACGCCGGAGATGACCTCGACCTGCCCCGAGGTGAGCTCGCCGACGCGGGTCGAGTCCTCGCTGACGAACTGGTAGGTGACCGTCTCGAGGTAGGCGGGACCGTCGTGGCTGACGCTGTCCGGCGCCCAGTCGTAGTCGTCGTTGCGGGCGAGCACGATCTCGGATCCGCGGGTGTAGGACTCGATCGTGAACGGCCCAGAGCCCGACAGCGCGTCGCTCGGGGAGCCGAGCGCGTCGCCCTCGTCGAGCCCCGCCGGGTCGACGATGCCGAGCGCGACGCTGCTCAGAGCGGACAGCAGCGAGGAGTCCGGTTGCGCGAGGGTGATCGTCAGCTCCAGCCCGTCGGCGGTGATGTCATCGACCGAGCCGAGCAGCGTCGAGTAGACGGAGCCGTTGTCGGCGTCCCGGGTGTAGTCGTAGTTCTCCTTGACCGCCTCGGCGTCCAGGGTCGCGCCGTCGCTGAAGGTGATGCCGTCCTTGATGGTGAAGTCGTACTCCAGGCCGTCGTCGGAGACCGTCCACGACTCCGCCAGCCAGGGCGAGAAGCTGCCGTCGGACTCCTGGTAGACGAGCGAGTCGAAGAGGTTCCGCAGCACCTGCCGGTCGGACAGGAGCTGGTGGAAGGCGGGGGCGAAGCTCGACGGCTCGGCCGCCACCGCCCAGGTGACGCTGCCGCCCTCGACCGGGGTGGCGGCGGAGCTCGCGGTGGAGTCCGTGGTGGTGGTGCAGCCCGCCAGCGCGACGGCTGCCGCGGTGGCGAGGGCTGCGATCGCGGCGAGTCTGCTGCGGTGGGTTCGCATGCGAGGCAGTCCTTTCATCAGTGGGGATGGTGGATCGGGAGGGGACAGGTCCGGGGTTCAGGTCGGATAGCCGACGGCGAAGGTCTTGCCGGTCTCGATGCCCTCGACCGAGCGGACGTAGGCATCGGCGACGTCGGACGCCGGGATCGGCCGGTGACCGGGCAACGGGTTCTCGCCCCCGGCCTTGTCGATCGACTCCCGCAGGATCGACGGGCTGACCGAGTTGATGCGGCGCCCGCCGGAGAGCTCGGCGGCGGCGGCCAGGACGAAGGCGTCGAGACCGCCGTTGACGATGGCGGCGCTCACCCCGCCGTGCCAGGGAATGCGGGACATGATGCCGGAGACGAGCGTGAAGGAGCCGCGCTCGCGCAGGTGCGGCAGTCCCTGGAGCACCAGGTCGATCTGGCCGAGCAGCTTGCCGGCGATCGAGGAGCGGACCTGGTCGAGGGTGAGCTCCTCGAGCGGCGCGAGCGCGAGCGCGCCGACGGTGGAGACCACCGCGTCGACCTCCCCGGCACGCTCGTACGCCCGGGCGATGGACGCGGAGTCGGTGATGTCGATCGGCGACTCCGGCGAGGCGTAGTCGGCGATGACGAGGTCGTAGCCCCGCACGGTGAACGCGGCGAGCACCGCGGACCCGACGGTGCCGGCCGAGCCGATGAGGAGAACGCGCTTGCTCATCGGCCCTCCCGCTCCGCGGTGTGAGGCCCCCGGGTGTAAGGCCCCTGGGCGTCCGGCCCCGCGGCGTCCGGCCCCGCGACGGACAGGTCGCGGGCAGCACCGGCCTCGATGGCGGCGATGAACGCCGGATCATAGCTGACGACGCGCTCCTCGACGTGCTTCTGGGTGATGATGCGGTGGGCGATGCACCAGCCGGCCCCGGTGCGGCGCCAGCTGTCGGCGTAGAGGCTCGTGCCCTCCGAGAGGGTGAGCTCGTTCGGGGTCCCGGTGCGCTGCAGCGTGCTGTGCAGCACCTCGGAGACGCTGCGCGCCGTGTCGCCCAGAAGCTCGATCAGCGTGTTTCCGATGAGGTGCTGGCCGGACAGCCGGGTCGCGCCGAAGTCGACCCGCAGGAATCGACCGAACTCGACCGCCGGGACGGTGCCCAGCGGCAGGCCGACGAGCTCGACCTCCGCGTCATCGGTGAACACGGTGTCGTAGAGGTCCCAGCGGTCCTGGTCCTGCGCTTGGGCGTAGCGGTGCAGGGCGTCCTGGATCTCGGCGCGGTCGATGAGCTCGGCGAGGGTGAGAGTCATGTCGTCCCGGTGCTCCGTTCAGAATCCGGCCACGGCGCTGTTGCGCGCCGCGCCTGCGACGAGGTCGAACGTCTCGGGGGCGTAGTCGACGACGCGGCGGTTGTCGCTCTTCTGGACGAGGACGCGATGCCGGATGCGCCACGACCCGCCGTCGCGGGCCAGGTCGTCGACGTAGAGCCCGCCAGCGTGCTGCAGCACGACCTTCCCCGGTTCCTCGGCGCGTTCGGTGTTGGACGCGAGGAACTCGGTGATCGTGTGCGCGGTGTCGCCCCGGATGTCGTAGAGCGTGTTCGCCAGGAGGTGCTGGCCGGACAGTCGAGCGGTGTCGAAGGCACCGGCCAGGGCCTCGGCGAAGCCTCGCGGGCTGATCGGAGCCTCGAGCCAGCCGGGCGCCTCGACGAGGGCGTCCTCGGTGAACGCGCTCAGGAACAGCGACCAGTCGCGCTGGTCGAGGCCCTGGCTGTAGCGGCGCAGCGTCTGCTGGATCTGCTCACGGGCGAGGAGTCCGGTCGCGTCGGTCATGCCGCGTCCCCGGTGAGCGGCTCGGTGATGGTCACGAACGTGTTCGGGTACTTCGGGTCGAGCGCCTCGCCGATCGCGAAGGTCGCCAGGTCGGCGTAGGTCACCTTCGAGGTGTCGTCGAGGACGATGTGCTCGAAGACGCCGTGCGGTGTGCCGAGCGGGCCGTCGTAGATGTACGGGTTGCGGATCACGGTCCACACGATCTCGGTGTCGGCGGCGGCGAGGAGCGCCTCCATCCGGTCCTTGTCGGCGACGCGGTGGCCGACCGTGTCGCGGAGCTGGACGACGTAGGGGCTGCCGTCGTTGCTCGAGCCCGCGCCGTGGGTGCTCATGAGGACCACGCGCTTGAGGCCGAGCCCGGGGCCGACATCCAGCAGGTGCCGGGTGGAGATCTCGCAGACGTCGACCGGCACGCTGTCATCGATCTCGTCCTTCGTCCGGCCGGACTCCGGGCGCCCAAGCGCGGCGATGAGCGCGTCCTGATCGGTGGCGACCCGGTGGATGACCTCGACGTCACGGGCGTCGCCGACGACGACGGTGAGCCTGTCGTCACGCACCGGCAACGCCTCCGGCCGCCGTACCAGCGCCGTCACCTCGTGTCCGGCGGCCAGTGCTCGCCGCACCACCTCTTGGCCGGTCTTCCCGGTCGCGCCCAGCACCGCGATTCGCGCCACGTCGTCTCCCCTGCATCACCTCGGACTGCACCCGACGAACGGGTGGGAACACGGCCAACGGTAGGGAAATGGAACAGAGTGTGCCGAAAGATGACGTTGCGTGACTGCCCGCGGGGACCGCCCGTCCGACGCTGCGGCGCGCTCACACGATGCAGGACTCGGCGGTGCAGCTCCGGGCCGGCGGCAGCGCCTCGGAGAGATCACGCACGCCGACGTCCCCGTCGGCGCGGCTCCCCTGCGCGGCGTCGAGGATCGCGTCGATCAGGGCGTCCGTCGGCTGGGCCCCGACCAGGAGGATCGTCTCGTCGATGAGGAACGTCGGCGCCTGGGTGATCCCGAGGCGCTTGGCGCGACGCTCGTCGTCACGGACCTGCTCGGCGAAGGCCCCGCTCTCGAGGGCCGCGCGCACCTCCATCGGCTCGAGCCCCGCTTCGACGGCGAGGCCTTCGAGGACCTCGCGATCGGAGACGATCAGTCCCTCGCCGAAGTAGGCGTCCGCCAGACGCTGCTTGACCCGGCCGGCCAGCCCGCGCGTGCCGGCGAGGGCGATGAGACGGTGGGCGTCGAAGGTGTTGGCCATGCGCAGGATGTCGAACCGGAAGCGGCCGCCGACCGCGGCCGCCTGGGCTGCGAGGTCTTGCTCGTAGGCGACGACCTGGTCATCGGTCCAGTCGTACTCGCGTCGGAGTCGATCGGCGAAGCTCCCGTCGTACACCGCGGCCAGCTCTGGCAGCAGCTCGAACGCCCGCCACCGGACGGCGACCTGCCCGATCGCCCGCACCCTCGGCGAGTCGAGGGCCTCCAGCAGGTGGGCGCGGCCGACGTAGGACCACGGGCAGCCGACATCCGACCAGACCTCGATGTCCATCCGGCCGGTCATGGGCGCCGATCGGGCCGGGTGAGCTCGGCGAGCTCGTCGTCGCGCAGGTCGCTGTGCAGCACGTACTGGGTCACGGCGGCGCCGGCGGCGCCGGAGAGGTCGAAGAACTGGACGGCGTCGTCGAACATCTCGGGGTCCGCGTTGAGGGCGCGGAAGGCGGCCTCGTCGTCGGTCCAGATCTCGACGCTGCCGTCGAAGAGGGCGGGGACGCCGTCGATCGGGGAGGTCCAGTGGTTCTGCACGTACCGTCGCACCCCCGGGGAGGAGATCGTGATCTCGGCGTGCTTCGTGCGCCAGTTGCGCCTGGCCTCCTCCCGGTCCACGTCGTCGCGGAACTTGATCAGCAGCACGGTCTTGAACACGACTCTCCCCTACCCTTTCGGTACATTCTGTTCCACGAACCCGCGGGAGGTCGGTAGCGTTGCCCCCTGTGACGAGCGTGCGGCCGGGATCGGAGCCATCGGCCGAGGACCCGGCGCTGGCGCCGCTGTTCCGACCGTTGCGGGTGGGGCCCAGGACCCTGCGCAATCGCATCGTCAACTCCGGACACGGAACGAATCTCGGCCGCGGGGGCTACAGCGAGAAGCTGCTCGCCTACGAGGCGGAACGCGCTCGGGGCGGCGCGGCCATGGTCATCACCCAGGCGAATTCGATCACCCCGGATTTCGGAGACATCAAGGCGTTCGACGAGCGGATCCTGCCCGGCTGGCGAGCCTTCGGGGAGCGAGTGCGTGCACAGGGAGCGCTCGCCACGGCACAACTGCAGCATCCCGGCAGCCAGGGGTACTACAACGGCCCGGGCTTCGACGTGCCGATGTCCCCCTCGCCGGTGCCGATCCGGTTCCTCGGCGGCCCGGTGCTCGTGCCGCGGGCCATGGACGATGCCGACATCCTGCGGGCGATCCGACAGTTCGCTCGCGCCGCCACGCTGGCCCTGGAGGCGGGACTCGATGGCGTCGAGGTGCACGCGGCGCACGGGAATCTGATCGATCAGTTCCTGAATCCGGCGACCAATCTGCGCACGGACTCCTGGGGCGGGTCGCCGGAGAACCGGCTTCGGTTCGCGAGGGCGGTGTTCGAGGAGATCCGGGAGCACGTCGGCGACGGGCTGATCGTCGGGGCGCGTGTGACCGGCGGGGTCCCGGGCGACGCGACGGCCACGGCGATCGCCCAGGAGAGCGTGATCGCCCTGGCCGGCCTCGGGCTCGTCGACTACGTCTCGGTCAGCGTCGGCCACTATTCGAGCCAGGCGGGCACCGCGGACAATCTTCCGGACTCCAGCTACCCCCCGGCGGTCTGGGAGGACTACGGCCGTGCGGTCAAGTCGGCGGTCGCGATCCCGGTGTTCCTGGTCGGCCGCATCAACTCGCCGTCGCTCGCCGCGCGGCTCATCCAAGAGGACGCGACGGACGTCGTGGCGATGGCCAGGACCTTGCTCGCCGACCCGGAGCTCCCGGCCAAGGCACGGCACGGACGAGCCGCCCGGATCCGCCCCTGCGTCGGGCTGCAGGACGGCTGCTGGGGCAGGGCGGCCGAGGGGGCGGAGATCCGCTGCGCCTTCAACCCGGAGGCCGGCCGGGAAGCGGAGTTCGCCGAGCTCCGGCGAGCGCATCGGGAGCCGCCGCAACGAGTGACCGTGGTCGGCGGCGGGCCCGCGGGGCTCGAGGCCGCCCGTCAGGCCGCGTTGCTCGGGCACGCGGTGACGCTGCTCGAGCGCGAGCGGGAGCTGGGCGGGCTGCTGCGGCTCGCGGCCCGGGCGCCGTTCCGGTCGGAGCTCGCCGACATCGTCCGGTGGTTCGAGGGCGAGCTCGCGATCCTCGGCGTCGATGTCCGGACGGGTGTGCGGGCGGATGCGGCGGCGGTGGAGTCGACCGAGCCCGATGCCGTGATCGTGGCGGTGGGCTCGGAGCCCGCGCGATGGGGTCCGGTGCGGCGGGGACTGCGCGTTCTGGACATCCGGGACGTCTACGCGAGAGACATGACGGGGGGCTCGATCGTGCTCTTCGACCGCTTCGGCCGGCGCCCGGCGCTGACGACGGCCGAGCACCTGGCCGGCCGGGTGGACCGGCTCCTCTTCGTGACGGAACTGGATGTCATCGGCCACGGTGTCAACGACACCGTGCGCACCCGTGCGCTCGCGCGGCTGCTCGACGCCGGTGTCGAGCCGGTCGCCGCGAGCTCGATCCGCGTCGAGGACGACGGCGTGGCCATCTCCTCCGTCTACGGCGGCACCCCCCGCGTCGTGGGAGGCGTCGACACGCTGGTCACCTCACTGGTGCCGGTGTCGAACGGCCGGCTGGCCGCCGATCTGGTCGACGCCGGCCTGCGCGCCGTGACGATCGGAGACGCCACGGCGCCCCGCGACTACCTCAGCGCCATCGCCGACGGCAACGCCGCCGCCTGGCGGCTCAGCGGATCGCTCGAGCCGTCCTCGTCCTGAGCGCCCGGGGCAGGTGAGTCGGCTTGCGACGTGCGCCCGGCCGCGCAGTTGGCTCCGAGATATGCGAGCACCGAGTGCACGACCGCGGGCGCGAGCTTGGGGCTGCTCGCGCCGGTGAACGTGGCCAGCTGCACCAGGGGCCCGTTGATCAGCGCGAAGAGGGTGATGACATCCTCCCGCTGCCCGGTGAGGTCGTAGTCGGGCTTGAGCACCGCCACCACGGATTCGACGCGCTCCCCGTTGATGGCGACCAGCGCGGGCCGCACCTCGTCGTCGAGCGCCGCGCCCTGGATCATGCGGTACACGGCCGCGTAGTCGGGATCGAGCAGGCGCTCGTGCTGCAGTTCGACGTTGTGCAGCAGCCGTGCCGGGAGGTCTCCGTCGACCGGCTCGAAGTTCGGCATCCGGAACGTCTCGAGCAGGTCGAGGACGAGATGGGGGGTGGTCGGCCAGTGACGATAGACGGTGGTGCGTCCCAGACCGGAGGCGCGCGAGACGTTCTGGTGGGTCAGATTGGTCAGGCCGCCCTCGGTCAGCAGACCGATGGCCGCGGAGAGTCCGGCTTTCCGGGTGCGTTCCAACCGTGGATCCATCTCGTCCGCCCGTCTTCCGTTCCGCCCAAGATCGGCTTCAATCTTCTCAGCAACGCAACGAGGTGCCTCGGCACGACCGGGCTGAGCGGGCCGACGCTCGTCCGGGGCGCCGCCCGCCGGGTACGTCGATGACGGCCCGCCCGCCCGCCGCCGCGTGCTGCGGGTGAGGGCGATCTGCGGCTCGATCGCGAGGCCCGGCGCCGTCATGAGAACGCCTGCGTGACCGCCGCCGCGATACGCTCGTAGACGTCGACGACGGTCTCGCGCGGTCCGCCGATGATGTTGAATCCGTGGCCCACCCCGGCGAGGTCGACGTGCTCCCACAGGGCGCCGTCGCGCTCGAGCCGGGAGGCGTAGCGCACCGCCTCGTCTCGCAGGATGTCGCGCTCACAGGTGACGACGACGGCCGGCGCGATGCCGGTCAGCGCCGCGTCGTCGTCCTTGCCAGCCGGGGAGACGAGGCGGTCCTTGCGACGGCCGACGTCCGGGGAGTACGCGGTGTCGAAGATCGGCCCCATCCGCACGAGGAACGTCTCCTTGCCGGGAGCCCTCTTCGACCGGGCGGAGACGGTCAGGTCCAGCGGCGGGTAGAGCAGCACCTGGAGTCTGATCACCGGATCGCCCTCCTCCAGGGCCAGGCGGGCGACGCCGGCGGCGAGTGCGGCACCGGCGGAGGCTCCGCCGACGGCCAGGCGTGAGCCGTCCCATTCGCGTCCGGGCGCGGCGGCCCAGCGCGCGACGTCGAGCGCCTGCTCGATGGAGCCCGGGGCACGCAGCTGCGGCGCCGGCTCGTAGTCGACGTTGAGCACCGTGACGCCCGCGTGGGCCGCCAGGTACCGGCAGATCGGGTCGTCCTGCTCGGGATGGCGCATGACGAAGCCGCCGCCGTGCAGGTTGATGTAGACGCCACGGCTCGCCGAGTCTGCCGGCGGGTGGTAGGCGGTCACGGCCACATCACCGTGACGGGTGGGGACCGAGAAGGGCTCGGTCGCAGCCGGGAGGTCCCGAAAGGCGATCTCGGCGGGGATCCGCGCACTGCCGGGGGCCCGCTGGACCAGTTTCGCGATCGTGTCGGCGAGCCATACCGGGAAGGGCATGCCTAGATTCTGCACCGCCGTGCTGCACCGCCGCTCGCCTCTCCCCCGGACGGCGGCCTCACCGGGGGGCCGGCCCGGCTCCCCGCATGATCACGTCGACGACGTCGTCGGCGACCGCGGCGTGCGACGACTCGCCGGAGACGACGGCGAACATGATCCGGGCCAGGAGCAGGTCGGCGAGGGCCTCGAGGTCGAGATCGGCGCGGATCGCGCCGGCCGTGCGTCCAGCGTTCAGCGTCTCGAGCAGCGCCGCCCTCAGCGGGGCGGTGAAGCGTTCCTCGATGGCCCGCGCCGCCTCCGGGGCGGTCACGGCCGCGGCGTTCAGCGCCCGGAACAGCTCGGCCGCGCCGGGCTCGCTCAGCCGGGCGTAGGACTCCCTCAGCCAGGCCCGGAGATCCGCGCGGACGTCGCCGGACGGCTGTGCCACCACGGGGGTGACGCGGATGATGCCCTCGACGACGCACTCGGCGAGCACGGCCGCCTTGGTGCGCCACCACCGGTAGACCGTCTGCTTGCCGACATCCGCCCGAGCCGCTATCGCGACCATCGACAGGCCGTCGTAGCCGCGCTGGGCGTACAGCTCGGCGGCCGCGGACAGGATGGCGCGACGTCGCGACTCGCTGCGGGGGCGGCCCCGGGCTGCTGCGGGCACGGCGTTCACGGTAGCAACCGGGGTACAGTCCTATATACGAGACACACGTCTCGTATACACGTCGAGGGAGACAACCCCATGTCTGAGGTGCTCGTGATCATCGGTGCCGGCGGAATGGGCGAGACCATCGCCCGGCGGCTCGCCCCGGGCCGGAAGACCCTGCTGGCGGACTTCAACGCGGACCTCCTGGCGCGCGTGGCCGAGGGGATGGAGGTCGACGGCTTCGATGTCGGGACGACCCGCGTCGACGTCTCCTCGCGGGCATCCGTCGAAGCGCTCGCCCGGACGGCGAGCAGCGCCGGCCCGGTCACGCAGATCGTGCACACGGCCGGCCTGTCCCCGACGCAGGCTTCCCTCGAGGCCGTGCTCCAGGTCGACCTGCTCGGCGTCGCGCTCGTGCTGGACGTGTTCGGCGCCGTCATCGCACCCGGCGGGGCCGGGGTCGTCATCTCCAGCTCCTCGAGCTACCTGGCACGGCCGTTCACCCCCGAGCAGGAGCAGCTGATCCGCACGACCGAGCCCGAGGGGCTGCTGGGGCTGCCGTTCCTCTCCGCGGAGGCGCTGGGCAGCGCGGGCGTCGCCTACGGCGTCGCGAAGCTCGCCAACCGGATCCAGGTGCAGCACGCCAGCGCGGCCTGGGGCCGAGGCGGCGCCCGCATCAACAGCGTGAGCCCCGGGGTGATCTCCACCGCGATGGGCCGCCTAGAGCTCGACAGCCCGTCCGGAGCGTTCATGCGGGCCATGGTCGAGAACTCCGGCACCGGGAGGATCGGCACGACGAGCGACATCGCCGACGCGGTGACGTTCCTGGCCGGCCCGCAGGCGAGCTACATCACCGGCATCGACCTGCTGGTGGATGGCGGCAACATCGCGGCGGTGCGCTCCGGCCGCGTCCCGCTGCCGCAGGCCGGCGCCGCGTCCGGACGCTGAGTATCGCTTCTTCGCCGGACGGCTATCGCCGGGCCGGCAGCTCCTGCGCGAGCTCGAACGGCGCCATGATCATCTGGCTGGTGTCGAGGGCGTCGCTCGAGCCGAGGTCCGAGGTGAAGAGCAGCGCCCTGGCCCGCTCCGCCGAGCCGTCGATCTCATAGATCGTCGCATAGCGGTAGGGGGCGATCGGACCGGGCTCGCCTTCGAGCCGTAGGCAGCGCGCGCCGACGAAACCGGGCAGCGCCAGGATCTCCGGGATGTGCCTTCCCCAGTACCAGTCCTGGAACTCCCCGTCCCTGCCTGGCAGGGCGTTGGTCAGCGAGACGAGGTGCTCGTGGCGGTCGTCCATCAGGCGCTCACGCCCTCGCTGGCCTTGGCGAAGGCCCCGTTGTGGTCCTCGGTGGAGGCCATCTCTGCGAGGATCTCGTTGAGCTTCGAGCGCCCTCCCGGGTTGAGGAGGAACTTTCGCGGCTTGCCCTTCACGTTGGCCCCGTAGTAGTGGCTGTGCTCGGGCGAGAAGATCGACTGCGGGGCCAGCGTGGCGACCATGTCCATCCAGGCGTCCTCCTGGGCCCGGGTGGGCTCCCAGATGTCGAAGCCGTGCTCCCTCCCGTAGACGAGGGTGTCGATGATCCAGTCCACCTGGAAGCCGGAGTAGCGCGGATAGTTGCCGCCGCCGGCGCCGTGTGGCCCGCCCGGGAAGAAGAAGTTGGGAAGGTCATGGGCCGCGAAGCCGCCGAAGTCGCTTGGGCCGTCGTCCCACGCGGTGCTCAGGTCGAGGCCGTTGCGGCCCTTCACGCCCATCCGGGTGAGCGCACCGGTACCGAAGTCGAAGCCGGTCGCATAGACGATGATGTCGTAGTCGCGGTGTTCCTCGGTGGTCTGGATACCGGTCGCGTCGATGCGGACGATGGGCGTCTCCCTCAGGGAGATCAGCGAGGCACGCGGGTTGTTGAACGACTCGAGGTAGTTCGTGACGAACGGGGGCCGCTTGGCGCCAAACAGGTGATCCTTCGGGATGAGGCGTTCCGCGGTCGCGGGGTCCTTGACGATGCTGCGGATCTTGTCCGCCAGGAACGCGCAGAACTCTTCGTTGACCTCCCGGTTGGTGGTCATGTCGTAGTAGTTCATGGTGAGCTTGCCGAAGCCGGGCGCCTGCCACATCGTCTCGAAGAACGCCTGACGCTCCTCGGGGCTGTCGGCGGTGGAGAACTTCCCCGCTGGCGGGTGCAGGAAGCCGGTCGGCGAGTTGTAGAGGGTGGCGACGACCTGGTCCCAGTTGTCGCTGAGCTCCCGGTGGCGCTCTTGCGTCAACGGCTTGTTGTTCAGCGGCGTGACCCAGGTGGGTGTGCGTTGGTAGAGGTCGACACGGTCGACGGTGTCGACGATCGCGGGCAGCAGCTGCGCCCCGCTGGGGCCGTTGCCGATGATCGCGACGCGCTTGCCGGCGAAGTCCACCGCCTCGTCGTGCGGCCATGCGCCGGTGTGGTGGGCCACTCCTCGGAAGTCCTCGAGGCCCTCGATCTCCGGGTAGTGCGGCACCGAGAGGCCCCCGGTCGCGGCGATGACGCGCTTGGCGCGGAAGACGTCGCCGGTCGCCGTGGTGAGGACCCAGCGGGTCGCCGCGTCGTCCCAGACCGTCGAGATGACCTTCTGGCCGGTGTGGATGCGCGGACGCAGCTCGAACCTGTCCACCACGAAGTTGAGGTAGCTCTCGATCTCCGGCTGGGTCGCGAACTCCTCTTTCCACTTCCACTCGTCGAAGAGCTCCTTGGAGAAGATGTAGCCGTAGCTGTAGCTCTCGGAGTCGAAGCGGGCCTGGGGGTAGCGGTTCCAGTACCACACGCCGCCGACGCCGTCGCCGGCCTCGAGCGCCTCAGCCCGGAATCCGGCGTCGAGCGCCCGGTACAGCGCGTAGATGCCGACGACGCCGGCACCGATCACGAGCACGTCGACGTCATCATCCGATTGCGCGGTCATCTCTGCTCCTACTTCATCGTGGGCCATACTCGCCGCGGATTATCTAAGCACCGGTGCTGAATAATGGCAAGATGCTCGCACCTCGCGCTTCCCAGCGAGCACGCCCGGCATGTTTGCGCGTTATGAGCACCTGTGATGAAATCAGGCGACGGCCGCCTTCAAAGGAGAACGATGAACGCCACCCCTGAACTCCGTTTCGACGACCGCGTCGCCGTCGTCACCGGCGCCGGTCGCGGGCTCGGCCTCGCGCACGCCAAGCTGCTGGCCGCCCGCGGCGCGAAGATCGTCCTCAACGACTTTGGCGGCAGCAAGGAGGGGGTCGGCAGCGACGCCTCGGTCGCCCGGCAGGCGGCGGACGAGATCGTCGCCGCCGGTGGCGAAGCGGTCGCCGACACCCACTCGGTCGGCACGGAAGAGGGCTGTCAGGCCATCATCGACACCGCCATCCGGGCGTTCGGCCGCGTCGACGTCCTGGTCAACAACGCCGGCATCTCCCAGTGGGCGACATTCCCGGAGGCCGGTGCAGACAACCTGGAGATCACACTCGACGTCCACCTACGCGGCACCTGGCATACGACACGTGCCGCCTGGCCGCACATGATCGAGCAGGGCTATGGCCGCGTCATCACCACGGTGTCCACCGGCATGCTCGGCCTCGCGAACAACCTGGCCTATGCGACCGCGAAGGGCGCACTCATGGGCTTCACCCGCAGCCTCTCCGTGACGGCCGCCCCCCTCGGCATCCGCGTGAACGCGATCGCCCCGAACTCGGTGACACGCCCGAGCGAGACCACCGGCGGCAAGGGCAATGTCGCCGCCGGCGGGCAGATGCCGGCGGCCATTGCCGCCGCCATGGCCACCGACAACGTCTCCCCGATGGTCGCGGTCCTTGGCCACGAATCCTGCCCGGTCAACGGCGAGATCCTGGTCGCCGGCGCCAGACGATTCGGCCGATGGTTCCTCGGCTTCAGCGAGGGGTGGCTCGCCCCCGTCGAGGAGGTGCCGACGCCGGAGGCGGTCATCGCGCACTGGGACGAGATCAACGACCTGGACGGCTATTACGTTCCTGCCAGCCTCGACGAGTGGTCCGGCCGCTTCATGAGGCACCTGCGCCCCTGAGGGGCAGGTGCCCCGCACCGCTCACCACAGACTCCAGAACAAACCCCAGAATCGAGACGCAATGACGCCCTCACCCCGCCTGACCGCACCGTCGACCCGGCCGTTCGGCCTGCTCGTCACGATCTTCCTGATCATCGAGCTGACGCCGATCTTCGAGACCACGATGATGTCGACGGCGCTGCCCACGTTCATCAGCGCCTTCGGGATCGACACCTCGACGGCCTCCTGGCTGATCACGATCTTCCTGCTCGTCGGCGCCGGGTCGGCCGCGATCGCCGGGCGGCTCGGGGACGCGGTCGGCCGCAAGCCTGTGCTGCTGACGCTGATGACCGTCTCCGCGCTCGGTTCGGTCGTCAGCCTCATGTTCGGCAGTTTCGTCGGAGTCCTCATCGGCCGCGCCCTCCAGGGCACGAGTGCTGGGCTGTTCCCCCTGCTGATCGGCCTGGCCCGCGAGGTCACCACCGCCAAGCGCGTCTCCCTGCTGTCAAGTCTCACCTCGGGCGTGAGCGTGATCGGCGGGGCACTCGGCGCGGTCGCCGCCGGCGTGCTGCTGCAGGCCGCCGGATGGCGCAGCATGTTCGTCGCCTCGGGGATCCTCGCGGTCGTCGCCATCGGCTTCGCGGTGTTCCTGCCCAAGCCGATCGGGCGCCCGACGCAACGTACCGGCTTCGATGCGCTCGGCGCGGTGCTGCTGGCCCCCTCGATCGCGGCGATCCTGTTCGGCTTCACCATCTCGCGAACGGTCGGGGTGAGCCTCACGGTGATCGGGTTCGTCCTCGGCGGGGTCGTGCTGTTCGCGTTCTGGCTCGTCTGGGAGCTGCGCGTCGCGCGGCCGATGTTCAACCTGCGTCTGTTCCGCCAGCCGTCCCTGGTGCTCGCCATGCTGGCCACCGCTCTGGCCGCGATCGGCATCATGTCGGGTCCGGGGCTGCTCACCCCGCTGCTGCAGCAGACGCCGGCCTCGATGCCGGTCGGCCTGGGCCTGACGCCGACCCAAGCCGGGCTCTACAGCCTGGTCTCCGCCGTGGTGTCGTTCGCCGTCACGCCCTTCGCCGGCCGCGTCGCCGGCCGTTTCGGCGCCAAGGTCGTGCTCGTCGCCGGCATCGCGCTGGGCACGATCGGCTACGCGGGGTTCTACATCGCGGTGCACAGCCTGTCCCTGTCCATCGTCGCGATCCTCATCGGCGGCGTCGGCCTCGCCCTCATCGTCGTCGCCGTCCCGCTGGTGATCGTCGAGATCGTGCCACCGACGGACACGAGTGAGGCGGTCGGCCTGATCTACACCGTCGGCCGGACCGTCTTCAGCGCCGTCGGCACCGCGATCATCGGTGTTCTGCTGACCACGAGCACCGTGCCGAACACGACGGTCCCAACGCTCAGCGCCTGGTTCGCCGGGGTCTCCTTCGTCGTCGCCGCCGGGATCCTCGGGGTGGTCGTCACCCTGTTCATCAAGAAGTCGAGGCCGCTGGACCGCCGCGAGGCCCCGGACGATCCTGCGCCCGACGCGCTCGCCGAGACACCGGTCGAGACGGCGCCGAGCCGCTGAATCACCGGGCCGCGCTCAGGCCCGGGGGTCGCCGGCGACGACCGGGGCGAGCAGGCCGGCGCCGAGGTAGGCGACCAGGTCGGCGATGAGCACGTCGATCCTCGCCGGCAATCGGGCGCGCTTCTGCTGCGCGGACTGGTAGCGGGCCAGCGTGTGCACCGTGCTCGTGAGGGTGACCCACCAGCGCTCGTCGAGAACCGCCGCCGGGATGCCGGGGGCAAGACGGCCGAGAAGCGTGCGCAGCGTGATGACGGAGGCGCCGGCGTGGACACCCTCCAGGCCTTCGTAGCCGCCCTCTTCGGTGATGAGGCGCGAAAGGAAGGCGAGGTAGTGGTTGTCGGGCTGCAGATGGATCGCCAGCGGACGGACGAAGGCGC
>JASGFF010000046.1:0-20976 GCA_047605685.1 Microbacteriaceae bacterium
GCGCTCGGCGATGAGGTCGCGCAGCGCGATCGCCGCGCCGCTCGGCCGCGCCCGGGTGGCCAGGCTCAGCTGCCAGTCGAGGCGTGGCGCGAGCGGCACGGCCGCGACCTCGGGCACGAGCGTCACGATCTCGAGCGGGGCGAGCGCCACGCCGAGGCCCGCCGCGACGAACGGCACGATGTCGGTGACTGAGGCGACCTCGGTGAGCACGCGGCGGGGGAGTCCGCGCGCCGCGAGCGCGCGCTCGACCACGATGCGGTTCGCGAAGCCCGCGGGCGTGTCCACGAACGGCTCGCCGGCGACATCCTCGAGGCGCACTCGTGCGCGTGCCGCCAGGCGGTGGCCCGCGGGCACGATCGCGGTGACCCTCGAGGTGAGCAGCGGCGTCGTCTCGAGGCCCGCGAGATCGCTGCGCGGAAGCCCCATGAAGGCGAGATCGACCCGGCCGCGGCGCACGTCGTCCGCGAGGCCGGTGGATCCGGTCGGCGAGGACAGCAGCTGCAGCTCGACGTTCGGATGCCGTGCGCGGAACGCCGCGAGCGCTCCCGGCATGTCGATCAGGTCGAGGTTGGCGAAGATGCCGACGTGCAGGCGCCCGCGCACGTCGCCGGTCGCCGCGCGGTGCAGATCGGCGACCGCCTCGATCGCGAGCCGCGCCGCGGGCAGCAGCGCCGCGCCCGCGGGCGTGAGCCCGACGCGCCGGGTTCCGCGCTCGAACAGCGTCGTGCCGAGCTCGGCCTCGAGAGCGCGGATGCCGGCCGAGACCGTCGACTGCACCACGTACAGGCGGGCGGCGGCGCGGGTGAAGCTCGCCTCGTCGGCGACGCCGATGAAGTACTCGAGCAGCCGCGTGTCCATCGTTCCGATGCTATCCGTTGATCGATACAGTCGATGGACTGCATCATGACTGGTCGTTAGACACGATGGATGGGCTCGGGCACGATCGAGGGGTGAGCAGCACGAGCGACGTCTCCCGATCGGCCCGGATGGGCCATCGCGGCGGCTTCGCGGTCATCGCCCTCGCGTTCACGACCGCGATGGCGTTCTCGACGGTGCCCACCCCGCTCTACGCCCTCTACCAGGAGCGCGACGGCTTCCCGACGGTCGTCGTGACGGTGGTGTTCGCCGCCTATGCGGTGGGCGTCGCGGTGAGCCTCTACCTCGCGGGGCACGTGAGCGACTGGCTCGGCCGGCGCCGGGTCATCCTCGTCGCGCTCGCACTCGAGCTGCTCTCGGCCGTCCTCTTCCTGGCCTGGCCGGAGGTTCCCGGCCTCCTCGCCGCGCGGCTCGTCTGCGGCACGGGCGTCGGCATGCTCACCGCGACCGCGACGGCGCACCTGAGCGAGCTGCGCGCCATCGCGCGACCGGATGCCGGTCCCGACTCCGCCGCGGTCGTCTCGAGTCTGGCCAACATCGGCGGCCTGAGCCTCGGCCCGCTCGTCTCGGGGCTACTGGCCACCTGGGCGCCCGAGCCGCTCGTGACGCCGTACGTCGTGTTCCTGGTGCTGCTCGCCGTCGCCGTCGTGCTCGTCGCGAGCGTGCCCGAGACCGTCGAGCGCCGCGAGGAGCGCCGCGCCTACCGGCCGCAGCGGATCGCGGTGCCGGCGGAGGGACGCGCGACGTTCTGGGCCGCCGGGATCGGCGCGTTCGCGGGCTTCTCGATCTTCGGCCTGTTCATGTCGCTCACCCCGACGGTGCTCGCCGTGACCTTCTCGCTCACCGCGCGCTGGATCGCCGGGGGCGTGCCGTTCCTGTTCTTCGCGGCGGCGGCGCTCACCCAGGTCGCGACGGTGCGGCTGGCGCTGCGCCGCCAGCTCGTGCTCGCCCTCGCGCTCGTCGTCCCCGGTGTGATCGGGTTCGCGGCGGGCGTGGTCGCGGGCGTGCTGCCGCTGCTGATCGCCGGCGGCGCCGTCGCGGGCGCGGGCGTCGGCGTGCTGTTCCGCTCCTCGCTCGGCGTCGCGGGCACGCTCGCGCCCGCCGGACGGCGCGGCGAGGTGCTCGCCGCCGTGTTCCTCATCAGCTACGTCGGTCTCGCGGTGCCGACGCTCCTCATCGGCGCGGCGCTCGTGGCGTTCCCGCTCGTGCCCGTGCTCGTGGTGTTCGCCGTGCTCATGCTCGCGCTCGTGATCTGGGCGACGCCGCGGATGATCCGGCGAGCCTGAGCGCGGCGCCCCGGCTCCCAGGCGCCTTCGCCATGATGGGCGGATGTTCCGACGGCATCCCCTGCTCGCCGCGGTCACCCTCGCCTATCTCGGCCTCGTCGCGTGGATCACGCTCGGCCCGCAGCCGCTCGACGCGCGGGGCAGCGCGCTGCTGTATCGGATCATCGCGAGGCTCAGCACGCACGAGTCGCTCGCCTGGCTCAGCTATTCGCGCGTCGAGTTCCTCGCGAACGTCGCGATGTTCGTGCCGATCGGCGTGCTCTTCCTGCTGCTCGTCGGCCGCCGCGCCTGGATCATGGCCGTGCTCGCCGGGATCGGCACCACTCTGACCATCGAGTTCGTGCAGATCGTGCTGCCCGACCGGGTGTCGGATCCGCGCGACATCGTGGCGAACAGCGCGGGCGCCGCCCTGGGCGTGATCGCCGCGCTCATCGTCACGACCCCCGCGGCCCTGCGGGACCGACGCGCCGAGCGACTGCGGCGCGGGCGCGTGGGAGCCGCGGCCCGCTGATCCTCGCCGCGCGGCGCCGGGCCTCCGCGGTGTTTCCGCGTAGACTGGCCACCGCAACATCCGGAGCAGGTCGGCACGATGCTGGTCACCGGTGGTGGATCCCCGAAGCCCGGGCGGCATCGGTGCTCTTCTACTGTTGACCAGGCGCGCCCCGCACAGAGCGGAACCGTGCGCGTACGCATGCGTCTGACTGCCTGTCTCCTGCTCCTCGAGCGTCGGCGCCACACGGGCACCGACCGAAAACAAAGAGGAGAACCCCGTGGAGGGTCCAGAGATCAAGTTCGCCGAGGCGACGATCGACAACGGTCGTTTCGGCACGCGCACGGTCCGGTTCGAGACCGGCCGGCTCGCGCAGCAGGCGCAGGGCGCCGTCGTCGCCTACCTCGACGAGGAGACCATGCTGCTGAGTGCCACGAGCGTCAGCAAGCAGCCGCGGGACGGCTTCGACTTCTTCCCGCTCACCGTCGACGTCGAGGAGCGCTCCTACGCCGCCGGCAAGATCCCCGGCAGCTTCTTTCGCCGTGAGGGCCGTCCCTCGACCGAGGCGATCCTGGTCTGCCGGCTCATCGACCGCCCGCTGCGCCCCTCCTTCGTCGAGGGGCTGCGCAACGAGGTGCAGGTCGTCATCACCGTGCTGAGCATCGCGCCGGACGAGTTCTACGACGCGCTCGCCATCAACGCGGCATCCGCCTCGAGCCAGATCTCGGGCCTGCCGTTCCACGGCCCGATCGCCGGCGTGCGCCTCGCGCTCATCCCCGGCCTCGGCAGCCACGAGGACCAGTGGCTCGCCTTCCCCACGCACAGCCAGCTCGAGGACGCCGTCTTCGACCTGACGGTCGCCGGCCGCAAGGTGACCCGCGCCGACGGCAGCGAGGACATCGCGATCATGATGGTCGAGGCCGAGGCCACCGAGGCGAGCTGGAACCTGATCAAGGCCGGCGCGACGAAGCCCGACGAGGCCGTCGTCGCCCAGGGCCTCGAGGCGGCGAAGCCGTTCCTCAAGGCGCTCGTCGAGGCCCAGGAGAGCCTCGCCGCGCAGGCCGCGAAGGAGATCGCCGAGTACCCGGTGTTCCCGCCCTACGCGCAGGCCACCTACGACGTCGTCGCCGGTGCCGCCTACGAGGAGCTCGCCGGCGTCTACCGGATCGCCGACAAGCTCGAGCGGCAGAGCGCGGATGACGCGCTCAAGTCTCGCGTCAAGGCGCTCGTCGCCGGCAAGATCGCCGCGGGCGAGCTGCCCGAGTCCGCCGCGGGCGAGGTGAGCGCCGCCTACAAGAGCGTCACCAAGCTCATCGTGCGCGGCCGCATCCTCAGCGAGGGCGTGCGCATCGACGGCCGCGGCCTGACCGACATCCGCGCGCTCGACGCCGAGGTGGAGGTCATCCCGCGCGTGCACGGCTCGGCGATCTTCCAGCGCGGCGAGACCCAGATCCTCGGCGTGACGACGCTCAACATGCTCAAGATGGAGCAGCAGATCGACTCGCTCTCGCCGATCACCCGCAAGCGCTACCTGCACCACTACAACTTCCCGCCCTACTCGACCGGTGAGACCGGCCGGGTCGGCAGCCCGAAGCGTCGCGAGATCGGGCACGGCTTCCTCGCCGAGCGCGCGCTCGTGCCGGTGCTGCCGTCGCGCGAGGAGTTCCCGTACGCGATCCGCCAGGTCTCCGAGGCCCTCGGCTCCAACGGCTCGACCTCGATGGGCTCGGTCTGCGCGTCGACCCTCTCGCTGCTGAACGCCGGTGTGCCGCTGCGCGCCCCCGTCGCCGGCATCGCGATGGGCCTGGTCTCCGACGAGATCGACGGCCAGACCCGCTACGCCGCGCTGACCGACATCCTGGGCGCCGAGGACGCGCTCGGCGACATGGACTTCAAGGTCGCCGGCACGAGCGAGTTCGTCACCGCCATCCAGCTCGACACGAAGCTTGCCGGCCTGCCCTCGAGCGTGCTCGACGGCGCCCTCAAGCAGGCCAAGGAGGCGCGCACCGCGATCCTCGCGGTGATCAACCAGGCGATCGACGGCCCGGACGAGATGGCCCCGACCGCGCCGCGGGTGATCAGCGTGCAGATCCCGGTCGACAAGATCGGCGAGCTCATCGGCCCCAAGGGCAAGACGATCAACGGCATCCAGGACGAGACCGGCGCCGACATCTCCATCGAGGACGACGGCACTGTCTACATCGGCGCCGTCGACGGCCCCTCGGCCGAGGCCGCGCGCGCCGCCGTCAACGCGATCGCGAACCCCTCGAACCCGGAGGTCGGCGAGCGCTACCTGGGCACCGTGGTGAAGATCGCGAGCTTCGGCGCCTTCGTCTCGCTCACCCCCGGCAAGGACGGCCTGCTGCACATCAGCGAGGTGCGCAAGCTCGCCGGCGGCAAGCGCGTCGAGAACGTCGAGGACGTGCTCGGCGTCGGCCAGAAGATCCAGGTGGAGATCACCAAGGTGGACGACCGCGGCAAGCTCTCGCTCGCCCCCGTGGTCGAGGAGACCGCGGAGGCGGAGACCGTCACCGTCGAGGTCTGATCCCGGCCGGACGGCCCCGGTCTGAGCCCCGGCCCGTCGAGCCCAGCCGGTCAGCGCAGGCCCGTCCCGGTTCGCCGGGACGGGCCTGGGCTGTGTTCCGGCGTGTTTGACGTGCTCGGCGGGCGGGGCGGGCGCCGGACCGTCAGCGCCAGAAGCCCTCGTGCACGGCGGCGGCCTCGTCCTCGATGAGCGGGCCGTCGACGCGGATGTCGCGCTGTCCGCGCGCGAACACCTCACGGCAGGGGAACGAGAACGTCGGGTTCTCCGGGTGCGCCCCGGTGAGCTCCAGCAGCCGCCGCTCGGAGAGCGCGTACACCACCCGGTCGATGCCGGTCCAGTAGGCCGCCCCCGCGCACATGACGCAGGGCTCGGCGCTCGTGTACAGCGTGGAGCCGGCCATGCCGGCGGCGCCGAGCGCACGGGCGGCTGCGGCGACGGCCCGCAGCTCGGCGTGCTGGCTGGGGTCGCCCGCGGGCGGCAGCGAGTTGTTGCCGGCGCGCGCGACCACCACGCCGTCGGCAGCCGTGACGAGCGCCCCGAAGGGGTGCGCGCCGTTCGCCCGCGCCCGGGCCGCGACGGCGATGGCCTCCCGCAGCAGCGCCAGGTCCTGCTCGGAGGGGCTCGCCGGCGGCTCGGCCGGGGCGGGGGACGGGGTCATCGTGCTCCTTACGGTCACAGGCGTGGGGCCCCAGAAGTCTAGAAGCGCAGTTCGGGAGCGCAGCCGCGCGGCCGGGATCGTGGCGGCGACCCGGTGCGCCGCGGCCCGGCGACGCCGTTGGAGGTTGGCGACACCCGGCCGATCCGATGGAGGCGAGATTCGGGCGGTTCCATAACGATCGTGCGACGCTCGCGCGGATGCCGCCCGCGCGTGTCTATCCTCCTCGAAAGGACGGGGAGATCATCATGGCGGCAGCGCTCGGCGACGGTGCGGTCGTCGCGGCGGCGGGGCAGCGCCGCATCGGCGACAGCGACCTCGCGGTCTATCCGATCGCGATGAGCGGGAACGCCTTCGGCTGGACCGCCGACGCGACCGCCGCGGAGGCCGTACTCGACGCCTACCGCGCCGGCGGCGGCAACTTCCTCGACACCGCCGACAGCTACGCCTCCGGTCGCAGCGAGCTCATGATCGGCAACTGGATGCGCGAGCGCGGCATCCGCGACGAGCTCGTCGTTGCGACGAAGGTCGGCAAGAGCGCGGACGAGCCGGGGCTCTCGGCGCGCTCGATCGTCCGGGCCGTCGAGGCATCCCTCGAGCGTCTGCGGACCGACCGCATCGACCTGCTCTACCTGCACGTCGACGACCCGGCGGTGCCGTTCGAGGAGACGCTGCTGGCGGTCGACGCGCTCATCGAGTCCGGCAAGGTGCGCGCCTTCGGCGGCTCCGAGCACACTGGCGAGCGTCTCATCGAGGCGAGGATCGCCTGCGCGCAGCTCGGCGTGCATCCGATGGTGGCGCTGCAGAACCGCTACAACCTCATGCACCGCGAGGAGTACGAGGGTGACCTGGCCCGCGTCGCGCAGTCCCAGGGGCTCGGCGTGATGCCGCGGTTCGCGCTCGCGGGCGGCTTTCTCACCGGCCGGTACCGTAGCCGCGGCGACCTGCCCGAGGGTGCGCGCGGACGCGAGATCGGCCGCTATCTCGGCAAGCGCGGCCTGCGCGTGCTCGCCGCCCTCGACCGGGTCGCCGGCGACCAGGAGGTGCCGGTGGCCGCGGTGGCGCTCGCCTGGCTGTTGACGAAGCCGCACGTGGTGGCGCCGGTGGTGTCGACGAGCCATCCCGAGCAGGTGCCGGCGATGCTGCGGGCCGCCGGCACGTGCCTGACCCGCGCCCAGGTCGCCGAGCTCGACCGGGTGTCGGCTCCGTAGCCGCGCCTCATCCGGTGGCGGCCGCCTTTCCGCGGATGGCCGGGTGCTAGCCGCGCAGGCTCGGCAGCTGCAGCCAGCCGAGCAGCGTGAGCAGCAGCAGCGCCGTCGCGACGAGCGCGATGACGGTCACGGCGATCGAGCCGCTGTGCAGGTCGCCGCGCAGGAACACGCTCACGACGAGCACCACGACGAGCACGACCGCGAGCGTCGTGAGCGGGATGCTGAGCCCGAAGTCGAAGAATATCGACGAGAGCATGAGCGCGGCGACGACGACCTCGACGATGCCGAGCAGCCGGCTGCCGCGCAGGCGCAGGACGCCGTCCCACAGGCCGAACACGCCGGCGGCGACGGAGAGGAGGACGGTCCACTCGAGGAGGTCGGGCAGGTGCAGGGTGATCGTCATCGTGGTCTCCTGAAAACTCGAGGTGGTGCTCGAGCCCGTGATCCAGGCTCAAGGCCGAGGGTAGCGAGACACGCACCATCCGTCCAACGAACGCCCAGAGCCGCGGAGGGCCCCGGCGCCGTGGCAGCTCAGGCCCTGGCGGCGGCGATCACCCGCTCGACCGTCCGGCCGAGCGCGGCGGCGGCGGCGATCGGGTCGCCCGCGTAGCCGCCCGCCTGCGCCCCGTCCATCGCGAGGATCAGATCGTCGGCCCCGTCGCCCGGCATCGGATGCCCGAGCTCGCCGAGCAGCGTGGCGAGCACCTCGGTGAGCCAGTCGCGGTGGGAGAGCACGAGCCGGCGGACGACGTGCGTCGGCTCGGCGAACTCGGCGGCGGCGTTGAGGAAGGCGCAGCCGCGGAAGCCCGGCGTGCCGATGTCGGTGACGAGCGCGTGCAGCAGGCGGCGCAGCGCCTCCTCGGCGTTCGGCGACTCCTCGATCGTCGTCGTGACCAGTTGCACCATCGCCCGGTGACGGCCGGTGATGTAGTCGACGATCAGGGTGTTCTTGGAGCCGTAGTGCTTGTAGAACGTCGCCTTCGTCACGCTGGACTCGCCGATGAGCCGGTCGACGCCCACCGCCCGGATGCCCTCCTCGTAGAACAGCTCGTTGGCCGTCTCGAGGATGCGCACCTTCGCCCACGGTGACCGTTGGACGGGGGTGGTGACGACGCGGCTCCGCTCGGCGATGGACACGGGGGACTCCTGGGGGTGAGGCGATGCCGAGCTCGCGCCCGGACCTGATGGGGGGCCGGGTCCGGGCGCGATGCCGCTATCGGGTGTCGCGGCTCCGGCGGCTACGGGAGACCGCCGTGACTGTGGCGCTCACGACGCTAGCACTGCGGACAGACAGAGTTGTCTGTCCGCATCCTCCCCAAAACGGGGGACGGTGCCCAAAGCAGGGGACGGCTCAGACGGCCCGCGCCCCGGTGCTCCCGGCCGGACCTCTAGGCTCGATGACGATGTCAACCGGTGCCGTGCCCCTGCCCCTCGACCAGCCCGAGCTCGGATTCACGGCATCCGGCGGCTGCCTGGTGCGCCGCAGCGTGCTGCCGTGCGGCGTGCGGGTGCTCAGCGAGCGGGTGCCGGGGGCGCAGAGCGCCACGATCGGCTACTGGGTGCCGGTCGGCTCGCGTGACGAGCAGCCGGTGACCTACGGCTCCACGCACTTCCTCGAGCACCTGCTGTTCAAGGGCACCGCGGGGCGCAGTGCCCTCGACATCGCCGTGAGCTTCGACGCCGTCGGCGGCGAGCACAACGCGGTGACGGCCAAGGAGCACACCTGCTACTACGCGAAGGTGCGCGACCGCGACCTGCCGATGGCCACCGAGGTGCTCGCCGACATGGTCACCTCCTCGCTCATCGACGCCGGCGAGTTCGAGACCGAGCGCGGTGTCATCCTCGAGGAGCTGGCGATGGCCGACGACGACCCGGCGGATGTCGTGAGCGAGCGCTTCTTCGAGGCGGTGCTCGGCGGGCATCCGCTCGGCCGGCCGATCGGCGGCAGCCCGGAGACGATCACCGCCGTCACCCGCGACGCCGTCGTCGAGCACTATCGCGCGCACTACCGGCCCCGGGATCTCGTGGTGACGGTCGCCGGCGCCGTCGACCACGAGGCCGTCGTGGCCCAGGTGCAGCGCTCTCTGGCCGCGGCCGGCTGGGATCTCGCCCTCCCAGCGGCGCCGCGCCCGCGGCGCGCGACGCGAGTCGCGGCGCTCGAGCCCGCCGCGGCCCCGGTGCTCCTGGACCGGTCCATCGAGCAGGTGAACGTCATCGTCGGCGTGCCGGGGCTCACCGCGACCGACGAGCGCCGCCCGGTGCTCGCGGTGCTCAGCGGTATCCTCGGCGGTGGGATGTCCAGCCGGCTGTTCCAGGAGGTGCGCGAGAAGCGCGGCCTGGCCTACTCGGTGTACTCCTTCACGCCGTCCTATTCCGACGCCGGGCTGCTGGGCATGTACGCGGGCTGCTCGCCGGCGCGCACCGCCCAGGTGGTCGAGCTCATGGTGGCGGGGTTCCGGTCGCTCGCCCGCGACGGGGTGAGTGCCGAGGAGCTCGCGCGGGTGCAGGGGCAGCTCGGCGGCGCCTCCGCGCTCGCGCTCGAGGACTCGGACACCCGGATGAGCCGCCTCGGCCGCGCCGAGATCACGCTCGGCGAGTTCCAAGACCTCGATGAGACGCTGCGTCGCGTCGCGCTCGTGACGCCCGCCGCCGTCCGGGAGCTCGCCGAGGAGCTCGCGGCGCGGCCGCTGAGCGCGGCGGCGGTCGGCAGCGTCGAGGCCAGTGCCCTCGACGCGCTCGCGGGCTAGGGTTTCGCAGGATGCTCGAGGTGCGCTAGGAGGGTCATGTCCCGATACCTGTACCTCGTGCGCCACGGCGAGCAGCAGGACGCGGAGTACGGTCTGCCCGACGGCCCGCTCTCGCCTCGCGGCGTGCGCCAGGTGAGCGCCCTCGCCGGGCGACTCGGCGGAGTGCCCTTCGACGGCGCCTGGCACTCGCCGCTGCAGCGGGCCGCCGAGACCGCGCGCATCATGACCGAGCGGATGCCCGCCCTCGAGCCCCAGCCCACGGCGTTGCTGTTCGACTGCTATCCCACCGGGCCGACGCCGGACATGCCGAACGCCTTCATCCCGTTCTTCGGCAGCGTAACCGCGGCCGAGATCGAGGCCGGCGAGGCGCAGATGGCGGATGCCGTGGCCGAGTTCCTCGCCCCCTCTCCGGGGGAGCGCCACGAGCTGCTGATCACCCACAACTTCGTCATCGGCTGGTTCGTGCGCGAGGTCATGGCGGCGCCCGCCTGGCGCTGGCTGGGCCTGAACGTCGCCAACGCCGCGCTCACGATCATCCGGGTGCGCACCGCCAAGCCGCCCGTGCTCGTGACGTTCAACGACCTCGGCCACCTGCCGCCCGAGCTGCGCACCGGCCTCGCGGTCGAGCAGCCGTACTGAGTCGCGCCGCGATTCGTCCCAATTGGGACGGATCGCGGCACCGGAGCGGTGAAACGCGACCGCTCGGGGCTCGGGGCTCGGGGCTCGGGGCTTGCGGCTTGCGGCTTGCGGCGCGCCCGTGCGCCGCACGAGCCACGCGGCGATCGCGATGAGCGCGTAGAGCGCCGTCCACACGGGTCCGAACACCGCGTTCGGCGGGGTCCAGGGCGGCTCGACGGCGAGGGCGTACCAGCCGGAGACGTTCGAGAGCGTGGCCAGCGAGCCGATGGCCGCCACCGCGTAGGAGAGAACGACGAACACGGCGAGGGCAGCCAGCTGACGGCTCGTCCCGGTGCGCTTCGTCGACCCGGCGTGCTTTATCGAACGATCTTTCATGTTCGGTGCACCGATCGCAGTGAGCACCGTGCACCGGTCTCGGCCGGCACCGGGGATTCGGAGCTTCGCGGGACGGCACCGATCGGGGGCGGGCCTGCCGCCGGCACACGGTGCCGTGCTACGAGAGCCGCTTGCCCATCCAGGTGGTCGCGTTGGGGTTGTCGTTGTAGGCCGGGATCTCGGCGTACCCCAGCGAGCGGTACAGCGCCGCGGCGGCCACGAGGCTCGCGTTCGTGTCGAGCACGAGCTGCTCGGCGCCGAGCTCCCGGGCGCGCCGCTCGAGCTCCGCCATCAGCAGCCGGGACCAGCCCCGGCCCCGGGCGGATTCTGCGATCCAGAGGTGCTTGACCTCGTAGCTTGTCCGGGCGTCCACGTCATCGACGCGCCGGATGCCGCCGCAGCCGACCGGCTCGCCGGCATCGTCGCACAGCACCAGGAACACGCCGCGCGGCGGCGTGAACCAGGCGGGGTCCGGCTGGGTCACCCGGTAGCCGCCCGGCCGGCTCGTGAAGCCCAGGGCACGGCTCGTGAAGTAGTCCTCGAGCAGCCTCGCCGCGATCGGGTCGTCGGAGGGGGTCGGGACGAGGCTCGGCATCTGTCGACCGTACCCGCCCCACCCCGCCCGGCGGCCCCGGACGCACTGCCTAGGATGGACGCCATGGCAGCACGAGTCGCCGTCGTCGGCGCGAGAGGCCGGATGGGGCGGCTCGTCACCGGCATCCTCGATGCGGCGTCCGATCTTCAGGCGCACGCCCTGATCGGCTCGCAGGATGCCCTCGACGGCATCCTCGGCGCCGACGTCGTCATCGACGTGACGGTGCCCGCGGTGTCCCAGACGGTGGTCGAGCGGGCGATCGCCGCGGGCATCCCCGTGGTCGTGGGCACCTCGGGCTGGACCGGCGAGCGCATCGCCGCGCTCGGCCCGCTGCTCGGCTCCGAGCCGCGCTCGAGCGTGCTCATCGTCCCGAACTTCTCCGTCGGCAGCGTGCTCGCGACCCGGTTCGCCGCAGCCGCCGCGCGGCACTTCGAGTCGATCGAGATCGTCGAGGCGCACCACGCCGGCAAGCTCGACTCGCCCTCCGGCACGGCCGTGCGCACCGCCGAGCTCATCGGCGAGGCCCGCCGCGAGCTGGGCCCGGTGCTCGCCCCGCACGTCGACCAGCGCGCCCGCGGCCAGCAGGTGGCGAGCGTGCCGGTGCACAGCCTGCGGATGCGCGGCGTCATCGCCCGGCAGGAGGTGCTGCTCGGCGGCACCGGCGAACTGCTGACCATCAGCCACGAGACCACCTCGCCCGAGTCCTACACGGCCGGCATCCTGCTCGCCCTGCGCCGAGCCCCCGCGCTCCGGGGCGTGGTCCTCGGCCTCGACGCGCTGCTCGGCCTGTGAGCGCTCGGCCTGTGAGCGCTCGGCCTGTGAGCGGTCGGCCTGTGAGCGGTCGGCCTGTGAGCGGTCGGCCTGTGAGCGCTCGGCCCGCGGGCGGCGTCCGGTGAGCCGCGGCCGGGCGGGCGCCCTCGTGATGGCGGCGCTGCTGCTGCTCTACCTGCTGTTCGCGCTCTACTACGCGAGCGTGCTGATCGGGGTCGGCACTCCCGTGGGCGTGACGATGGGGGCGGCCCTCGTGGTGCTGCCGCTGCTGGGCCTGTGGGGCCTCGTCGCCGAGCTGCTGTTCGGACTGCGCTGCGAGCGTCTCGCCCGCCGGCTCGAGACCGAGGGCGGCCTGCCGGAGGCGCTGCCGGTGCGTGCCTCCGGCCGGCCCGAGCGCGAGGCGGCGGATGCCGCCTTCCCGGCCTTCCGCACTGCCGTCGAGGCGGATCCGGAGTCGTGGCGGGCCTGGTTCGCCCTCGCCCTCGCCTACGACGCGAGCGGCGACCGACGGCGGGCGCGCTGGGCGGCCCGCCGGGCTATCAGGCTCTCCCGGCCCCCCAGCTCGCCCTGATCGCCTCCGCGACCGTGCGGTGCGTGAAGACGAAGCCGTCGTCGAGCAGGCGTCGCGGCACGGCGCGCTGGTCGGCGAGCAGCAGCTCGCGCCCCGCCTCGCCGAGGGCGGTGCGGATGACGGCCGCGGGGACGGCGAGCGCGTGCGGCCGCCGCAGCGTGCGCGCGAGCGCCGCCGTGACCTCGGCCGCCGTCGCGGGCGTCGGACCCTCGAGGCCCACCGGCCCGGCGAGCGGGGAGCCGAGCAGGTGCACGATCGCGCGGGCCTCGTCGGCGAGCGAGATCCACGGCCAGTGCTGCCGCCCGGCGCCGATCCGTGCGCCCAGCCCGGCGCGGGTGAGCAGCTCGAGCGGCCTGAGGGCGCCGCCGCGGCCGACCACGAGGCCGGTGCGCAACAGCACCACCCTGGTGCCGTCGGGCGCCTGCCGCGCGGCCTCCTCCCAGCGCTCCACCACCTCGGCGAGGAAGCCGCTGCCGGCCGGGCTCGACTCGTCGAGCTCCTCGCCGGGACGGTCGCCGTAGTAGCCGACGGCGGAGGCGTTCAGCAGCGTGCGGGGCGGCAGCGAGGTGCGCGCCAGGGCCCAGGTGAGGGTCGCGGTGGCATCCAGTCGCGACCGGAGGATGCGCTCGCGGTGGTGCGGCGTCCAGGGCAGCCGGGCGAGGGAGGCGCCGGCCAGGTTGACCACGGCGTCGACGCCCGAGAGCACCTCCGGGTCGAGGCGGCCGGTCGCCGGGTCCCACCGGTGGGCGCCGGGCGCCTCCGGGGCGCCCCGGGTGAGCGTACGGACGCCGTGCCCCGCGGAGCGCAGCCGGGCGACGAGCTCCGTGCCGATGAGGCCGCTCGCCCCCGCGACGAGGACGAGCATCAGGCCAAGGACGCCTCGAGGGTGATCGGGATGCCGGCGAGCGCCTGGGAGACCGGGCAGGTGCTCTTGGCGTCCTCGGCGATCGCCTGGAACGTCTGCTCGTCGATGCCGGGGATCTTCGCGCTCACCAGCAGGTGGGAGCCGGTGATGCCGGTGCCGGGCACGAACGTCACCGCGGCGGTGACCTGCAGGCTCTCCGGCGGCGTGCCGTTCTTGGCCAGAGCGTTCGAGAACGCCATCGAGTAGCAGGCGGAGTGCGCGGCGCCGAGCAGCTCCTCCGGGGTCGTGGCACCGGCGACGCCCTCGCTGCGGGCCTTCCAGTCGACGGCGAACTCGGCGGCGTCGGAGCTGTCGAGGCTTGTGGTGCCGTGCCCCTCGAAGAGGGACCCGAACCAGAGGGTGGTGGCTTCGCTCGTGATGGCCATGGAGGCGCCTCTCTCTCGTCGTTGCCCTCACCTTAGAGCCCTCGCCGTGGGGCCCTCGCCCGGAGACCCCCGCCCCCGGCCGATGCTCAGGCCGAGGCGGCACCCCCGCCGCGGATCACCCGGCTGCGCACCAGCAGCAGGTAGATCTGGCAGCCGAGGCAGAAGGCGAACACGCTGTTGAGGAACGCGGCCACGAAGGCGAGCCCGGCGGCGACCACGATCGCGTATGGCACTCCGAGGAGCCCCAGCACGAGGCCGATGAGCGTGATCGCGAAGCCCACACCCTGCGCGAAGGTCGGCGGGGCGACATCCTCGAGCTCGGCCGGCGGGGACAGCCGCGGCCGCAGCAGGCGCGCGTAGAGCAGGCCGTAGGGGTGGCGGCGGATGCCGGCGAACGCGCCCCAGCCGAACAGCAGCGTGATCACGACGAACAGCGTCGTCGCGGCGACCGTGAGGCCGCTCAGCCCGAGGACGATGACGACGAGCAGGAGCACGCCGGTGATGCCGGCGCCGAAGCGCGGGCCGCGCGGGTCGATCTGGGCCGAGGACGGTTGGGCGGGGGACGTGCTCATGCGGCTGCCTTCCGGATGCTGTCGATGGCGTCGAGCACCGTCGTCGGGCGCGGCGCGCCCGCGATGCGGGCGCGGACCGCGCCGTGCTCGTCGATGACGAGGGTCGTCGGCGTCGAGAGCACACGGAAACGGCTCGCGACATCCGGACGCTCGGTGATGTCCAGGTCGACGTGGGCGACGTCGGCGCGCTCGGCCGCGACGGCCTCGAGCACGGTGTGCGCGACGCGGCACGGCGAGCAGAACTCGGTGGACAGCTGCAGCAGCGTGACTCTCGCGCCCGCGGCGACGAACTCGGCCGCCTCGCCGCCGGCCGCACGCACACGACCCTGGCGGGAGCGCCAGAGCAGCCCGAGCGCCGTGGAGGCGGCGACGAGCACCACGACGGCGACCAGAGCTGTCATGTCGACACGATAGGGCCCTCGGGGCCGGAACGGCGGTATGTGACCGCGTATGACGGTGGGGGCGTCGGTAGGGTGTGAGCCGTGTCCGATGCCGACGTGCCCTCCATCGAGTACCGCTCCGACATGACCGTCGAGCTCGTCCGCGCCTCGGCCGACGACTCCGATGTGCTCTTCGCGGCCCGGGTGTCGACACAGGGCGAGAAGACCCTGGAGGCGGCATCCGCCGGCGCCGGGGCGTCCGATCGCGACCGCGGCCTGATCAACTACCTGATGCGCGACCGGCACGGCTCGCCCTTCGAGCACAACTCGATGACCTTCTACGTGCAGGCGCCGATCTTCGTGTTCCGGGAGTTCATGCGGCACCGCATCGCCTCCTACAACGAGGAGTCCGGCCGGTATCGCGAGCTGCGCCCGGTGTTCTACGTGCCGGGCCCGGACCGCCGGCTCGTGCAGCAGGGCAAGCCGGGCGCCTACGACTTCGTCGAGGGCAGCGCCGAGCAGACCGCGACGGCTCAGTGGGAGGCGCGCGAGCTCGCCGCGCAGGCCTACGCGAGCTATCGGCGGATGCTCACCGCCGGCATTGCCCGCGAGGTGGCGCGCATCGTGCTGCCGCTGTCGCTGTACTCCTCGATGTACGTGACGATGAACGCCCGCAGCCTGATGAACTTCCTCTCGCTGCGCACGAAGCGGCCGGACGCGCACTTCCCCTCCTTCCCGCAGCGTGAGATCGAGCTCGTCGCCGAGCGGATGGAGGCCCTCTGGGCCGGGCTCATGCCGCTCACCCACGCGGCCTTTGAGGAGAACGGGCGCGTCGCCCCCTAGCCCATCGGTTGTGCAGGATTTCCGGTCCTGTCGGTCGTGATCGCGGCCGCATCGGTCGTCCTGTCCTGCACAACCGATACCCGCTCCCCGGGTCCTACCGCGCCACGGTCCCGGGTGCAGAAGCGGGCACCCTGCGCACCATGACGGATGTCGCGGAGCTTCTCGAACGACTGGGCGGGGTGGCGCCCGCCCGCGAGCTGCTCGCGGCGGGCGCCAGCGCGGCGGCCATCCGCGCCGCGTGGGAGGCGCACCGGATCCACCGTCCGCGCAAGGGCTGGTACACCTCGGTCACCCTGACACCGGACGCCAGAGCGGCGGTGCGGGTCGGCGGGCGTCTCAGCTGTTTCAGTGCGGCCGTCCACCGCGGGCTGTGGGTGCCGCCGTTCACGGGTCTCCACGTCGAGGTTCGTGCCACCGATGCGAGGCTGCGCTCGCCGGTCAGCCACCGGGAGCGACTGCGAGACGCCGGCCCGGATCTCGCCATCGCGCACTGGTCGCCACACGTCGCGGGCAGCCGGATCAGTGCGCCCGCCGCTGTCGCGTTCGGCCACCTCTTCGGCTGCGCCTCGTCCCGGGACAGCTTCGTGGTCTTCGAATCCGCCCTGCGCACGGCCTGGCTGGACGAGATCGAGCGCCACATCGTCATCGATGCGGCACCGCGCAGGATCCGCCGGCTGCTGGCCCGGGCGGGGCGCACCTCCGACAGCGGCACGGAGTCGATCATCAAGCTCCTGCTCATGCGCCTGGGGGTGGCGTTCGTGCAGCAGTTCGTCGTCCCCGGTGTGGGGGCGGTGGACTTCCTCGTCGGCCGTCGCCTCGTGATCGAGGTGGACAGCCGCGAGTTCCACGCCGATCACTATCGCGATCGGCACCGCGATGCCGAGCTCGGCATCCGGGGCTTTCGCGTGCTGCGGTTCACCTACCGGCAGATCATGTACGAGATCGACCGTGTCGAGCGGGCCATCCGCGCGGCTCTGGAGCGCGGCGACCACCGTTGATCATCGGTTGTGCAGGAAAAACCGCCCGCGAGAACGGTTCACTGCGCTTATCGAGCGGAATCTCCTGCACAACCGATGGCCGTTGGGGCGCGCCGCTACGCTGAACGGGTGACAGAGACGCGAAGCCCGTTCGGACAGGTGCTCGTCGCACTCGTGACCCCGTTCACGGCCGACGGCGAGGTCGACTGGCCCGGCGTCGAGAAGCACATCGACCGCGTCATCGCCGAGGGCGCCGACGGCATCGTGGTCACCGGCACCACCGGCGAGACCAGCACGCTCACCGACGCCGAGAAGCTCGAGCTGGTCCGCGTCGCCAAGCGGGTGAGCGCCGGCCGCGCCAAGATCATCACGGGCGGCGGCTCGAACGAGACGGCGCACGCGATCGAGCTCTACAGGGCCAGCGAGAGGGCCGGCGCCGACGGCGTCATGATCGTCACGCCCTACTACAACAAGCCCACGCAGGCCGGCATCCTCACGCACTTCCGGCTGATCGCGGATGCCACCGACCTGCCGGTCATCCTCTACGACATCCCCGGCCGCACCGGCGTGCCCATCCGCTTCGAGACGATCCTGCGCGCGGCGCAGCACCCGAACATCCTCGCCGTCAAGGACGCGAAGGGCGACTTCAGCGAGGTGAGCCGGGTGCTCAACCAGACCGAGCTGCTGTACTTCTCCGGCGACGACGCGAACGTGCTGCCCCACCTCTCGATCGGCGCGACCGGCCTCATCGGGGTCACCGCGAACATCGCGAGCGCGCCCTACCGGCGCATCGTGGATGCCGTGAACCGCGGCGACCTGCGTGCGGCCACGGCCGAGCACCGCACGCTCGAGCCGCTCGTGCGCGCCGTGATGACGCACGTGCCCGGCACCGTGGCGGCGAAGTACATCCTGCACGGCCTCGGCCGCATCGACAGCCCGCGGGTGCGCCTGCCGCTCGTCGGCCCCGAGGAGCACGAGGCGGCGATCATCGAGGACGATTTCGCGCGCGTCGGCCCCATCGAGGGCGTCGACCTGTCGGACTTCCGCCCCGATCGCAACGCCGCCGCGGGCGGCGCACTGCCGAAGGTCGCCGGCACCACCCGCTGACCCGTCCACTTCCGACCGGGGGCTCGCGGCCCCAAGGCTCTTACGAGCGAAGGATCGAATGCCCACCACCGTCTACAGCCCCGCGCCGCTGCGCCCCGGCACCCTGCGCGTCACGCCCCTCGGCGGCCTCGGCGAGGTCGGCCGCAACATGACCGTCTACGAGATCGACGGCAAGCTGCTCGTCGTCGACTGCGGCGTGCTGTTCCCCGAGGAGACCCAGCCGGGCGTCGACCTCATCCTCCCGGACTTCTCGCCCATCACCGACCGGCTCGACGACGTCGTCGGCATCGTGCTCACCCACGGCCACGAGGACCACATCGGGGCGGTGCCCTACCTGCTGCGGCTGCGGCCCGACATCCCGCTCATCGGCTCGACGCTGACGCTCGCCCTCGTCGAGGCGAAGCTCAAGGAGCACCGGATCGCGCCCTACTCGCTCACGGTCGCCGCCGGGGACGTCGAGCGGCTCGGCCCCTTCGGTTGCGAGTTCATCGCGGTCAACCACTCCATCCCCGACGCGCTCGCCGTGGCGATCACGACGAGCGCCGGCACCGCGCTGCACACCGGCGACTTCAAGATGGACCAGCTGCCGCTCGACGGCCGCATCACCGACCTGCGCGCCTTCGCCCGGCTCGGCGAGCGGGGCATCGACCTGTTCCTGCCGGACAGCACGAACGCGGATGTGCCGGGCTTCACCCCCCTCGAACGCGACATCGGCCCCGTGATCGAGTCGGTCATGGCCAAGGCCGAGCGCCGGGTGATCGTCGCGAGCTTCTCCTCGCACGTGCACCGGGTGCAGCAGGTGCTCGACGCGGCCGCGGCGAACGGCCGCAAGGTCGTGCTCATGGGCCGCTCCATGGTGCGCAACATGGGCATCGCCTCCGAGCTCGGCTACCTTGAGGTGCCGCCGGGCGTGCTGCTCGACCTCAAGCAGGCCGGGGATGTGCCGGAGAGCCGCATCGTCTACATGTCCACCGGCTCGCAGGGCGAGCCGATGGCGGTGCTCGCCCGGATGGCCAACCTCGACCACGCGATCACCCCCGGGCCCGGCGACACGGTGATCCTCGCGAGCTCGCTCATCCCCGGCAACGAGAACGCCGTGTACCGGGTGATCAACGGCCTCACCCGCCTCGGCGCGACCGTCGTGCACAAGGGCAACGCGCGGGTGCACGTCTCCGGTCACGCCTCCGCCGGCGAGCTGCTCTACGTCTACAACATCCTGCGGCCCCGCAACGTGCTGCCGGTGCACGGCGAGGCCCGTCACCTCGTGGCGAACGCCGCCCTCGCCAGGCAGACCGGCGTCGACAACGCGATCGTCGGCGAGAACGGCACCGTCGTCGACGTGCGCGACGGCGAGGCGACCGTCGTCGGCCAGCTCGACCTCGGCTACGTCTACGTCGACGGCTCGAGCGTGGGCGCCATCACCGACGCCGACCTCAAGGACCGCCGCATCCTCGCCGAGGAGGGCTTCATCTCGATCTTCGTCGCCGTCGACGCCCAGACCGGGCGGGTGATCGTCGGCCCCGAGATCCAGGCCCGCGGCTTCGCCGAGGACGGGACGGTGTTCGACGCCGTGCTGCCGGCGGTGCGCAAGTGCCTCGAGGATGCCGCGGCGAACGGCACCCGCGACACCTACCAGTTCCAGCAGGCGATCCGCCGCACGGTCGGCCGCTGGGTGAACACCACCCACCGGCGCCGGCCGATGATCGTCCCGGTGGTCATCGAGGCCTGATCGTCGTCACGGCCCGAGCGCCGCGGGGGAGCGGCCTGCGCTGACACGCGCTCGGCCTGCCGGGCGGCGACGGACGCCGCCGTTAGCGTTGACGCATGCCCACGAGTACCCGCTCGAAGGCGCCCGCGCGCGGGCGCACGACGTCCTCACGCACCCGGGCGACGACGAAGCGGATGCCGGTACGGCCGGTGCCCGACGAGGGCCCGGGTCTGATCGCGCGGGCCTGGCTCGGCCTCGCCCACGTCGTCGGCGGCGCGGCGCGCGTGCTCGGCCAGGAGACCCTCGCCAGGGATGAGCGCCGCGACGGCGTGCCCTTCTTCATCGTGCTGCTCGCGGTCGTCGGCGCGGTCGTGGAGTGGTTCCTGCCGAGCGACCCGGTCGCCCGGGCCCTCGACGCCTGGACGTTCGGCGGGCTCGTCGGCCGGGTGGCGTCCGGGCTGCCGGTGATCATGCTCGTGTTCGCGGTGTGGCTGTTCCGGCATCCGCGCAGCGTGCACGACAACCGCCGCATCGGAATCGGCCTCGGCGTGCTCATCGGGGCGATCGCGGCGCTCTGCCAGACGTTCGGCGGCCTGCCCGCGCCCGCCGCCGGGCCGGAGGCGCTCGCCGTCGCCGGCGGTCTGGTCGGCTGGCTGGTCACCTGGCCGTTCGCGGCGCTCTCGGTGGCCTGGCTGTCGGTGCCGCTCGCCGTCGTCGTGGGCGTGTTCAGCCTGTTCATCATCACGAAGACGCCGCCGAACCGCGTCGGCGACCGGCTGCGGGAGGCCTGGGCCTACCTGTTCGGCACCGAGCTGTCCGCGCCCGCCGCCCGCACCGAGCGGCTGCAGCGCGCGCGGGTGACGGCGGACGCCACCGGGCCGATCGCGTTCGGCACGGACGGGGCGGGCACGGCCGGGGTCGGCACGCTGGGCGATCTCGGCCCGGGATCCCTGAGCCCGGCGGGCCTGCCCTGGTGGCGCCGGAGCAAGAGCCGTGGCGGCGAGGCCGCCGCCTTCGACACGCCCGTGGTCGCGGTCGAAGGGGGCACCGTGGGCGTCACCGAGGGCCTGACCGAGGTGCTCGGCACCGCCGGCCCGTCCGCCCCCGCCGGCCCGGCCCCGTCCCTGCTCGACGACGCGCTCCTGGACGATCTCGACGCCGCCGAGGCCGCCGTCCGCCGCTTCAGCGGCGAGGTCGCCGTCGGCCACACCGGCGTGCGCGAGGACGCCGGCGTGCTGCCGGGCTTCGCCGTCGGCGCATCCGCCAAGGGGGCGGCGGGGGAGTTCGCCGAGGCGGCGCCCGCCCCGGACGCCCGCCCGCGCGCCGCCGCCGAGCCCG
>JASGFF010000047.1:0-20730 GCA_047605685.1 Microbacteriaceae bacterium
GGCCGGCTGCCCGGTGGGCGGCGCCGCGGCGGACGGCCGTGAGGCGGGCGACTGCGAGGCGGGCGACTGCGAGGCGGGCGACTGCGAGGCGGGTGCGGCGGCCGGGCCGAGCAGCTCGGACAGCGGCACGCCGCGCGCCGCCGCCTGCTCCTCCGGCGTCGCGAGCTCGCCGTACGCGGGACGCTCGCGGTCCGCGGGGCGCTCGCCCTGACCGCCGTTCACGCGGTCTGCCAGTCGAGCCGGCGGCGGCCGCCGAGGCCGCGCGCGTCGGGGTTGCCCGCGGCATCCGTGCGCAGCTGGCTCGGCAGCGAGAACATCAGGTCCTCCTCGGCCGTCACCACCGCCTCCACGTCGCGGTAGCCGGCGTCCGCGAGCTGCTCGAGCACCTCCTGCACGAGCACCTCCGGCACGGACGCCCCGCTGGTGACCCCGATCGTGGCGACCCCCTCCAGCCAGGCCTGCTCTATCTCGTCGGCGTAGTCGACGCGGTGCGCGGCGCGGGCGCCGTGCTCGAGGGCCACGTCGACCAGCCGCATGGTGTTCGAGCTGTTGCCGCTGCCGACCACGATGACGAGGTCCGCCTCCGGGGCGATCTTCCGGATCGCGACCTGGCGGTTCTGGGTGGCGTAGCAGATGTCGTCGCTGGGCGGATCGGCGATGGCCGGGAAGCGCTCGCGCAGCCGCCGCACGGTCTCCATCGTCTCGTCGACCGAGAGCGTGGTCTGGCTGAGCCAGACGAGGTTGTCCGGGTCGTCGACGACGAGGGCGTCCGCCTCCTCGGGGCCGCCGACCAGGGTGGTGCGCTCCGGGGCGTGCCCCATCGTGCCCTCGACCTCCTCGTGCCCGGCGTGGCCGATGAGCAGGATGTGCCGTTCGGCCTTCGCGAAGCGCAGCGCCTCCCGGTGCACCTTCGTCACGAGCGGGCAGGTCGCGTCGATCGCCTGCAGCCGCCGGGATGCCGCCTCCGCCACCACCGCGGGGCTCACACCGTGCGCGCTGAACACCACGTGGCTGCCGGGCGGCACCTCGGCGAGCTCGTCGACGAACACCGCGCCGCGGCGTTCGAGGGTGGCGACGACATGGATGTTGTGCACGATCTGCTTGCGCACGTACACCGGGCTGCCGAAGCGCTCGAGCGCCTTCTCGACGGCGACGACGGCCCGGTCCACGCCCGCGCAGTAGCCGCGCGGCGCCGCGAGCAGCACACGCTTCGCGGCGGCGACGGGGGCATCCACTAGCCTGTTGCGGGCCGAGGGCGGACGCGGCGCCAGCCGGGCCGCGTTCCCGTTGCTGATCGAGGACACGCCTGAGATTGTACGGGCGGGCCGTCCGGGCCGTCCGGGCCATCCGGGCCATCCGGGGAGGGAGTGCCGTGAGCGAGGCACCGCCGAGCCTTGAGGCGCCCTGGGGCGTCGCGCTGCTCTCCAGCAAGGTCAAGGGCTGGATCGACCGGCTCGGCACCGCCTGGGTGGAGGGCGAGATCACCCAGTGGAACGAGCGCGGCGGCGTGGTCTACGGGCGGCTCAAGGACCTCGAGGCGGATGCCACCGTCTCCTTCGCGATCTGGTCGAGCGTGCGCGCGCGCGTCCCCGCCGACCTCGGCGCCGGCGCCCGGGTCGTCGCCCTCGTCAAGCCGGACTGGTGGGTCAAGGGCGGCAGCCTCACCATGCAGGTGCACGACATGCGCCACGTCGGCCTCGGCGAGCTGCTCGAACGGCTGGAGCGGCTCCGGCGGCAGCTCGCCGCCGAGGGGCTGTTCGCCCCCGAGCGCAAGCGGCGGCTGCCGTTCCTGCCCGGCGTCATCGGGCTCGTCACCGGCCGGGACTCGGACGCCGAGAAGGACGTCAAGCGCAACGCGCTGCTGCGCTGGCCGGGCGTCGTCTTCCGCACCGTGCACGCGAGCGTGCAGGGCGACCGCGCCGTGGCCGAGGTGATCGCGGCGATCGAGCGCCTCGACGGCGACCCCGAGGTGGAGGTCATCGTCGTCGCCCGCGGCGGCGGCGACTTCCAGCACCTGCTGCCGTTCAGCGACGAACGGCTGCTGCGCGCCGTCGCGGCGGCGACAACCCCGGTCGTGAGCGCGATCGGCCACGAGGCCGACCGACCGCTGCTCGACGAGGTGGCCGACCTGCGCGCCTCGACGCCGACGGATGCCGCGAAGCGCATCGTGCCGGACGTCACCGAGGAGCTCTCCCGCGTGGAGCAGGCGCGCAGCCGCATCCGCGGCCGGCTCGCCGCCCGGCTGAGCGCGGAGGTCGACCGCATCGGGCAGCTGCGCTCCCGGCCGGTGCTCGCGGCCCCCGAGCGGCTGCTCGACGCCCGGGCCGAGGAGCTGGTGCGGCTCGCCGCCCGGTCGGACGAGCTCGTCGGGCGCCTCATCGAGAGCGCCGAGGCGCGCGTCCGCGAGCTCGGCGGGCAGCTGCGGGCGCTCTCGCCGCAACGCACCCTCGACCGCGGCTACGCGATCGCACAGCTGCCCGGGGGCGCGGTGCTGCGCCGGGCTGCCGACGCCCCGGCCGGCACGACACTGGCTCTCACCCTCGCCGAGGGCGCGCTGCGCTCCACCGTGGACACCGGCACCGCGGACACCGACACCGCCGTCGACGCGGCTCGGTAGGATCTCCCTCCGTGGCGACGACCGACCCCGACCCCCGCGGCAGCGAGTCCCCCGACGGTGCGTCCCAGAGCGACGAGCCCCAGAGCGACGAGCCCCTGAGCGGCGAGTCCATGAGCTACGAGTCCATGAGCTACGAGGAAGCCCGCGACGAGCTCGTCCGCGTGGTCGCCGAGCTCGAGCAGGGCTCCCCGAGCCTCGAGCAGTCGCTCGCGCTCTGGGAGCGCGGCGAGGCGCTCGCCCGGCGTTGCGAGGACTGGCTGCTGGGCGCCCGGCACCGGCTCGAGGCAGCCCGCTTGCGCGCGGAGCGGCCCGCCGAGGACGCCGCCGAGGACGGGACGGGGCGCTGATGGCCAAAGCCCCCGCAGCAGGGACCGCAGCGGCCAGGGTCGCCGCGCCGCGCGTCGTCGCCGAGCTCGGCCGTCCGGAGACCCCCGAGGAGACGGCGGCCCGAACGGCGGCCGCCTCGGCCCGGTACCGCGACAGCAAGACGCTGCGCAACCTCGTCGCCGCGCTCATCGGCACCGTCGCGATCGTGGTCGCGCTCGTCGCCATCGTGGTGCGCCCCGACCCGCAGCTCGACCTCGACGTCGACTGGCACCAGGTCGCGGCGGAGGCGGCCACCCCGGTCGTCGACCCGCAGCTGCCGGAGGGCTGGGTCGCGAACGCGGCCGAGATGCGCGGCTCCGGCGACAGCGACTACTGGTACATCGGCTTCGTCACCCCCGAGGGCGACTTCGCCGCCGTCGAGCAGCACGACAGCCCCGACGACGACCTCGTCGCCGACCTGCTGCCGAAGGGCTCCACCGGTCCGGTGACGCAGACCGCCGGCGGGGTGAGCTGGTCGGCGTACACGGCGGCGGACGCCGCCGACGCCGGCAACTACGCCCGGCTCTGGGAGGCGCAGGGCACGGCATCCCAGATCGTGATCTACGGGACCGCGGATGCCGAGGAGTTCGCCACCTTCGCGCGGGCGGTGGGGCAGGCCATCCCGTGACGACACCCGCCGAGGCCTGGCAGGAGATGCGCGACGGCAACGAGCGCTTCATCGCCGGCACGCCGCTGCACCCCCGCCAGGACGTCGAGCGCCGCACGGCCCTCGCGCTCGGCCAGGCGCCGCACGCCGCGCTGTTCGGCTGCTCCGACTCCCGGCTGGCCGCGGAGATCATCTTCGACAAGGGCCTCGGCGACCTCTTCGTCGTCCGCAACGCCGGCCAGGTGGTCTCCGATTCGGTCATCGGCTCGCTGGAGTACGCCGTCACCGTGCTCGGGGTGCCGCTCATCGTCGTGCTCGGCCACGACTCCTGCGGGGCGGTCGCTGCCGCGATCGACTCCGCCGCCCAGGGCGCCGAACCGCTGCCACCGCACATCGCCGGTCTCACCGGCAAGATCCACCCCGCGGTGGTGCGCGTCGCCATCGCCGCGGGCTTCGGCGCCCACCCCGAGCGGGCCGATCCGATCGAGGTCGGCCGCGAGCATCTGCGCGACACGATCGCCGAGATCCTCACCGAGTCGGTGGTCATCTCCGAGGCGGTCGCGGCGGGTACGCTGGCAGTCGTCGGGGCGAACTACCGCCTCGTCGAAGGTCGGGCGGTGCCCGACGTCCAGGTCGGCCTCGACCCGAGCGGTGCGCGGCGCGACGTCTCCCGTTGAGGAGAACCCTGTTGAGGAAAGCCCTGTCGAGGAAGGCACACCGCTGTGACCGCTGAGTTCCGCATCGAGCACGACACGATGGGCGAGGTGCGGGTGCCGGCATCCGCGCTCTACGGCGCGCAGACGCAGCGCGCGGTGGAGAACTTCCCGATCTCGGGCACCGGTCTCGAGGCGGCGCAGATCGTGGCCCTGGCGCGCATCAAGAAGGCCGCGGCGCTCGTGAACGCCGAGCTCGGCAAGCTCGACGCCGGCGTCGCGCAGGCGATCGCGACCGCCGCGGACGAGGTCATCGCCGGGGCGCACCACGACCAGTTCCCCATCGACACCTACCAGACCGGCTCGGGCACGAGCTCGAACATGAACATGAACGAGGTGCTCGGCACGCTCGCCTCGCGCTCGCTCGGCACCACCGTGCACCCCAACGACCACGTGAACGCCTCGCAGTCGTCGAACGACGTGTTCCCCACGAGCGTGCACGTGGCCGTGACCGCCGCGCTGCTCGGCGATCTGGTGCCGGCCCTCGAGCACCTGCACGCCGCCCTGGCCGCCAAGGCCGGGCTGTGGAAGGACGCGGTCAAGTCGGGGCGCACCCACCTGATGGATGCCACGCCGGTGACCCTCGGCCAGGAGTTCGGCGGCTACGCGCGCCAGGTCGAGCTCGGCATCGCCCGGGTGCGGGCGACGATCCCGCGGGTGGCGGAGGTGCCGCTCGGCGGCACCGCGACCGGGACCGGCATCAACATGCCGCTCGGCTTCGCCGGGAGGGTGATCGCGCGGCTCGCCGACGAGACCGGGCTCCCGCTCGTGGAGGCGGCCGACCACTTCGAGGCGCAGGGCGCCCGCGACGGGCTCGTCGAGGCGTCCGGGGCGCTGCGCACGATCGCCGTGAGCCTCGTGAAGATCTGCAACGACCTGCGCTGGATGGGCTCGGGGCCGAACACCGGCCTCGGTGAGCTGCACATCCCCGACCTGCAGCCGGGCTCATCGATCATGCCGGGCAAGGTCAACCCGGTCATCCCGGAGGCGACGGTCAT
Organism: Microbacteriaceae bacterium; assembly: GCA_047605685.1. Lineage (GTDB taxonomy): Bacteria > Actinomycetota > Actinomycetes > Actinomycetales > Microbacteriaceae > JAUASV01. The sequence continues at coordinate 5,302 of JASGFF010000047.1, forward strand.
GGTCGCCGCCCGGGTGATCGGCAACGACGCCACCGTGGCCTTCGCCGGCGCGACCGGCAACTTCGAGCTCAACGTCGCGATCCCGGTGATGGGCACGGCGCTGCTCGAGTCGATCCGGCTGCTGGCCAACTCGACGCGCCTGCTCGCCGACAGGACGGTGGACGGCCTGGAGGCGAACCTGGAGCGGGCGCGGGCGCTCGCCGAGTCGAGCCCCTCCATCGTGACGCCGCTGAACAAGATCATCGGCTATGAGGCGGCGGCGAAGATCGCCAAGAACTCGGTGGCCAAGGGCATCACCGTGCGGGAGTCGGTGATCGACCTCGGCTACGTCGAGCGCGGCGAGGTGACCCTCGAGCAGCTCGACGCGGCGCTCGACGTCACGACGATGACGCACCCGGGCTGAGATCCGGAACGGGGTCGCGCCCAGGGTCGCGCCCAGGGTCGCGCCCGGACGAATCGAGCTCAGGCGAGCTCGTTCGATTCCAGCATCTCGGTCACCAGGGCCGCGATCGCGCTGCGCTCCGAGCGGGTGAGCGTGATGTGGCCGAACAGCGGATGCCCCTTGAGCGACTCGATCACGCTCGCGACCCCGTCGTGCCGTCCCACCCGCAGGTTGTCGCGCTGCGCCACGTCGTGGGTGAGCACGACCCGCGAGTTCTGCCCCACCCGGCTGAGCATGGTCAGCAGCACGTTGCGCTCGAGCGACTGCGCCTCGTCGACGATCACGAAGGCGTCGTGCAGGCTGCGGCCGCGGATGTGGGTGAGCGGCAGCACCTCGAGGATGCCGCGGTCGAGGACCTCGTCGATCACGTTCTGCGACACCACCGAGCCGAGCGTGTCGAACACGGCCTGCGCCCAGGGGTTCATCTTCTCGGCCGCGTCGCCGGGCAGGTAGCCGAGGTCCTGCCCGCCGACGGCGTAGAGCGGCCGGAACACCATGATCCGGCGGTGCTGCTGCTTCTCGAGCACCGCCTCGAGGCCGGCGCACAGGGCGAGGGCGCTCTTGCCGGTGCCGGCGCGGCCGCCGAGCGAGACGATGCCGATCTCCGAGTCGAGCAGCATGTCGATCGCGAGACGCTGCTCGGCGCTGCGGCCGTGCAGGCCGAACAGGTCCCGGTCGCCGCGCACGAGCCGCACGGTGCCGCGGGCGGCGACCCGGCCAAGAGCGCTGCCCCGGTCGGAGTGCAGCACGAGACCGGTGTTGACCGGCAGCTCGGCGACCGCGCGGGTGACGAGGCTCTCGTTCTCGTAGAGCTCCGCCATCTGCTCGGCGGAGAGCTCGACGTCCGCCTGCCCGGTGTAGCCGGTCTCCGGGGCCAGCTCGGCCCGGTACTCCTCGGCGGCGAGGCCCACCGAGGCGGCCTTGACCCGCAGCGGCAGGTCCTTGGAGACCACGGTGACGTCGAGGCCGTCGGCGGCGAGGTTCATCGCCACGGCGAGGATGCGCGAGTCGTTGTCGCCCAGCTGCAGCCCGGAGGGCAGCACCGACTGGTTGGAGTGGTTGAGCTCCACGCGCACCGAGCCGCCGCCGGCGGTCGCGATCGGGAAGTCGAGCCGCTCGTGCTCGATGCGCAGCTCGTCGAGGTTGCGCAGCGCCTGTCGGGCGAAGTAGCCGATCTCGGGGTCGTTGCGCTTCGCCTCGAGCTCGGTGACGACGACGACCGGGAGCACCACCGGATGCTCCGCGAAGCGGAAGATCGCCCGCGGATCGCTCAGCAGCACCGAGGTGTCGAGCACGTAGGTGCGGGTGGACGTGCGGGAGCCCGTGGCCCCCGTCGTCATCGATTCGGGAGTTGCCTGGGCCACACTCGCTCCATCCCCGAGCGCGGGCTCCGCGCTCGAGCCATTTCACGTGACGGCCGACCAGCGGTTGCGAGACGAACTTCTGCACGGCCGTCTCGATCAGGCGCCATACCTGATGCGAGGAACGTTACGCACGCGCAGACACCCCCCGTGTTACGTCGCGGGCGTGGCGTGTTTCGGATCGGTAAACATCCGGCGCCCGCACCGTGCCGCGGGCGCCGCCTCGCCCCGCGCTCTCACGCCGGGCGCCGTCGCAGTGGGCCCCGTCATCCCCCGTACCTCCGCTCCCGGCCGGCGTAGTCGCGCAGGGCGCGCAGGAAGTCGACCTGCCGCAGGTCCGGCCCGAGCGCCTCGACGAAGTAGAACTCGCTGTGCGCGCTCTGCCACAGCATGAAGTCGGAGAGCCGCTGCTCCCCCGAGGTGCGGATGACCAGGTCGGGGTCCGGCTGGCCGCCGGTGTAGAGGTGCTCGCCGATGAGCTCGGGCGTGAGCACCTCGGCGAGGTCGTCGAGCGTGCCCTCGTGCGCGCGCACGATCGAGCGGATGGCGTCGACGATCTCCCGGCGGCCGCCGTAGCCGACGGCGAGGTTGACGTGCAGGCCGGTGTTCGCGTGGGTGCGCTGCTCGGCGGCCCGCATCGCGGCCACGAGGCTCTCGGGCAGCCCGTCCGCGGCACCGACGTGCTGCACCCGCCAGTCCCGGGTGTGCGAGAGGTCGTCGGCGAGGTCGGCGATGATCGCGAACAGCTGCTCGAGCTCCTCGCTCGAGCGGCCGCTGAGGTTGTCGGCGGAGAGCAGGTACAGGGTGGCCACCTCGACGCCCGCCTCGTCGCACCAGCTGAGGAACTCGTGCATCTTCTGGGCGCCCGCGGTGTGCCCGTGCGCGGCGCTCGCGTAGCCGCGCATCCGCGCCCAGCGCCGGTTGCCGTCGATGATCATCGCGACGTGCCGCGGCCGGGGGGCGCCGGCGAGGGCGCGCTTGAGCCGCGCGGTGTACAGGTCGTACAGGAAGCCGTGCCCCCGGGCCCCCCTCCGCTCGCTCACGTCACCCCACGTTACCCGCGCCCCGCCGGGGCGACTCCCACCCGATCCCGAGCCGGCGCGCCTATGCTCGGCGCATGTCCGCCGGCCTCGCCCCCGCAGCCGCGCCCGAGCTCAAGCCGAGCTGGCGCGGCTGGATCCACGCGGCGACGTTCCCGCTCGCGATCGTGCTCGGCGTCGTGCTCGTCTGCCTCGCGCAGTCGACGGCGGCGAAGGCATCCACCGCCGTGTTCATGTCCTGCTCGCTGCTGCTGTTCGGCACGAGCGCGCTGTACCACCGCGTCAACTGGTCCCCGCCGGTCAAGGCGGTGTTCCGCCGTGTCGACCACTCGAACATCTTCCTGCTCATCGCGGGCACCTACACCCCCATCTCCGTGCTCGCGCTGCCGGAGGAGAAGGCCGTGCTGCTGCTGTCGATCGTGTGGGGCGGCGCGCTGCTCGGCATCGGCTTCCGCATCTTCTGGCTGGGCGCGCCGCGCTGGCTGTACGTGCCCATCTACCTCGCGCTCGGCTGGGCTGCGATGATGTTCATCGTCGACTTCTTCCGGGCGGATGCGGCGATGATGACGCTCGTGCTCGTCGGCGGCGTCTGCTACTCGCTCGGTGCCCTCGCCTACGGGCTCAAGCGGCCAAACCCGGTGCCCGGCGTGTTCGGCTTCCACGAGGTGTTCCACTCGTTCACGCTGCTGGCCTTCCTCTGCCACTGGACGGCCGTGCTGATCGTGGCCGTCTAAGCCCATCGTGGTCGTCTCAACGGGGACGACCTCGCCCTCATTCTCGGCGGTATCGGGGTGGATGGCCTCGCCCGGCTCGCGGGCTACTCCACCGAAGCCTGGAAGCCGAGAATCACACTGTTCCGTCCGGGCCGCGGGGCCCCGCGCCGCCGGGCCCCGCGCCGCCGCGCTCGGCCTGCAGCCGCTCGCGGATCTCGGCCCGGTAGCGCAGCCGGCGCAGACGGCGGGTCATGTCGGTGATGAGCAGCACGACCGCCACGGCGAGCACGAACGTCACCGCGAAGCCGATCCAGCCGGGGCTGACGGCGTCCTCGTCCACGGCGAGCCCGGTGCTCGTGGCGCTCGGCGTCGGGCTCGGCGTCGCCTGGACGAGCACGCTCGGCTCGGTGGGCGCCAGCTGGGTCAGGGTCATTCGTGCACTCCCGCGAACAGATCGGTCTCCGGCAGGCTCGTCGGCACACTCGAGGACACCAGCTCGAAGTCCTCGGTGGGCCAGACGGCGCGCTGCACCTCGTTGGGCCAGAAGAAGAACGGATGCTCCGGGTCGACCTGGCTCGCGTGCGAGCGCAGCGCCGCGTCCCGGGCCTCGAAGAAGTCGTCGCAGGGCACCCGCGTCGTCGCGGCGCGCTCGGCCGGGTCCCGGCCGCGCCGCGCGAGCACGGCCTCGGCGTCCGCGATCCGCGGGCTCGACGGCTCGAGCGCGCGCAGGCCGTCGAGGATCGCGCTCATCCGGGCGACGGAGAAGATCCGGTCGTAGTAGTGCTTGGGCGTGGCCCAGGGCCGCCCGAGCGCCGGCTCGAAGGACGGCTCGGCGGCGGCGTCCTTCGCCCGCACGGCGATCTCGTGGGCGCGCACGTGGTCGGGATGCGGGTAGCCGCCCTGCTCGTCGTAGCTGACCAGCACGTGCGGGCGGAACCCGCGCACGAGCCGCACGAGCGGGCGGGCGCTGACCTCGGCCGGGATGCCCGCGAAGCTGTCCGGGCGCACGGTCTCGCCCGGCGCCGGCAACCCGGAGTCGCGGTAGCCGAGCCAGACGTGCTCGATGCCGAGGGCGGCGCGGGCCCGGGCCATCTCGTCGCGGCGCAGCCCGCCGATGTCGCGCTCGGCGCGGTGCCGGGCGACGGGGTCGAGCCGGGCGTTGAGCACGTCGCCGGCCTCGCCGCCGGTGCAGGAGACCACGAGCACCCGCGCGCCGCGGCTCGCGTAGTAGGCGTAGGTCGCGGCGCCCTTGCTCGACTCGTCGTCGGGGTGCGCGTGCACGGCGAGCAGGCGCAGCGTCACACGTCCCTCCCGATCCTGCGGCTCTCGGCGGTGCTCCGGCGGCCCGATAGCCTGGGACCACCCTAGCCGCCCGACTGGACCCGCACCGTGACCGATCTCGACGCCCGCTACGGCCGCTCCCCACGCGCGCGCCGTCGCACCCGGGTCGTCGGCGTCGTGGTCGGCGCACTCGTCGCGGCCACCGTCGTCGCCTGGGTGTGCTGGGCCGGTGTCCTCTCGCCCGCCGCCGACATCGGCGTCGACGCGATCGGCTACCACGTCGACTCGGACTCGCTGACCACCGTGAGCTACCAGGTGACGATCGAGGGCGGCGGTGCCGCCGGCTGCGCGGTGCAGGCCGAGGACTCCAGCGGCGCCACCGTGGGATGGCGCGTCGTCGCCGTCCCCGCCGGCGACACCGTCACCCGGCAGTTCTCCACCGAGGTGCGCACCGTGCGGCGGGCCGTCACCGGCTTGATCTACAGCTGCTGGCGAGCGTAGGCTAAGGCACTCTCTGCGGGACCGGCCGACACGGCCGGTCCCTCTCTGTAGTAAGGGGCTCTGCAGGGGGCTCTGTAGGGGCTCCTGTGCGCGCCGCGGCCGACGCTGCCGTGCGCGAGGGAGCCGATGACGAGGAGGCGAACCCATGAGCGACACCGCTGTGACCTGGCTGACCCAGGAGGCGTACGACCGTCGCAAGGCCGAGCTCGAGCGTCTGGAGCACGAGGGGCGCACCGAGATCGCGAAGCGCATCGAGGCGGCGCGCGAGGAGGGCGACCTCAAGGAGAACGGCGGATACCACGCCGCCAAGGAGGAGCAGGGCAAGATGGAGGCGCGCATCCGCGTGCTCACCGAGCTGCTGCGCACCGCCAAGGTCGGCGAGGCGCCGACGAGCTCGGGCGTCGTCGAGCCCGGCACCGTGGTGACGGCGACGGTGCTCGGCCGCGAGACCCGGTTCCTGCTCGGCAGCCGCGAGATCGCCGGCGACACCGAGCTCGAGATCTACAGCGAGGGCAGCCCCATCGGTGCCGCGATCCTCGGCCTCAAGGAGGGCGAGGAGACCAGCTACGAGGCGCCGAACGGCCGTTCCATCCCCGTGACCGTGGTGCGGGTGGAGAGCTTCGCCGGCTGAGGGATCGCGGGCCTCAGCGCTTGACGCGCGGCTCGTAGCCCTCGGCGCGCAGCGCCGCGAGCACCTTCTCGGCGTGCTCGGTGCCGCGGGTCTCGATGTGCAGCTCCAGCTCCACGGCGGAGATCTGCATGCCGGTGCCGTGCCGGGTGTGGATCACCTCGACGACGTTGGCGTTCTGGTCGGCGACGATGCGGCTCGTCTCGGCGAGCTGGCCGGGCCGGTCCGGCAGCGGGATCGTGATCTTGAGATAGCGCTCGGATGCCGACAGCCCGAAGGCCACCACACGCTCCATCATGAGCGGGTCGATGTTCCCCCCGGAGAGCAGCACCACCGTCGGCCCCTGCGTGCGCACCTTGCCGGCCAGGATCGCCGCGACCCCGACCGCACCGGCCGGCTCGACGACGAGCTTGGCGCGCTCGAGCAGCTGCACGAGCGCCGCCGCGGTGTCGTCGTCCGGCACCGTGACGATCTCGTCGACGGCGTCGCGGATGATCTCGAAGTTGAGCTCGCCCGGGCGGGCGACCGAGATGCCGTCGGCGATCGTCGGGGTGATCCGGACCGTCGTCGGCGCCCCCGCCGCGAGCGACACCGGGTAGGCGGCGGCGTTCTCGGCCTGCACGCCGATCACCCGCACCGGCCGGTCGAGGCGCTGCTTGACGGCGCTCGCGACGCCGGCGATGAGGCCGCCGCCGCCGACGGGGACGACGAGCGTCTCGACATCCGGCACCTGCTCGATGATCTCGAGGCCGAGCGTGCCCTGGCCGGCGATGACGTCCGCGTGGTCGAAGGGCGGGATCATCACCGCGCCGGTCTCGGCGGCGAAGGCGAGGCTCGCGGCGAGCGTCTCGTCGAAGATGTTGCCGGTGAGCACCACCTCGGCGCCGTAGCCGCGGGTCGCCTGCAGCTTCGGCAGCGCCACGCCGACCGGCATGAAGATGGTGGCGCTGATGCCGAGCTCGCGCGCCGCGTAGGCGACGCCCTGAGCGTGGTTGCCGGCGGATGCCGCGACGACCCCGCGCTCGCGCTCGGCGGCGTCGAGCGCCGCGAGCCGGTTGTAGGCGCCGCGGATCTTGTAGGAGCCGGTGCGCTGCAGGTTCTCGCACTTCATCCAGACAGGCGCGCCGAGCGCCTGGGAGAGGAAGTGCGAGCTCTCCATGGGGGTCACGACGGCGGCGCCCGCGATCATCGCGCGCGCCGCCTCGAAGTCCGCCAGCGCGGGGCCGGCGAATGTCAGCTGGGTCATTCTCTCTCCACGACGTCGCTCGTCGCAGCGACGTCGTCGAGGTCCGGGTGGGCGTCCGTTCGCCACGTGCCGCTCGCGATGTATTTCACCATGACGTTGAGGGTCGCCACGAACGGGACGGCGAACAGCGCGCCCGGGATGCCCGCGGCGGCCGAGAACGTGGTCACGGCGAGCACGACGGCGAGCGGGTGCACCCGCACCGCCGTGCCCATCACGAGCGGCTGCAGCACGTGCCCCTCGATCTGCTGCACGAGGAGCACGATGCCGAGCATGACCACGGCGGGCGGGAGGCCGCCGTAGACGAGCGCCACGAACACGGCGACGGCGCCCGAGAGGATCGCTCCGACGACGGGCACGAAGCTGGCCAGGAAGACGAGCACCGCGATCGGGATGACGAGCGGGAAGCCGTCGATGAAGAAGCCGATGATCCAGGCGCCGAGGCCGATGCCGACCGCGTCGATGAACGCGACGAAGATCTGCACCTTGACGAACGTGGTCAGGGTGAGCCATCCGGTCACGCCGGCGCCGTCGACGGCGCGGCGGGCGCGGCGCGGGAACAGCCGGGCGATCCAGGTCCAGATGCCGCGGCCGTCGATGAGCAGGAACAGCGTCGTGAAGAACACGATGAAGAGGCCCTCGAGCACGTGCCCCGCCGTCGAGCCGAGCGTCAGGGCGCTGTCGATGAGGGTGGAGGTGTCGGCGCTGATCGAGGTCAGGGCGTCCCCCACCGCGCTCTCGAGCTGTTCCTGGTCCAGGTTGAACGGGGGCGCGGCGAGCCAGGACAGCAGCGCGTCGAGCTGCTGCTCGCTGCGATCGACCAGCTCGGAGAGGCCGCTGCGCACCTGGAACACCACGATCGTGATCAGCCCGCCGATGATCGCGACCGCGGCGACGAGCGCCACCAGGATCGCGAGCCAGCGCGGCCAGCGGTGTCGGACGAGGAACGACTTGAACGGGATGAGCAGCGCCGACACGAGCAGCGCCACGAGCACCGGGACGACGATGTCGCGCACCTCGATGACCAGGAGGGCGATGACGGTGACGAGGCCGAGGATGACGAGCAGCCGCCAGGCCCACTGGCCGGCGATCTCCACGCCGACGGGGATGGCGCGCTCCACCTGGAGGCGGCGCTTCTCGCCGACCGGCACGTCGGCGGCCGGCGGTGGGGAGTGCTCGGGACGTCGGTGCAGCCTCATGAGCCCAGTGAACCTCATCGACCCAGTGTAGGCAGCGACCACGAGCGACAGTCAGCGACATTGCAGGCACACCGCCCGCCGATCACGGCGAGGAGCACGTGATCACGGGACCCGCAGCTCGTTCAGGGGATCACGACGCGATGCGAAGCCGGCGGGCAGGATCGCGCCGACCAGCGGCGAGGCGATGGAGAGCACGGCTGTCGCGGCGAAGAAGGCGGCCGACGGCAGCGGGTCGCCCACCAGGCCGAGGTAGAGCGCCGCCGCCGCGCTGCCGATGAGGGCGCCGAGGGCGGCCTGCAGGAGCGTCTGGATGAGCACCAGGGCCACGATCAGTGCCCGCGTGGCGCCGAGCGCGCGCCGGCGGCCGTAGTCGCGCCGCCGCAACAGCACCAGTCCGAACAGCATCACGCAGATCAGGCCGGCGGTGAGGGCGAAGACGAGGACCACGACCCCCTGGCCGCCGGCGGAGAGCTGGTCGTCGACGAGGCCCCGCAGTCTGGCGAGGCTCGCGCTCGTGGCGACGGACACCTTCGAGCTGTCGTCGGCCGCCAGCACCGATTCTGCGACGTCGGCGAGAGACTGGACGAGATGCGGCGAGGTCGCGACCACGACGAGCATCGTGATCGCGACGGACTCGTCTCCCGCGATGGGGGTGGGCAGCAGCACGAGCGGCTCGAGCGAGCTCAGGAAGTCGGGGGTCCTCAACACGCCGACGACGGTGGAGGTCGCGCCGCTCGACCACCGGACCGCCCCGACCCGATCGGCCATGCCGAGCCGGGCAAGAGCCGACTCGGATGCCCATGCTCCAGCCGAGCCAGAGCCCGAGCCAGAGCCAGAGCCAGAGCCACCGGAGATCCCCAAGGCCGTCATGTCCGTGCTCCAGACCTCTCTCGCCGCGACCGTCACACCGGCGGCATCGAGCCGGGGGTTCTCGACGTCCTCGGCGGGGCCGAAGGCACCGGCCCAGGCGATGCCGTGAACGTCCGCGAGCCGGGACAGGACGTCGACGGTCACACCCGCGCCATCGCTGAACGAGAAGACGATGGACCTCGTGTCGGCGGAGTCGAGGGTGGAGAGGATCTGCATCTGCGTGGCGCTGACCCGTCCGCTGGTCAGCAGCACCGTCGACGCCGTCCCGGCGACCATCGCGATCACCACGATCGAGATCGCCCTCTGGGCCCAGGCGATGGCCACCGCCTCGCGCCAGAGCAGGGCATGACGGGTGAGCGGCCTCACAGTTCGATCTTCCGGTCGCATTCCCGCGCGAGAGCGGAGTCATGGGTGACCACGATCACCGCGGCACCGCGAGACGCCTCGGCCCGCAGCGCCGCGATCACCACCCGGGCGGATCCGTCGTCGAGATTGCCGGTCGGCTCATCGGCCAGCACGATGCTCGGACGGTGCAGAAGCGCTCGGCACAGCGCAATGCGCTGCGCCTGGCCGCCGGAGATCTGCCCGGGTCTCGATGCGGCTTGGACGCTCACGTCGAACCGTTCGAGAAGCTCGACGGCCCGGTCCCGGAGCTCATGGCCGTCCTCCCCCCGGTAGAGCGACGCCTCGGTCACGTTGTCGAGCACGTTGCGGGTCGGGTCCAACACGGCGTCCTGGAACACGAACCCGTAGGTCGTCGCTCTCAGCCGCGACCTCTGCGCATCCGGGCGTGCGGACGCCGGCTCGCCGTGCACCCGGACCTCTCCCGCGAGGGGACGCAGCATGAGTCCCAACGTGTAGAGGACCGTGGATTTTCCCGCCCCGGACGGCCCGACGATCGCGACGGTCTCGCCGGCGAAGAAATCAGCCGACCAGTGGGCGAGCAGCGGAGGCTTTCCCGGATAGCCCGCCTCGACGCCGCGCGCGGCGAGCGCCGCTGCACCGCTCATCCGTCGCTCGCGGGGATCTGGACCACCATGCCCTCGACGACATCGGCACCGTGGATGACAGACATGCCCTCCGCCGAGGCCACGACGGTGATCCGATGGCGCCGCCCGGCCTCATCGATCACGATCTCGTCTCCGGCGGCATCGGTCGCCAGGGCGGCAGCGGGAACGACCAGCCCCTCCTGGGTGGGCACGAGGGTCACCTCGGAGGGCAGGAGCGTCGTTCCGGAGAACTGGATCGCCGCGCATTCCGACCCGCAGATGCTCCCGCCGTCGCCGCCGCTCAACGCCACCGAGACCGTGTCGGACCCGTCATCCGACTGCGTCTGTTCCCCGGCGACCGCGTTCCAGGTCGTCCCGGTCGGAGAGGTGATGCTCACGGTCGTGCCGCTCGGCATGAGCGCCGCCTGTGCGCCGGTGACTTCGAGCGTGAAGGTCGGAGCCGAGTTCAGCAGGCTGAGGACCTGCTCACCGCCGGAGAGCTGTGCGCCGACGCGCACCGCATCGACGTCCAATGCGACCCTGGCGGGCAACGACGTGACGAACACGATGTCGCCGGCTTGCACTCGCCCGTCGGGCTCCACGCCGAGCTCCGACTGCCAGGTCTCCACGGCCGATGCCACCTCGGCGTCGAAGTCGCCGTCGATTCGTCCCGAGTAGATCCCGAGGGTCGACAGCAGTCGCTGCACCTGCTTCACCAGCACCCCGCGATCGCCCGGCGCCAGGGAGCCGAACAGAGGGATGTCGCCTTCCCCGACCACGACCGGCCGCAGATCCACCGAGTACAGCTCGGTGCCCGCCTCGACGGCTGCGCCATCGGCCACATCGACGGTGGTCACGATGCCGCTGGCGAGATTCACCCCGGCGGGCGTGCTGCTCCACCGCGCCGTGACGTTGAGGCTGAGGCTCGAGCCCACGGTCCCTTCGCTCACCGTCACCAGAGTCGACTCGTCGGCCACCGCGCTGTCGTCGACCGGGAAGAGCACCTCCCTGGCCGACCATCCGAGCATCGCGCCGACCGCCGCGACGAGGAGCACGACGAGGATCGAACGCGGCCACCGCACCGATCTGGCAGCGGACCAGAGGCGGCTCCTGGCGTTCATGGCATCAGCTCCTCCGACGGTGCACGCTCAGCTATCGGTGACACTCGGTGTGCGCCTGGAGAAGCTCCTCCTCCGGGACCAGGGAATAGGGAGAGTAGCTGAGCGTCTCGGCCAGCTCCGCCGACACGTATGTCTGCTTGCTCGGGATCTCGGGGACCGAATACCCGGCGGCGCGAAGACAGGCGGAGATCGTCACGTCCGCCTCGTAGTCGGCGATCGCGGCCGCCGAGTCGAGCGGTGCGATCGTCACATTCTGCTCGGAGCAGGTCTGATAATCGTCTTGATACTGGCTGTATTGGTCGTTCGGCGTCACGGCCTCGATCCCCCAGCCGCCATCGGCGTCCTCGGTGACGGTGACCTCCCAGCCGGTGGCCTCGAGGCACTTCTGGATGGCGACCGAGTTGTCGTAGTCGTCCTGGTCGCCGGAGACGGTGTCCTCGCCGACCGGTGACGACGGGACGGCGGACGTGGCGCCGCAACCGCTCAGCAGGATCCCGCCCGCCGCCATCAGGACGGCGACGCCGGCGAGCGAGCGCGTCTGCCGACGTCGCCACGAAGCGCTCCAGTCACCCATAGCTTCACTCACCTCCGCCGTGTCCACAGTATCGGCATGTGGCCACGACGCTTCCGGCGCCCGTGCTTGTTATCGACTCGTGACAATCAGTGATGGCACTGACCGAGACCTCTCGCCGGGATCGCCTCTTCGCCCACCGCCGCGGCCTCGCCGGTCCGATCGCGGTGGTCGCGGCTAGGCTCGATCCCGTGCCCCCGTCGCTCTCGGCCGCCCAGGCGCGGCGAGTGGCGATCGCGGCCCAGGGCTTCGGCCGACCGGGCCGCCCGGGCGGCGACCCGTCGCCGAATCGCCCATCGCCGAATCGCCCATCGCCGGATGACTCGTCGCCGAATCGCCCGTCACCCGGGAGCCCGCTGCCCGGCATCCGGCAGCCCGGCGCCCGGCAGCTCGGCGCCCTCATGCGCCGGCTGCCGCTCGTGCAGCTCGACAGCGTGAACGTCTTCGAGCGCTCGCACTACCTGCCGGCGTTCGCACGGCTGGGACGCTACGACCGGGCCGATCTCGACCGGCTGCTGTTCACCCGCGGCGGCGCCTTCACCGAGTACTGGGCGCACGTGGCCGCCGTCATCCCCACGGCGCACTGGCCGCTGTTCCGCTGGCGGATGGCGGCAATGCGCGCCCGGCACGCGGCACCGGGCAGCTGGTTCGCCGAGCATCCCCGGGTGGTCGCCTGGGTGCGCGACCAGCTCGCCGCCAACGGGCCGACCCGGGCGAGCGCCCTCGAGCACCCCAGCGGCCGCGGCCCCGGCGGCTGGTGGGGCTGGTCGCAGGCGAAGGAGGCGCTCGAGTGCCTGTGGCTGTTCGGCGAGGTCGTCACCGCCGGCCGGGACCGCTTCGAGCGCAGCTACGCGCTGCCCGAGCAGGTGCTGCCGGCCGAGGTGCGGGACCGCGAGGTGACGGCCGACGACGCCCAGCGCGAGCTCGTGCTCATGGCGGTGCGGCAGCTCGGCGTCGGCACCGCGAGCGACATCGCCGACGTCTACCGGATGCGTGCCGACGACACCCGGGCCCGGCTCGCGGAGCTCGTCGAGGCCGGCGAGGTCGAGCAAGCGGCCGTGGAGGGCTGGCGCTCCCCCGCCTACCTGCCGGTCGGCGTGCGCGTGCCGCGGTCGATCAGCGCCGCGGCGCTGCTGAGCCCCTTCGACCCGCTCGTCTGGGAGCGGGCCCGCGCCGAGCGGCTGTTCGGCTTCCGCTACCGCATCGAGATCTACACGCCGGCGCCGAAGCGGGTGTTCGGCTACTACAGCCTGCCGGTGCTCCTCGACGAGGGCGTGGTGGGGCGCATCGACCTGAAGAACGACCGGGCGGCGCGAGCGCTGCGGGTGCAGTCGGCCTGGCGGGAGCCGCACGCCCCCGCCGACCTCGCCGAGCGGATCGTGCCGCTGCTTCACGAGGTCGTCGCCTGGCAGGGCCACGAGGACGTGGTCTTCGCCGACCGCGGCGACCTGATCGCCGACATCCGGCAGGCCTGGACGACGGATGGCTCGGTGATCCGGACGCGCGGATAGGCTACGGGGGTCAGCGGCGAGTATCCGACACCGGCGGTTCACGCGATTCGTAGATCCTCGAGACGCGACTCACCAGCCCGGTCCCCCACGCAATGACGGTGACGAGCGCCGCGACTCCCAGCAGGACGCACACCAATAGGAGATAGGAGCGATCACCCGTGGTCCCGTCGATCAGATGCAGGGCGACCGCGACCCGTCCCGGTGTGGGAATCCAGCTCAGCGGCAGATAGGCATAGGAGATCAGCAGCGCCACAGCGATGAGCACGACGATCTCGGCGCAAAGGCTTTTGCTACGCGCACTCGCCCAGACCAACACGGCGTAAGCACCGGCAAGGACTCCGAATCCGGCGCCAAGGCAGATGATGTCCCTCGTCATGCCAGTGCTTTGATCAATGAAATACATCCGCCAATGCCAAGAGCATCTCCGATCAGGTCGAGCACCACACTAGCCGCCGACGATAGCGCAAGAACTGACGATTTTGACAAGAACTTGTAAACATTGCCAGCCACGAGACCGCGAGCCATGTTATAGACGGCGCTCAAAAACTCGGCGACACCCCCGAGCTTGGCAATGAGATTTCCAAGAGCGACACTCTTCGAAATCAATGCCTTCATCTTAGTAACCACCTTGGCCAGCTTAGCCGCAGCGAAGATGAAAGTGGCGAGATCAGCGACACAAGACGCCGCAGTCCACACCCACCATACGACCGACGGATCCGCGGTGATGGGGTAACGAGCAGAAGAACCTGCAACGACCACCTGCGTCAGCGTTGTCCCCTCGATTTCATAATGCGTAGGAACCTGGGCTCCAGTCGCGTCTACCGCCCAAGCCTTGTTGATCGTGGCAATTGGCTCGATCTCCGTCACGGTTACCGTCGACACTGTTGGCAAGGCTTCGATCCGATCCCATTGGTCATCGGTTATCTCCGCGAGATCTGTGGTTCCCGCTAAAATCTGCTCGGTCTGCGCTGCAACTGCATGGAACTCGCCTTCATCAAAAGTAGTTACCGCAGTGGGAGCGAACACCGTAATCGATCCGTCAACGTTCTCGACAAGGGTGGAATCTGTGGGGAACTCCAGATCAAACCCGATTGAAGAGTCGGCCTCATCGGATTCGAGAATTGCAGTCGACTGAACGCCACTATTGCCATACCGTGTCACCACGGTGGTGCCCGCCTCTTCGTTCGACTGCACTATCGCGCCATCTAGTGCCCGCGTGGTCGATCCGTCGAGGACAGGCGATATCTCGACAGTTGACGGGGCAGAGATCGCATCAAGATCAGTGGAGGTGGCGCCTGCCGAATATATGTCCAACTGCTCGGCAGCATCGGGTGCCGCAAGTTCGGTCGCAGCCTTCACGAGGTCCAGGGACGATTGTGCGTCACCAGAATCATAAGTGGAAACGGCCTCCGTCAGGGCCGCTGCCGTCGATGCGGTGACATGACGCTCTGGCTCAGCGCTTTGCGCCAATCCTGCCGACGCTAGCCAGAGAGCTGTGGTCACTGTGACACCAACAGCGACTTTCGCGGCACGACGGCCATACACCCACTTTTTTGCACCCGAACCTCCAGAAACAAACCGCATCGCCACACTAGCCACAAGCACCCCTCACTTCTGCCCCCAGAAATGGGGGTAACTTGCATCTCTCCAACCGGACCCCTCGTTTCGGGGTGAGGACGTGATCCGAGATCTACACACCGGCGCCGAAGCGGGTGTTCGGCTACTACAGCCTGCCGGTGCTCCTCGACGAGGACGTGGTCTTCGCCGACCGCGGCGACCTGATCGCCGACATCCGGCAGGCCTGGACGACGAACGGCTCGGTGATCCGGACGCGCGGATAGGTCAGCATCGCGCCGCACCCGTCCCGCTGAGCGAACAGCCGCCCTAGGGTGTGTTGCTAAAGTCTGATCGGTGTTCTGGCGGCGAGTCTTGTAGTCGTGTCGCGTGATGTGATTTCTG
>JASGFF010000048.1:0-20720 GCA_047605685.1 Microbacteriaceae bacterium
CGATGCGCGCCCTCGCGTCGTCCCTGCTGGCGAACGCGGAGGTGCGGATCGTGTATCGCCAGGAGCCCGACCAGCTCGGCTCCACCGCGGCCGCGCTCGGGCTCACCGGCACCGAGCAGAAGCTGCTCCCCGGCCTCGGCACCGGGCAAGGCCTCTGGCGGATCAAGGACCGCTCGTTCGTCGTCCAGCATCAGCTCCACCCTGCCGAGCTCGCCGCGTTCGACACCACGAGCCGGATGACCGGCAAAACGTGACGGGTTCCGCCGAATCTGTTCGGAAATCTCCGGAACCCGAGTACTCACGGCCGCTTTCAGGCTCGTCGGGGTGCAGGTTCGCTGGAACCGGCGCATCGAGCTTGGCTTCCAGGAGTTCTTCTTGACCATCACGGTCACGTCGGACCGATCGGCGGGGAACGCCGGAGAATCCAGCGCGGATGTAGGCCCTGATTACCGTTGTCGAAGATCACGTCCAGTCGGACGCGCTCAGCACCGAGTGCGCGCGCCAGCGCCAGTTCCACGAGGGTGCTCGCACGCCCGCATCCGCGCATGGCAGGCGGGATCATCCCACCCAAGACGAACCGGCGCGGCCGGGAGAGGCATCTGTGGTGCTAATGTAAGCACTGCATACTTGGTAGCGGGAGGGTTTGATGAGTTCGGACACGACGAGGGTGGGGTATCACCACGGCGATCTGCGAGCAACCCTGCTGCGAGCCGCCCTGGAGGCGCTCGAAGCTGGCGAGCCACTCTCCCTGCGCGCGGCCGCCCGCCGGGCAGGCGTGTCCACGGGGGCTCCGTATCGGCACTTCGCCGACCGAGATGCGCTGGAGTCGGCGTTGGCGGTCCACGGGCTGCGTGAACTCATGAGCGATCTCACCGCCGGCAAGGAGCCTCCGGCCTCGGCCGCCGAAGTTGGCGAGCTTGCCGTCGAGTATGTGCGTTTCGCGCTGCGCAGGCCGGCGTTGTTCCGGCTCATGTTCGGGCAGGAATGCGACGACCAGGACGACGAACGGGTGCGCGCCGCCGGTGCGCTGCATGGCTATCTCGAAACCGTGATGGCCGAGGTCTTCCCGGACTCCGACCCGGTCGCGCTGGCGACCGCGGGGTGGTCGCTCGCCCATGGTCTGGCCTTCCTGCACCTCGACGGCAAACTTGCCGCCACCGACCCCGCCGCTGTCGACGAGCGCGTGCGATCGACGCTCGCCGCCGTCTTCCCACCCACCGCCGCCTCCAGAATCGAGAGTTCCCATGAGTAAGCGCGTCCTGCTCGTCGTCACCAATGTCGATCACTATGAGATCGACCCTTCGCATCCGACCGGGCTGTGGCTGTCGGAGCTGACCCACGCCTACGACATCTTCGCCGAGCGCGGCTTCGAGCAGACCATCGTGAGCCCGGCCGGCGGGACGTCGCCGCTGGAGCCGCGGTCGCTCAAGCGGCCCAACTACGACAAGTCCGCCAAGGCATGGCATGAGGACCCGGCGCGGATGGCTCTGCTGGAGAGCACGGCCAGCCCCGAGCAGGTCGGCTCCGCAGACTATGACGCGATCTACTTCACCGGCGGTCACGCGGTGATGTTCGACTTCCCGGGCAGCACGGGTCTGCAGCGGATCACCCGGGAGATCTTCGAGCGCGGTGGTGTCGTCGGTGCCGTCTGCCACGGCTACTGCGGTCTGCGCGACACGACCCTCTCCGACGGCAGCTATCTGGTCGCGGGGCGCGACCTCACCGGGTTCTCCTGGCGCGAGGAGGTGCTGGCCCGGGTCGACAAGCTCGTCCCGTACAACATCGAGGAGGACATCAAGCAGCGCGGGGCGCGGTACTCCAAGGCGCTGCTGCCGTTCGTCTCCAACGCCGTCGTCGACAGAAACCTCGTCACCGGTCAGAACCCCGGCTCGGCCAAAGAGACCGCGACCAAGGTCGCCGCCCTCCTCGACAACCGCTGACCACCACGCCGAGGCCTCGCCAGAAAGGGCGGAACGCATGCAGACCGTACTCGGATCCGGCGGCCAGATCGCCGACGAGCTCACCCGCGCACTGCGTCGGAACTTCACCGACGACATCCGCCTCGTGAGCAGAACCCCCCGCAAAGTTCACGACACCGATCAGCTCGTATCCGCCGACCTGATGGACGCGGAGGCCACCGACCGGGCGGTGGCGGGGAGCGACATCGTCTATCTGACCGTGGGCCTGCCGATGGACTCGGGCCTGTGGGAGGCGCGGTTCCCGACGATGATGGCGAACACGATCGCCGCCTGCCGGAAGCACGGCGCACGGTTGGTGTTCTTCGACAACACCTACATGTACCCGAGGACGGCGACGCCTCAGACCGAGGACACGCTGTTCGAGCCGGTCGGGCGCAAGGCCACGGTGCGCGCGCAGATCGCGACCACTCTGCTCGCTGAGATGGCCGCCGGCAGCATCGACGCGGTGATCTGCCGCGCTCCGGAGTTCTACGGTCCCGGCAAGACCCAGAGCCTCACCAACTCGGCCGTCTTCGATCGCATCAGACGAGGCAAGCGCCCTCTGGTGCCGCTGAGCGCACGCACGCGACGCAGCCTGATCTGGACTCCGGACGCGAGCCGGGCGATGGCCCTGATCGGCAATACCTCGGACGCTGACGGGCAGACCTGGCATCTCCCTGTCGCCCCCGATCGCCTCACCTACCTGGACATGATCGACATCGCCTCCGAAGTCGTCGGGAGGACGATTCCGTTCACCACGGTGCCCGAGTGGGCGTTCCGTATCGGCGGACTCGTGAACCCGGCGGTCAAGGAGGCCTCAGAGCTGCTGCCCCGCTACCGGCAGGACAACATCTTCGACTCATCGAAGTTCGCAGCACGGTTCCCCGACTTCTCGATCACCAGCTACCACGACGGGATCACGCATCTCCTCCAGAGTTAGCATCGCGCCGCGGTCGGACGCGTCGGGGGGCTTCGCCGTCCATAACCGCGTGTCCAGATGCCGCCGGAACTCGACCCGGCCGCTCGCGCGTGCGCGATGGGGTGTGGCTCTCACGAGAGCGATACTGGTTTGAGGTGCTCGCCGGCGCGGGAGGGGACGGATGCGATGCGCTCGACCACTCCGATCGAGGGCAATCCGTGGCCGCACGACATGGTCATCTCGGTGGACAACGACTCTTATCAGCTCTTGGAGTTGCTGTGGGTTCGGGAGGCATGGGGTCTTCAGCCGAGCGGTGATCTCCCTCCGCTGCTCGAGGACCCACCCGCGCGAGCCGGTGACCCGGACGATCGTGACGCGTGGGAAGCGCCGTGGCCGCGGGTATGGGAGGACGTTGTGAGCCACGCAGCCGTGCTTGCCGAGCCGTCTATGTTCGAGGAACTGACGCGCACCGCGGACGGGTCGAAGGAACGGGCAGAGCTGCTTCGCCGGTTGCATGGGCCGACCTGGCGAGAGCGCTTCGGGGACACCGCGTTCACTGATGACTACCGGGCATGGACCGAGGCGTGATTCCATGCCCGCCGCGACCATAGACCTCGTTCCCTCGCCGAGTCGCCCGAGCGTCGGTCACTGGATGCCCTGATTCCCGCGTGGCAGGCGGGGCTCTCGAAGGTCATCACCATCCCGTGCCGTGGCGAACACACGCGGATCGTCGGTGGCTCGGCGCTCCTGATGACTGAGGCGACCCGCAGAGACCCCGAGCGATACGCTGCCGCGTTGGAGACATTTGCTCGGCGATAGCACGAGGCTAATCTGCGGTCGAGTTCTGCCCATCGTCAGCACGGCCCGCGCACTGCAGACGTTCCGGTACACGAATCCCGACGACGCTTCGAGATTTCGCATCGTCCTTCAGGAACGGCGAAGAAGCGTCACCGACCCCGCATTCGCCGCCGAACGCAACAGGCGGGCGGTAGAGCGCACCTACCGGACGTGGAACGAGATGACGAACCCGTAACAGTAGAGACACGCCCAGGCGGTGAGGCGTGATGGGCCGCCCCCGCTACAAGCGCACCTCCGACAACGAGCCGAACGAGGGCACGGCCGGGGTGCCGATCGTGCTCCCGCACGTCGTCATGGTCGTCGCCCCGGACGGGCGGATGACCGTCACCATCGACGGCATCCCGCATGAGCCGGAGCCGTTCGCCCCGCCGTGGCGGCGCGAGTCCTTCGCGTCGATCCTGGACCAGCTCACCGGGCAGCGGCGCTCCCCGGTGCGCGTCGAGGTACGCGAGGCAGATGGAACCGTGTTCACCGACATCATCACCCCCGGCAAGCGCCGCCGATCCGAACCCGCCGAGCCGGAACAAGCCGCACCGGCCCCTGGCCTGCCGGAGCTCGTGGTGCTGCACGGGGAGGGGTTCGTGCCGGGCGAGGACGTCGCGGTCGCCGTCGTGATCGCCCACGGCGACGCGGCCCCGGACGGCACAATGCGCGGGCTGCTCGCCGTCGACCAGCTCGCGGCGAGCCCGACCCGTGAGGTCATCCTGCTCGGCCGTGTCTCCGGCACGCAGACGATCGGACACCCCGAATGAGCACCCCGCGCCCTACTGGCTCGCTCGGAGATGAGCTGAGCAACCTCGGCATCGGCATCCTCATCGGAGCCGCGATCCTCTCCGCCATCCTCCGCGGCGCAGGCTCCGTCGCCGCCTGGATCACCAGCGTCGACCAGCCCGCCGGAGGCATCGACGCCGGGCTCGGGGTGCTGCTGAACCCCGGCGACCCGGCCGTACCACTCGACGCGCCGGGCCTGAACGTCGTGGCGTACTGGATCACCGCCGAAGTCCTGATCGTCGGAGCCGGGGTGGCCGGCTGGTGGGTGTGGCACCTGATCCGCGAGCACGGCCGCCAGGTGAAGACCGACCCCTACCGCATCGCCGGGATCGCCACCCGCTCCGAGGTCGCCGCCTCCGCTTCCGAGGCCGCGCTGCTACGGCGAGCGAAGCACCTGCGGCCCTCGCTCGACAAGCCCCGCCCCGAGGACGTCGGCTACCGGCTCGGCATCTCACGCGGCAAGAGCGTCTGGGCGTCCGTGGAGGACTCGATCCTCCTCGTCGGAGCCCCGAGGTCGGGCAAGGGCGCCCATGTCGTCATCAACACGATCCTCGACGCGCCCGGCGCCGTCGTAACCACGAGCACCCGCCCGGACAACCTCACCGCGACCCTCCGGGCACGGGAGAAGATCGGCCCTGTCGCCGTGTTCGATCCCCAGCACCTCGCAGATGGCCTGCCTGCCGGGCTGCGGTGGTCGCCCATCCGAGGCTGCGAAGACCCGCTCACGGCGATGATCCGCGCGACCGGCCTCGCCGCCGGCACCGGACTCTCCGCCGGCGGCGTCGAAGGCGGCGGATTCTGGGAAGGCAAGACCCGCACCGCGCTCCAAGCCCTGCTCCACGCGGCCGCTCTGGATCGTCGCCCGCCGGGCGAGCTGTTCCGATGGACCCTCGACCCGTCCGCGGCGGCGGATGCGGTGGTGATCCTGACGGCGAACCCGAACGCTGCGACCGGGTGGGCCGAGTCCTTGCAGGCGATGATCGACTCCGACCCGAGAACCCGTGACTCCATCTGGCAAGGCGTGTCCCTCGCGCTCGCTGCTCTGGCGGACCCTCGGGTGCTCGACGCGGTTTCCCCTCGGGAGAGCGAGGACTTCGACCCCGAAGCGTTCCTCCGCGCGCAGGGCACTCTCTACCTGCTGGCGACCGGGGCCGGAGCGAACAACAGCGCGGCACTGGTCGCAGCGTTCGTGGAGGATGTCGTGGAGGCCTCGCGGCGCATCGCCGCCGTCAGCCCCGGCGCCCGGCTCGACCCGCCCGTGCTCCTGGCGCTCGATGAGGTCGGCAACCTCGCGCCCCTGCCGTCGCTGCCGACGCTCATGGCCGAGGGTGGAGGCACCGGGATCACGACGATGCCGGTGCTCCAATCGCTCGCCCAAGCGCGGGAGAAATGGTCGGAGAACGCGGCCGGCGCGATCTGGGACACCTCCATCGTCAAGATCATCCTCGGCGGCGCCTCCAACGCCAAAGACCTCTACGACCTCACCACGCTCATCGGCGAGCGCGACGAGGTGACCGACTCCACCACGGTCGGAGACCACGGCTCCCGTAGCGCGCAACGCTCGATCCGCCGCGTGCCGATCATGCCGCCCGACGCGATCCGCACCCTCCCGTTCGGCACCGCCCTCGTGCTGCTGCGGGCCGCGCCGCCCATCGTCACCAGGATGCGCGCCTGGACCAACCGCCCCGACGCCGCCGAGCTGCGCGCAGACCGCGCCGGGATCGAGGCGCAGTTGGAGCGCCGCCCGTAGGGGTCTGCGGGCGCACCTGCCTGTCAGAGCGCCCCGCCGGGGCGCCAGCGAAGACAGGGGACGGGCCGATGGCTATCCACACCTACCAATCGTTCTCGGGCTACGTCTCGACCAATCCGAGCACCGAGCCCACCGAGGACGGCACGCCGAGGTTCTGGGCACGCGCCGGCCAGCGGCAGGCACGCCGCGAGCAGGACGGGAGCTTCACGAAGCTGCCGACCCAATACATGCCCATCGTCGCCTACGGCGCCGCCGCTGAGGAGGCCGCCGCCCTGCTGGTCAAGGGCGACAACTTCACCGCCGAGGGCCGCATCCGCCCGACCAAGTACGTCAAGGACGGCAAGACCGTCGAGGGTGAGGAGTTCGAGGTCTGGAAGATCGGCCGACGCCGCAACGACGCCGACCGCACCGCCCAGCCCGAACAGGCCATCGCCGCAGACATCCCCGCCGAGACGCCGCGACGTAGTCGGGAGGTGCCGCCTGAGTTCGCCTCGCCGGCCGCATCGTCACGCCCGACTACTGCCGCACTGGCGAGGTGAGACAGCCATGACCGACAACGAGAACCTGCCCGACCCCGAGGCCACGATCGCCGACGACGATCCCGCCGAGGACTTCGGGGGTCCGCTGCTGCCCGAGCCGCCGCATCCGATCAACTGGAACCTGCTGACCGCCGACGAGGCGGAGACGGAGTGGCTCGAGCTCAACCGCTGGGTCGACTGGCTGCGGCGGACGTATGGGCTTCCTGCCTCCGTGGTTCCGCCGTTCTGGTACCGGCACCCTGAACTGTTGTGGGAGCTGAGTGCTCTGCACCTGCACTGGCTGTCCGCCTACGACCCGGAGCAGAACGGCTCCGCCCCGCTCGGCTGGCATCGCGATTTCGCTGATGTACGCCAGCGCCTGCGCGACTGGGTCGCCGCATCAGGGACACGGCTGGACCGTGACCGGCCAACGAGGCAGACCGCGTGGCCCGGCGAGGACCCGGCCATGCCGGTCGAGGACACGGTCATCGCCCATCGCGATCAGGATTTCGTGCAGTTCGTCCTGGATGACGTCGCCGCGCGCCGTCAGGCGGAGGACGAGTTCTACGCTGACCTCGACCCGAACAGCAGAGAGCTTCCATGAGCGAGCCGGGCGGCACGATCTCGGTCTCGCCATTGATGGACAGCCGACAGATCGCCGCCTACCTCAAGGTCTCCGAGTCGACCCTGTCGCGGTGGCGGTCTGCCGGTCAGGGCCCGCCGTTCCTGCGCCTTGGCGGGATCGCCAGGTACCGGATCGAGGCGGTCGATGCCTGGCTGGCGGGCCTGGAGCACGGCCATGCCCCGGAAGGCTGAGCAGCTCCCTCAGACGCAGCCCAAGCCCATCCCACCGGTCGGCGTGAAGATCTCCACCGACCTCGAACGCCGCTCCTACGGCATCCGCGCCCGCGCCCGCTGGACCGACCCGATCAGCAAGCGCCGCATGATCCGGTCGGAGATCGTTGCGAACGAGGCTGCCGCGCACACGTTCTTCGAGTCGCTGCGGCAGTCCTCCGTGAAGGGCATGGACGTGTCCATGACGCTCACCGAGCTCGTCACCGCGATCGGCGACCGCTGGGCGCGCGGGCTGGACCCGACCTCCACCGGTGAGACATACGAATCTGCGCTCAGGCTCCGCGTGCTGCCCGCGCTCGGGCACCTGCCGGTCACGCAGATCACCGCCGGGATCATCGACCGCACGATCGACGCCTGGGAGAAGCGGCATGGGGCCTCGACGATCAAGAACTCCATCGCCCCGCTCGTGCGCGTGCTCGACGAGGCGGTCCGCGACGGACTCATCCCGATCAACCCGGCGAAGAACCGCGCCAAGCGCAGTCTGAACCGCAACGCCTTCCGAACCCGGCCCGCCGAGCAGGCCTCGCCGCGAGCGCACGCCATCCCCGATATGGGCACCCTGGCGAAGCTCGCGGACGCCTGCGGCAAGGTCGGCCAGTCTTATTCGGACTTCGTCATGCTCGCCGCGCTACTGGCGGCGCGATCCTCAGAGGTGTCCGGCCTCCAGGCCGGCGACGTCCGCTTCGACAAGAACCTCGTCGTCATCGCCCGGCAGACATACCCCGGTAAGGGCGGGCTCATCACCAAGCAGACCAAGGGCCGCAAGGAGCGGCGGGTGCCGATCCTGGAACCGCTGCGGCCGATCCTGGAACGCCTCACCGAGGGCAAGGAGCCGGAGGACCGCCTGCTCGTCGGCCCACGGGGCGGGGCGCTCACCACCGCAACTGTGCGGGACGCGACGAACTGGGACCAGATCGTCAAGGACCTCGGGCTGCCGGACCTCACCCGCCACGGGCTCCGGCACACCGGGGCGACCTGGATGGCCGACGCGGGCATCCCGCTCCACGTCCTCCAGGACATCCTCGGCCACGCCTCCGTCGAGACCACCCGCGGATACCTGCACCCCGACGACCGTCACCTCGCCTCGGCGGCCGAGCAGGCCAACGCGTTCCTCGCCCGGTCGGCCAAGACCAGCAAGCCCGCCGGGCGCGGGATGTCGAGGTCTCTGTGACGGGGCGTGAGAACGTCCGATCGGACGCTCTGGTCCCCTTTTGGTCCCCTTATCCACAGGCTGCCGCCTTCGGAGGTGACCAGGGCGTCGCCGGAGTCGGCAGCCATGCGGCAGCCCTGCGCCCGGGGGACCAAAGGGGGACCAACGAGAACTCGTTGCCGGACATGACGAAGCCCTGATGAAAATAGCTTCTCATCAGGGCTTTTCCGTCGGGATGACAGGATTTGAACCTGCGACCCCCTGACCCCCAGTCAGGTGCGCTACCAAGCTGCGCCACATCCCGTCGCTTCAGTTTTCAGTTGTTCAGGCCGACCGGAGCGGGGCAAACCCCTTGACCCCCAGTCACGTGCGCTACCAAGCTGCGCCACAGCCCGTGGCCTGTCGCCGCGAACGGCAACCGCATAACGATATCGCACCCGCCCGGCTCCCCCGACCGGCCGCTCCTCCACAGCAGCGGCCGCCGCGGGCTCGCCACCGGCGCGGAGGACCACCGCCGCGGGTGGCGGGGGTGCGGCGCATCCTGGCGCTCATGACCGCATCCGTCCTCCGCGCCACCTCCACCGCGGACTTCCTGGCGCTCGTGCCCGAGTTCGTGGGCCTGCAGCCACACGACAGCATGGTCGTCGTGCCCTTCGTGGGCACGCGCAGCAACGCCGCCGCCCGCTTCGACCTACCGCGGGAACGCCGCGCCGACCAGCAACGGCTTGCGAGCGTGGCACTCGGCCTGCTGTCGCGGATGGCGGGCGTCGACGGCGCCGCGATCGTGGTGTACACCGACGAGACCTTCGCCGAGGCCCGCGGCATCCCCCAGCTGTCGCTGGCGCGCATCGTGCGCGAGCGCCTGCAACGAGGCGGCTTCGGCATCGTCGACATCGTGTGCATCGCCGGCGACGGCTGGGGCTCCTACCTCGACCGCACGCTCCCCCGCGAGGGGCGGCCGCTCGCCGAGCTCGAGCCGGGCGACTCGCTCATCGGCCTGCACGTGCGCGCCGGCGATCCGGTGCCCGACGCCTCCGCTGTAGGCGCGCTGCCGGAGCCCGATCCGATCAGGAGCGCCATCGTGCTGCGGCACATCGAGGAGATCGAGCGCGAGGATGCCGGCGGCTTCCCGGCTGCGGCGATCGACCGCGTCGAACGGGAGGTCGACGACAACTGCGTGGTGTGCTGGACCGAGTACCTCGCCGGGCACACCGCCGAGCAGATCCCGCTCGAGGGCTGGGCGTACACGGCGGTGCTGCTCACGAACAGGCCGACCCGGGACGTGGTCCTGCTGCAGCTCGCCTTCGGCGAGACGATCGGCGTGCGCACCGCGCTCGAGAACGAGGACTGGCACGAGCGGATGTCCGCAACCGGCCTGAGCTCCGATGACCTCGCCCGCACGCTGCTCGAGGCGGGCGAGCCGGCACCCCAGGGCGCCGATCTGCTTATGGGGCGCACGCGCACCCGACCGGATGTCGAGCGCTGCCGTCGAGCGATCGTCACCCTCGGGACGATCGCCGTGCACACCCCGGACGACTACCGCGCTCCGCTGCTCACGATCACCGCCTGGCTCTGCTGGGCCCTTGGCCAGGGCACGGCCTGCGGCCGGCTGCTGCAGCGGGCGCTCGAGGCCGACGCCGATTACGGCCTCGCCCGGGTGCTGGCCGCCTACACCGCGAGCGGTGCCTTCCCCGAGTGGAGCTTCGCCGACCCGAACACCGCGACCGACCCGACCGACGAGGAGCTACGCCAGCTGCTCGATCCTCGCCCGTAGCGCCGGCCATGTTGCCTCGAATCCCGGATGCAGCGGCAGCTCGCCCACCTGCGCGAAGCGCACCCAGCGCAGCTCGAGGCTCTCGGCATCCCCCATCACCGGAACGAAGCGCCGGGACGCGCGCACGACGACGGTCGTGTAGGTCCAGAAGCCCAGGTCGAGCACATGCTCGAACTCGACGGTGACGGCAGCCCCGCCGGGGACCCCGGCCTCCTCGGCCGCCTCCCGTCGGGCCCCCTGCTCCGCGCTCTCACCGAGACGGCGCGCTCCCCCGGGCAGGCCCCAGGTCCCGCCGAAGTGGGACCAGGCGACCCGGTGCTGCAGCAGCACCGTCCCCTCGTGGTGCACGAGCAGGCCCGCAGCGCCGAAGCGCCCCCAGAACCGCTCCCCGTCGGGCCCCTCGACCCAGGCGTCGCCGGGGTCGCGCAGATGCGGCGGCGGGAGCGGCGGACGACCGGGACCGTGCGTCTCGGGTCCCTCGGTCGAGCGTCCCGCGGCTGACGCCGGCTCGGCCGGCTGTTCTGCCGGTGACTCGGCCGACGGCTCGGTCGGCGGCTCGACTGGCGGCTCGACCGGCGACTCAGACACGCAGCGTCTCGCGGATCGTGATCGCCCCCTCGGGCACGTCGAGCACCTCGATGGGATCACCGGCCCGCAGGTCACCGGACCTCAGCACCCGGAAGTACACACCCGTCCGGGCCACCGCGCCGAACCGCTTCACCCAGCCGCGCTCATCCTCGCCACCGACCCACCGGGCGAACGTCTGACAGGGGTCACGGCCGTTCGTCGCCTCCAGCTCGGTCGAGCCGACCCGCCAGCGCTCCCCCACCCGCACGGCGTTCGGGTCGACCCCCTCGATGCGCAGGTTCTCGCCGAACCATCCGGCCGACAGTTCACGCCCCAGCTCGGCGGCCCAGTAGTCGGCGTCCTCCTGCGCATAGGCGTACACCGCCTGATCCAGCCCGCCGTGGTGCTTGCGATCCGCCTGCACATCGGCGAACAGCCCGTACGGCCCCACCCTGACCGGCCCCGCGACCGGACGCTTGTCGATGGCGGTCACCCCCACCACCCCGGGATCGGGCCGCAGCTGGTGCACGACGCAGACGGCCAGCACGGAGGGCATGCCGCCAGTCTACGAAGCACGCCGCTGACGCGGCCCGGGCGGATGCACCGGTTACCTCGGATGTCGGCCGAGACGGCCGCGGCGCGCCCGGCACGAAGGCCAGAAATGGCCTTCGTGGCGTCGCCGGCTCAACGCCGGCGACGCTCCCGGACGCGCATGTTGATGGCGATGGGGGTGCCCTCGAAGCCGAACACCTCGCGCAGCCGGCGCTGGATGAACCGCCGGTAGCCGGGGTCGAGGAATCCGCTCGTGAACAGCACGAACGTCGGCGGCCGCGTCGCCGCCTGGGTGCCGAACAGGATCCGCGGCTGCTTGCCGCCGCGCAAGGGGTGCGGGTGCTCGGCGACGAGCTCGGCGAGCAGGGCGTTGAACTTGCCGGTCGGGATGCGGGTGTCCCAGGAGGCGAGCGCGGTCTCGAGCGCGGGCACGAGCCGCTCCAGGTGCCGGCCGGTCTTCGCGGAGATGTTCACCCGCGGCGCCCAGGCAACATGCGCGAGATCCCGCTCGATCTCGCGCTCGAGCATCGTGCGCCGGTAGTCGTCGAGCAGGTCCCACTTGTTGAAGGCGAGCACGAGCGCCCGGCCGGCCTCGAGCACGAGCTCGATGATCTTCACGTCTTGCACGCTGATCGGCTCGGTGACATCCAGCACCACCACGGCGACCTCGGCACGCTCGAGCGCCGCGGTGGTGCGCAACGAGGCGTAGAACTCCGCGCCCTGCTGCGCGTGCAGCCGGCGCCGGATGCCGGCGGTGTCGACGAGCCGCCACCAGCTGCCCTTGAGCTCGACGAGCTCGTCGACCGGGTCGCGGGTGGTGCCGGCGAGGTCGTTGACGACGACACGCTCCTCGCCGGCCGTCTTGTTGAGCAGGCTCGACTTGCCGACGTTCGGCCGGCCGATGATCGCGACCCGGCGCGGCCCGCCGATCTCCCCACGGGCGACCGCCGACTCGGTGGGCAGCACCCGCAGGGCCGCGTCGAGCAGGTCGGCGACGCCGCGTCCGTGCAGCGCGGACACCGGGTGCGGCTCGCCAAGCCCGAGCGACCACAGCGCCCAGGCATCCGGCTCCTGCCGCTCGGAGTCCACCTTGTTGGCCACGAGCAGCACCGGCTTCCTGGTGGCGCGCAGCATCCGCACCACCCGCTCGTCGGTGCTCGTGGCGCCCACGGTGGCGTCGACCACGAACAGCACGGCGTCGGCGAGGTCGATGGCGATCTCGGCCTGTGCCGCCACCGAGGCGTCGAGACCGCGGGCGTCCGGCTCCCAGCCGCCGGTGTCGACGAGGGTGAAGCGCCGGCCCCCCCACTCGGCGGGGTAGTTCACCCGGTCGCGGGTCACACCCGGCACGTCCTCGACCACGGCCTCACGGCGACCGAGGATGCGGTTGACGAGCGCCGACTTGCCGACGTTCGGCCGACCGACGATCGCGAGCACCGGCAGCGCCGGCGAGACTGTGACGCCCTCGCCGTGGCGGCCGACCTCCTGAAGCAGGCCGAGGTCCTCCTCGTCGAGCTCGTAGTCGGCGAGGCCGGCGCGCAGAGAGTCGGCGCGCCGGGCGGCGTCCGCCTCATCGAGGGTGCTCAGCCGCTCGGCGAGCGCCGCGTCGTACTCGGGGAAGTCGTCGCCGCTGTCGTCGGGGGCGGGGATGTGGGGCATGGGGTCCTCTGGGGCGGATGCGGTCGGGATGCGCGCTACGGCGTGCTCGGCATGGGGGCCGCAGACGACGGGGCCGTGCCGGCGGAGTCCGGGTCGGCCGGCCCGGCCGCGCGCACCAGGGCGACGAGCGCGGCGACGGTCTCGTCGAAGCTCAGCGCGGTGGAGTCGAGCGTGGTCACGCCCTCGGCGGCGGTCATGAAGTCGACGACCCGGGAGTCGGCGGCGTCCCGCCGGGCGAGGGCGGCGGCGGTGTCCGCCGCCGACTGCGCGGACATCTCCGCCGAGCGGCGGGCCGCCCGCACCTGCTCGGAGGCGGTGAGCAGCACCCGAACGGCCGCCTCCGGCGCCACGACGGTGGTGATGTCCCGCCCCTCGACGACGATGCCGGGCGCCGGCGATCGGGCGATGACGGCGCGGAACAGCGCGACGAGCGCGGCACGCACCGCCGGCACCCGGGCGACCGCGCTCACCGCGGAGGAGACGCGCGGCTCGCGGATCGCCGCGGTGACGTCCGCGCCGGCGACCCGCACCGCGTAGCCGGCCGGGTCGGTGCCGATGCGGTAGGGGAAGTCCCGCGCGAGGGCGGTCACCGCCTCGGGATCCTCGGTATCGACGCCGCGCTCGAGCGCGAGCCAGGCGAGGGCGCGGTAGGCGGCGCCGGTGTCGAGGTACCCGAAGCCGAGCGAGCGCGCCGCCGCCCGCGACACGCTCGACTTGCCGCTGCCGGCCGGGCCGTCGACGGCCACCACGAACGCGCTCATCGGGACTCCCCTGCGATCCTCCAGCCCCGCTCGACCAGCCGGTCGACGAGGTCGCGCTCCACCTCGGGGAGCACGGCGACCTCCGCGAGGCCCACCTGGCGGCCGGGCGCGTGCTCGAGGCGGAGATCCTCCATGTTGATGCCGAACTCGCCGATCTGCGTCAGCAGTCGGGCGAGCTCCCCCGGGCGGTCGTCGACGAGCACGACGACCGTGGCGAAGCGGGCGGGCGAGCCGCCGTGCTTGCCCGGGATGCGGGCGACGCCCGCGTTTCCACGCGCGAGCGCCTCAGCGAGTGTACGCCGGGCGCCGGGCGCCTCGGGCTCGTCGACGGCCGCGATCACGGCATCGAGGTCGTCGCGCAGCGCGCGCAGCACCGCCGTCACCGGCTCGGCGTTGGCCGTGAGGATCTGCACCCACAGCTCGGGCGCGCTCGCGGCGATCCGGGTGGTGTCGCGCAGCCCCTGGCCGGCGAGCGCGACGGCGGCCTCGCTCGCGCCCTCGAGCCGGGCGGCGAGCAGCGAGGAGACCACCTGCGGGGCGTGCGAGACGAGCGCGACAGCGGCATCGTGCGCGCCGACGGGCATCGCGATCGGCACCGCGCCGAGATCGAGGGCGAGCCGCTCGACGACCCCCGCCTGCCGGGAGCCGACGCCGTCGTGCCCGGCGATCACCCACGGCCGGCCCTCGAACAGGTCGGCGCGCGCCGAGACCGCGCCACCGCGCTCCCGGCCGGCCATCGGGTGCGAGCCGACGTAGCGGGAGAGGTCGGCACCGAGCACGGCGAGCTCGGCGAGCGGCCGGGACTTGACGCTCGCGACATCCGTCACGATCGCCTCGGGATGCGCGGCGAGCTCGGCGGCGAGCGTGACGGCCGTGACATCCGGCGGCACCGCGACGACGACGAGCTCGAACTCGTCGCCGGGCCGCGCCGGCCGGCCCGCGCCGTAGTCGGCGGCGAGGCGCAGTGTCGACGGCGAGGCGTCGTCGAGCACCACGTCAGCGCCGAGCTCGCTGAGCCGCAGGCCGATGCTCGCCCCGAGCAGGCCGGCGCCGACGACGCGCACCGGGCCGGCGAGCCGCCGTTCAGCCATGGTCGCGCTCCCGGCGGGCGAGCGTGAGCAGCGCGCCGCGCTCCTCGCGGCTGAGCTCGCGGCTGGCGCCGGACGCGAGCGAGCCGAGGCTCAGCGGGCCGAACTGCCGGCGAACGAGCTCGATCACCGGATGGCCGACGGCGTCGAGCATCCGGCGGACGATGCGGTTGCGACCCGAGTGCAGGCTCAGCTCCACCATGGTGGCGCCGCGGGAGGGCTCGCCGAGCAGGCGGGCCCGGTCGGCGGCGATCGGGCCGTCGTCCAGCTCGATGCCGCGCCGCAGCCGCTGCACCGTCTGCGGCGCGACGGTGCCGCGCACCTTGGCGACGTAGGTCTTGGTGACGCCGAACGAGGGATGCGCGAGCACGTGGGCGAGCTCGCCGTCGTTGGTGAGCAGCAACAGCCCGCTGGTCTCGGCGTCGAGCCGGCCGACGTTGAACAGCCGCTCCCCGTAGCCGGCGACGAAGCCGCCCAGGTCGGGGCGGCCGCGCTCGTCGCGCAGCGAGCTGACGACGCCGACCGGCTTGTTGAGCATCACGTAGCGCTTGCTGGCATCCGTCTGCACGGCGATCCCGTCGACGGCGATGCGGTCGGCGGGCAGCACGCGGCGGCCGGGCTCGTCGACGACGACGCCGTTGACGCTCACCCGGCCGGCCGCGATGAGGATCTCGCTCGCGCGGCGCGAGGCGACGCCCGCGGCGGCCATGACCTTCTGCAGCCGCTCGCCGGCGGGGCCGGCGTCCGCGGGACCGGCCTCCACGGGGCCGGTGCCCGGCTCAGTGACGCTCATCGAAGCCCTGCGAGCCGTCGTCGAGCAGTGGGGAGATCGGCGGCAGCTCCTCGAGGGAGTTGATGCCGAGCTGGCCGAGCGTGAGCTCGGTGGTCTCGTAGTGGATCGCACCGGTCTCGGGGTCGGCGAACGCCTCGCGGATGAGCCCGCGGCCCAGCAGGGTGCGCACCACAGAGTCCACGTTGACGGCGCGGATCGCGGCGATCTGGCCGCGGGAGATCGGCTGCTTGTAGGCGATCACCGCGAGCGTCTCGAGGGCGGCCTGGCTCAGCCGGCTCGGTGTCTGGGTGAGCACGAAGTCCTGAACGAGAGCGTCGTAGTCGCCGCGCACGTAGAGGCGCCAGCCGCCGCCCACCTCCCGCAGCTCGAAGCCGCGGCGGATGCCGGGCACCCCACCGCCCGCTGCCGGCGCGCCGTCGTAGTCGGCGACGAGGCGCTCGATGGACTGCCGCACGGCCGGCACCGGCGCGCCCAGGGCGGTGGCGAGCGAGACCAGCGACTGCGGCTCCTCGGCGATCATCAGGATCGCCTCGATGGCGCGCTCCAGGTCCACCGCGGGCCGCGCGGTGGCTGCGGTCTCTCCCGCGGACGGGACGCCGGCACCGGACGAGGAGGAGATGCTAGCCGTCATAGTCAGCGCCTAGATTAGCGAGCGCCTCGTCCGACCAGCTCTGCGCGGTCCAGCGCAGCGTGAGCTCGCCGAGCGGCTCGAGCTGCTCGAAGGCGAGGGCGCCGTGCCGGTACAGCTCGAGCACGGCGATGAAGCGGGCGACGACGACGCCCCTGGCATCCGCCCCCGCGACCAGCTCGCGGAACGTGAGCGCGGGCGCGCCGCGCAGCATGGCGACCACGTGCGCGGCCTGCTCGCGGATCGACACGAGCGGGGCGTGCAGGTGCGCGAGGCCGACGCTCGGGATCTCCCGGGGCGCGAGCGCGAGCGCGGCGAGCGCCGCGAAGTCGCCGAGGGAGAGCGTCCAGACGAGCTCGGGCGCGCGCGCCCGGTAGCGCTCCTCGAGGCGCACACTGCGCGGATGCCGCGTCGCCTCCGCCTCCAGCCGGGCGGCGAACCACACCGCCGCCTCCTTGAACGCCCGGTACTGCAGCAGCCGGGCGAACAGCAGGTCGCGGGCCTCGAGCAGGGCGACGTCCTCGGCATCCACGAGCTCGCCCTGCGGCAGCAGCCCGGCGACCTTGAGGTCGAGCAGCGTGGCGGCGACGACGAGGAACTCGCTCGCCTCGTCCAGCTCGCCCTCGCCCTCGAGGGTGCGCAGGTAGGCGATGAACTCGTCGGTCACCACCGAGAGCGCGATCTCGGTGACGTCCAGCTCGTGCTTGGCGATGAGGCTCAGCAGCAGGTCGAAGGGGCCGGAGAAGTTCGCCAGTCGCACCGCGAAGCCGGTGCGCTCGCCGTCGTCGAGCTCGGCCACGGCCCGCCCGTCAGGCGGCGGCGCCACGGGCGACCAGCTCGCGGGCGAGCTGCCGGTAGGCCTCCGCGGCCGGGTGCTCGGGCGCGAAGCTCGTGATCGGGGCGCCGGCGACCGAGGCATCCGGGAACTTCACCGTGCGCCCGATGACGGTCTCGAGCACGGCGTCGCCGAACGTCTCGACGACGCGCTCGAGCACCTCGCGCGAGTGCAGGGTGCGCGGGTCGTACATGGTGGCGAGGATGCCGTCGAGGGTGATCGCCGGGTTGAGCCGGTCGCGCACCTTGTCGATCGTCTCGATGAGCAGCGCGACGCCGCGCAGCGCGAAGAACTCGCATTCGAGCGGGATGAGCACGCCGTGCGCGGCGGTGAGCGCGTTCACGGTGAGCAGGCCGAGCGAGGGCTGGCAGTCGATGAGCACGACGTCGTAGTCGTCGGCGACCCGGGCGAGCACCCGGGCCAGGATCGACTCGCGGGCGACCTCGTTGATCAGGTGCACCTCGGCGGCGGAGAGGTCGATGTTGGCCGGCAGCACGTCGAGGTTCTCGACGGCCGTGCTGCGGATGACGGCGGCGGTGTCCTTCTCGCGGCCGAGCAGCAGCTCGTAGACGGTCGCGCCGTCGTGGGTGGGCACGCCGAGCCCCGCCGAGAGCGCGCCCTGCGGGTCGAAGTCCACGGCGAGCACCCGACGGCCGTACTCGGCGAACGCCGCGCCGAGGCTGATCGTCGTCGTGGTCTTGCCCACGCCGCCCTTCTGGTTGCACAGCGCGACGATCCGGGCCGGGCCGTGGCTCGCGAGCGGCCGGGGCACCGGGAAGTCACTGGCCGGGCGCCCGGTCGGGCCGAGGGTCGGCTCGTCGATGCCCGCGAGCGCGGTGTCCGACTCCCGCTGCGTGGTCATGACCCCGAGTCTACGTTTTCGCTCCGTGCGCTCCCGTGCGACGCGGGGGCCGCCGACACGTTCACCTCACCCTCCACTGGAGGTTGAGGTGTTGCTGCACGTCCGCTCGGGCCCGCCGGGGCCGGAAGTTGCTGCACGTCCGCTCGGGCCCGCCGGGGCCGGGAGACGGCGGCGTCCGCCGCAGCCGCGACCGGCTTCAGCCCGCCCGTGTTCAGCACATCCGCGCTCAGCACATCCGCGCTCAGCGCGCCCGCGGATGCGCCGCCAGGTAGGCGTCGCGCAGCGCCTCGGCGGTCACGAGCGTGTAGATCTGGGTCGTGGCGACGGAGGCGTGGCCGAGCAGCTCCTGCACGACGCGCACGTCCGCGCCGCCGGCGAGCAGATGGGTGGCGAAGCTGTGCCGCAGGCTGTGCGGCGAGAGGTGCGCCACGTCGAGGCCGGCGCGCTCCGCGGTCGCCCGCAGCACCAGCCAGGCGCTCTGCCGCGACAGCGCCCCCCCGCGTGCGCCGAGGAACAGTGCGGCGCCGGAGCGGCCGCGCGCCGCGAGCGCCGGCCGCGCCCGCACCAGATAGGCGTCGAGGGCGGCGCGGGCGGGCCCGCCGACCGGAACGATGCGCTGCTTGCTGCCCTTGCCGGTGAGCCGCAGCAGCGGCGCCTCGGTGACGTCGTCGACGGCGAGGCCGACGGCCTCCGAGACGCGCGCCCCGGTCGCGTAGAGCAGCTCCAGCAGGGCGCGGTCGCGCAGCCGCAGCGGCTCCTCGCCGGCTGTGGCGGCGAGGAGCCACTCCACCTGCTCGTGGCTGAGCGCCTTCGGCAGCCGCCTCGGCTGCCGCGGCGGGGTCACCTCGGCGGAGGGGTCCAGCGCGGTGATCCCCTCCTCGAGCAGGAAGCGGTGCAGGCCGCGCACGCTCGACAGCAGCCGCGCCCGCGAGCTCGGCGCGAGCTCGGCGGCGGTGCCGGCGAGGAAGGCGGTGATGTCCGCCTCGGTCGCCTCGGCGGCACCCCCACGGCCGCGCGCGGCGAGGAAGGCGCCGTAGCGGACCAGGTCGCGCCGATAGGCGGCGACGGTGTTCGCGGACAGCCCGCGCTCGATCGCGACGTGCCGCAGGTAGCGGTCGGCGGCGACGCTCAGCGGGCGAGCTTCGGGTGCCGGGTCCACGGCGTCTCCGCGTCCGCGAGCGTCGACCAGTCGCGAGCGCGCGAGGCGGATGCCGCGAGCACGCCGATCGCGAGGATCGAGTTCTGCAGCCGCCGCTCGAGCACCGCCTCGACGACATCGTCGAGGCTCGCCCAGCGGATGACGATGTCGGCCTCCTCCTCGCTGCGCGCGAACGCCTCCTCGGTGGCGCGCACCCCGCGGGCGAGGTACACCCGCAGCGCCTCGTCGCTGCCGCCGACGCTCGTGAAGAACTCGCTGAGCAGGTGCCACTCGTCGGCGACGAGGTCGGCCTCCTCGGCGAGCTCGCGCTGGGCGGCGGCGAGCGGGTCCTCGCCGGCGATGTCGAGCAGCCCGGCGGGCAGCTCCCAGTCGCGGTGCCGGATCGGGTGCCGGTACTGCTGGATGAGCAGCACCCGCCCGGCGTCGTCGAGGGCGAGCACGGCGACGGCACCGGTGTGGTCGACGTACTCCCGGGTCACCGGTGCGCCGTTGTACTCGAAGACGTCGCGGCGGATGCTCCACACCTTGCCGGCGAACGGCGTCTCGGTGCCGAGCAGGCGCGGCTCGAGCGGCTCGTCGGCGAGCGGGCCGCCGGCGAGCGGACCGCCGGGGGACGGGACGCCGGCGGCCGGCGACTCAGGCATCCACGACCTCGCCCACGCCCTCGGCGCCCTCGGGCACCTCGAACAGCCGGGAGGCGCGCTGCCGCTCGAGCGCCGCGCCGACGAGCCCGCGGAACAGCGGGTGCGCCCGGTTCGGCCGCGAGCGCAGCTCCGGGTGTGCCTGGGTGCCCACGTAGTAGGGGTGCCGCTCGCGCGGCAGCTCGACGAACTCGACGAGGCCGTGCTCGGGGTTCGTGCCGCTGAACACCAGCCCGGCGTCGCCGATCCGGCCGGTGTAGCGGTTGTTGACCTCGTAGCGGTGCCGGTGCCGCTCGCTGATCCGCGTCGCGCCGTAGGCATCGGCGACGACGGTGCCGGGCACGAGCTCGGCCTCGTAGAGGCCGAGCCGCATGGTGCCGCCGAGGTCGCCGCCGGCGAGGATGTCCACCTGCTCGGCCATCGTCGCGATCACCGGGCTCGCGGTGTCGGGGTCGAACTCGCTGCTGGAGGCGCCCGGCAGGCCGGCGACGTTGCGGGCGTACTCGATGACCATGCACTGCAGGCCCAGGCACAGCCCGAGCGTCGGGATGCCGTTCTCGCGCGCGAAGCGCAGCGCGCCGAGCTTGCCCTCGATGCCGCGGATGCCGAAGCCGCCGGGCAC
>JASGFF010000049.1:0-20674 GCA_047605685.1 Microbacteriaceae bacterium
CCGCGCCGCGGTCAAGCACGCGGTCGCCGAGCGGCGGCGCACCGGCCTCGACGTGGCCGAGGCGGCCTGGCGCGACCCGGCCTCGGCCGAGGGCGGCCTGCGGGTGCGGGACCTGCTGTTGAGCATTCCCGGCGTCGGGCCGAGGAAGACGACGCGCGTCATGGCCGAGCTCGGCATCGCCGAGGCCAAGCGGCTCGGCGGGCTCGGCGTGCGCCAGCGCCCGCGGCTGCGGGCCTGGCTCGCGGCCAGACAGCCGGTCGTGGCATCCGCCCCGCGCCTCGTGGTGCTCGCCGGGCCGACGGCCGTCGGCAAGGGCACGGTGAGCGCCCACATCCGCGAGCACCACCCGGACGTGCTGCTCTCGGTCTCCGCGACCACCCGGCCGCCGCGGCCCGGCGAGGTCGACGGCGTGCACTACTACTTCGTCGACGACGCCCGCTTCGACGAGCTCGTGCGCACCGGCGGCCTGCTGGAGTGGGCCACCGTGCACAACTCCTACCGCTACGGCACGCCGCGCGCGCCCGTCGAGCGCGCCCTCGCCGCCGGCCGGCGGGTGCTGCTGGAGATCGACCTGCAGGGCGCCCGGCAGGTGCGCCAGTCGAGTCCGGAGGCCGTGCTCGTCTTCCTGCTGCCGCCGAGCTGGGACGAGCTGGTGCGGCGGCTGATCGGCCGCGGCACCGAGAGCGCCGAGGAGCAGACGCGTCGGCTGGAGACCGCCAAGGTCGAGCTGGCCGCCCAGGAGGAGTTCGACGTGCGGATCGTGAACCGCGACGTGGCCGAGGCGGCGCGCGAGGTCGTAGAGTTGATGTCCGTGCTCGAGACGCCCCGCGCCGCGCACTGACGACTTCCCGCTTTCCGCGACAGGAGACCACCATGGCCGATAAGAACTCCGGCATCATCGACCCGCCCATCGACGAGCTGCTCGCCCGGGTCGAGTCGAAGTACCAGCTGGTGATCTTCGCCTCCAAGCGTGCCCGGCAGATCAACGACTACTACGCCGAGCTGCACGACGGCTCGCTCTACGGCATCGGCCCGCTCGTCGACTCGACCATCGACGACAAGCCGATCTCGGTCGCGCTGCACGAGATCAACGAGGACAAGCTCGTCCTCAGCCGCAACGCCCAGTAGGCAGGCCCTTCCGCACATCGGTTGTGCAGGAGATCCGGTCGGCTCGGGCTGCGACACGCGGCGGAATGAGGATGCCGGACCGAAACTCCTGCACAACCGATGCGGCCGGGGCGGCTCGGTAGGCTCGGTGCCGTGGCACTGAACGTCGTCGTGGGTATCTCCGGCGGCATCGCGGCGTACAAGGCCGTCGGTGTGGTCCGCCAGCTCGTGCTCGCCGGCCACGACGTCCACGTCGTGGCCACCGAGGCCGCGCTGCGCTTCGTCGGCCGACCCACCCTCGAGGCGATCAGCCGCAACCCGGTCGAGACCGACCTGTTCGAGGGCGTCGCCCGGGTGCGTCACGTCGCGCTCGGCCAGGCCGCCGACCTCATCGTCGTGGCCCCGGCCACCGCGCACACGATCGCGAAGATCGCCACGGGACTCGACGACGACCTGCTCGGCACCACGATCCTCGCCAGCCGCGCCCCGCTCGTCGTCGCCCCTGCCATGCACACCGAGATGTGGGAGCACCCCGCCACGGTCGCGAACGTCGCGACCCTCCGCGAGCGCGGCGTCACGATCATCGGACCTGTCTGCGGCCAGCTCACCGGCGCCGACAGCGGCCCGGGCCGCATGGCCGAGCCGGAGGACATCGTCGCCGCGGCACTCGCCCTCGTCGGCCCGCGCGACCTCGAGGGCCGGCGCCTCGTCGTCACCGCCGGCGGCACCCGCGAGCCGCTCGACCCGGTGCGCTTCCTCGGCAACCGCTCGAGCGGCCGGCAGGGCGTCGCCCTCGCCGCCCGCGCGGCGGCACGGGGGGCGTCCGTCACGCTCGTCGGCGCGCACCTCGAGGTGCCGGTGCCGGCATCCGTCACCCGGGTCGACGTCGAGACCGCCCGCGAGCTGCGGCAGGCGGTCGCGGACGCGGCACCCGCCGCCGACGCGGTGATCATGGCGGCGGCCGTCGCCGACTACCGGCCGGCCTCGGTGGCCGAGACGAAGATCAAGAAGGATGCCGCCGGCGAGGAGCCCGTGTTGCGCCTCGTCGAGAACCCGGACGTGCTCGCCGGCCTCGTCGCTGCCCGCCGGGCCGGGGAGCTGCCCGCGCGGCTCGCGCTCGTCGGCTTCGCGGCCGAGACCGCCGCCGATCGCGAGGAGCTGCTCGGGCTCGGCCGCGAGAAGCTCCGGCGCAAGGGCTGCGACTATCTGGTCCTCAACAGGGTCGGCTGGAGCGAGGGCTTCGCCGCGGAGCGCAACGAGGTCGTGGTGCTCGACGCGGCCGGTGCTATCGTGACCGAGGCCGCGGGCCCGAAGGCGACGGTGGCCGACCGCGTCCTCGACCTGCTCGCTCTCCGCTTCCGTCCCGAAGGGCCCTGATGTCGTTGCGCCTGTTCACCTCCGAGTCGGTCACCGAGGGCCATCCCGACAAGATCTGCGACCAGATCTCCGACTCGATCCTCGACGCGCTGCTCACCGTCGACCCGCACGCCCGGGTGGCCGTCGAGACCCTCGTGACGACCGGCCTCGTCCACGTCGCCGGCGAGGTCACCACGAGCGGCTATGTCGACATCCCGGGCATCGTGCGCAAGCGCATCACCGAGATCGGCTATACGTCCTCGGACGTCTGGTTCGACGGCCGCTCCTGCGGCGTCTCGGTGTCGATCGGCGAGCAGAGCCCCGACATCGCCGTCGGCGTCGACAGCGCGTTCGAGGCGCGCGAGCAGGCGTCCGAGGATGTCGTGGACGGCCAGGGCGCCGGCGACCAGGGCATCATGTTCGGCTACGCGACCACCGAGACGCCCCAGCTGATGCCGCTGCCGATCTGGATCGCGCACCGGCTCGCCGAGCGGCTCGCCCGGGTGCGCAAGAGCGGCGAGGTGGACTTCCTGCGGCCGGACGGCAAGACCCAGGTGACCGTGGGCTACGACGGCAGCGTGCCGGCGACGGTCGAGACCGTCGTCGTCTCCACCCAGCACGCGCCGAGCATCTCCACCGCCGAGCTGCGGGTCGCGATCGACGAGCTCGTCATCCAGCCGGTGCTCGACACCGTCGAGCTCTCCTCCTCGCAGCGCCGCACCCTCGTCAACCCCACCGGCGTCTTCCTCATCGGCGGACCGCAGGGGGATGCCGGCCTCACCGGCCGCAAGATCATCGTCGACACCTACGGCGGCGCGGCCCGGCACGGCGGCGGTGCCTTCAGCGGCAAGGACCCCTCGAAGGTGGACCGCTCCGCCGCCTACGCGCTGCGCTGGGTCGCCAAGAACGCGGTCGCGGCCGGTTTCGCCGACCGCCTCGAGGTGCAGGTCGCGTACGCGATCGGCACCGCCCATCCGGTCGGCCTCTACGTCGAGACGTTCGGCACCGAGCACCTGCCCGAGGAGCGCATCATCGCGGCGCTGCGCGAGGTGTTCGACCTGCGCCCGGCGGCGATCATCCGGGACCTCGACCTGCTCAGGCCGATCTACGCGCAGACCGCCGCCTACGGGCACTTCGGACGCGAGCTGCCCGACTTCAGCTGGGAGCGGCTCGACCGCGTGGCGGCGCTGCGCTCCGCGGCCGGGCTGTGATCGGCCAGGCTGTGATCGGCGGCGCTGCGAGCAACGGGGCCGCGGCCGCGGAGGTCTGAGCGTGCCGCCGGCCATCGCCCGGGTGCTGCTGGACTCGCCGCTGCCGCAGCTCGACCGGCTCTTCGACTACCGGGTGCCGGCGGCGCTCGCCCCCCAGGCCGTGCCGGGCGTGCGGGTCACGGTGCCGCTGCGCTCGGCGGGACGCACGAGCCAGGGCTGGATCGTCGAGCTCGCCGAGGAGGCGGGCTTCCCGGGCGCCCTCAGCGAGCTCGAGTCGGTCGTCTCACCGGTGCCGGTGCTCCAGCCGGAGGTGTGGCGGTTGGCCCGCGCGGCCGCGAACCGTGCGGCAGGCACCGCGAGCGACATCCTGCGCATCGCCATCCCGCCCCGCGCGGTCCGCGTCGAGAAGGCCTGGCTCGCCGCCGGCCCGGTCGAGCCCCCCGAGCCCCCCGCGGCCCGCGGGCGACCCGCCGCGGCGGCGGTCGCGGTGCGCGGGTATCCGATGCTCGCGGACGCGGTCGCGGCGCACGCGCGCGTCGCACTCGACGCCATCCCCGAGCCGGTGCGCCTGGATGCGGGGGAGGCCACCGCCGGGGCGGAGCGCTGGGTCGGCGGCTGGGCCGGCACCCTCGCCGAGCTCGCCGCGCTCACCCTGGGTCGTGGTGAGTCGGCGATCGTCGCGGTGCCGGACTACCGCGACCAGGCCCAGCTCGTCGCCGCCCTCTCCGGGCTCGTCGCCCCCGACGACGTCGTGGCGCTCGACGCCCGGCAGCGCGGCCCGCAGCGCTACGCCGCCTTCCTGCGCCTGCTCCAGGGGGTGCCGCGCATCGTCGTCGGCACCCGTTCGGCGGTCTACGCCCCCGCGCCGGCCCTCGGCCTCATCGCGATCTGGGACGACGGCGACCCGCTGCACGCCGAGCCGCTGGCCCCCTACGTGCACAGCCGGGACGCCGCCCTGCTGCGGCAGGAGCAGTCCGGCGCCGCCCTCGTCATCGCCGGCCACAGCCGCAGCACCGACGTCGAGCGGCTCGTCGGCATCGGCTGGCTCACCGCGATGGGCCCCGAGCCGGCGGTGCTGCCCCGGGTCATCCTCACCGCGAACGCCACGAGGGATGACACGCCGGCGTCCCGTGCGCGCATCCCCACCCTCGCCTGGCGCGAGGCCCGACAGGCCCTCGAGCACGGTCCGGTGCTCGTGCAGGTGGGCCGGCCGGGATACGCGCCCCGGCTCGCCTGCGCGGACTGCGGGCGCAGCGCCCGCTGCCGGCGCTGCGAGGGCCCGCTCGCCGTGCGCCGGCGCGGCCAGACGCCGGCCTGCGACTGGTGCGGCGCGCTCGCTGCGGACTGGCGCTGCGCCGGATGCTCCGGCACCCGGTTCCGGCTCAGCCGCGCCGGCTCGGCGCGCACGGCGGAGGAGCTCGGACGGGCGTTCCCGGGCGTGCGGGTGGTGCTCGCCGACGGCGAGCACCCGGTGCTCACCGTCGGCGCCGAGCCCGCGCTCGTGGTGGCGACTCGCGGCGCCGAGCCGCTCGCCGCGGGCGGGTACCGGGCCGTGCTGCTGCTCGACGGCGACACGATGGTGGCCAGGGAGAGCCTGCGGGTTGCCGAGGACTGCCTGCGCTGGTGGTCGAACGCCGCCGCGCTCGCGGCCCGCCGGGCCCCGGTGCTGCTCGCCGGGGTCGGCGGGAGCATCGCCGCCGCCCTCGCGACCTGGCGGCAGCCGGAGTTCGCCCGTGCCGAGCTCGCCGACCGCACGGCGCTGCGCTTCCCGCCCGCCGTCCGGGTGGCCTCGGTCACCGGCCCCGAGGAGCTGGTCGCCGAGGTCGTGGCCCGACTGGACCTGCCGGCCGAGGACCTGCTCGGGCCCGTGCCGGTCGCCGCCGCCGGGACGGCGGCCGGAGGTCCGGGTGTCGCTGGTCCGGGTGTCGCTGGGCCTGGTGCCGCGGAGCACGTCGCCGGTCCCGGCACCGGCGCGGTGCGCACGATCGTCCGCTTCGACTATGCGCGCGGCGCCGCGGTCGCCGAGGCGTTGAAGGCCGAGACCGTGCGGCTCGCGACCGCCCGCCGCCGGCCCGGCGGGCAGCGCCCGGGTCGCCCGCGACCGGCGGTGCGCCTGCGCCTCGACGACCAGGAGCCCTTCCTCGACCGCTGAGGCCCGCCGGGCGGCCGGACCGTGACCGGCGCGGCATCCCGGCCCCACGCCCCGGCCTGGCGTCCCGGCCCCGAGACCCGACCCCGCACCCCGGCCCGAGCGGCCAGAATGGACACCGATGTCCCCGCTCCGTCTCGTCTTCGCCGGCAGCCCGGCCGCCGCCGTGCCGAGCCTGCGGGCCCTGCTCGCGAGCGAGCACCACGTCGCCGCGGTGCTCAGCCGGGAGGACGCGCCGCAGGGCCGCCGGCGCCTGCTGAGCCCCACGCCCGTCACGGCCCAGGCCGAGGAGCGCGGCATCCCGGTGATCCGCGCGAACCGGCTGACGGATGCCGTGACCGCCGAGCTCACCGCGCTCGAGCCGGACCTCGGGGTGGTCGTCGCCTACGGCGCCCTGCTGCGCGAGCCGCTGCTGTCCGCGCCGCCGCTCGGCTGGATCAACCTGCACTTCTCGCTGCTGCCGCGCTGGCGCGGTGCCGCCCCGGTGCAGCGGGCCGTCATCGCCGGCGACGAGCTCACCGGGGCGAGCGTGTTCCGGCTCGTGCCCGAGCTCGACGCCGGCGACGTCTACGGCACCGTCACCGAGCCCATCGGCGCCCAGCAGACGGCCGGGGCGCTGCTGGAGCGGCTGAGCGGGAGCGGCGCGGAGCTGCTGAGGCGCGTCGTGGACGCCATCGGCGCCGGCACCGCCCGGGCGGAGCCGCAGCGCGGCGACGTCACGCTCGCGCCGAAGCTCACGATCGAGGACGGCCGCGTCGACTGGGGCGAGGACGCCGGCCGGGTGCACGCCCGCATCCGCGGCGTCACGCCCGAGCCGGGCGCCTTCACGATGCTCGACGGTGAGCGGCTCAAGATCCACCGGGCCGCCATCGCCCGGGACGCGCCGCGGCTGCCGCCGGGAGCGCTCGCTGCCGATCGCGTGCCCGTCGGCACGGGCGCCGTGCGGGTGCTCGCGGGCACCGGCAGCGAGCCGCTCGAGCTGCTCGACGTGCAGCCGGCCGGCCGGCGGGCGATGCCCGCCGCCGACTGGTGGCGCGGTCGCGGCGCCACCGCGGGCGCGGTGCTCGAGTGAGCGGCACCCGAACGGACGGCGCCCAGGGCTCTGGCGCCCGAAGCACCGGCGCCCGAAGCACCGCCGCCCGGCGAGCGCCGGGCCCGCGCCGGGTGGCGCTCGACGTGATCCGGGCCGTGCACGAGGACGACGCCTACGCGAACCTGCTGCTGCCCGGGCGCATCGCCCGCGCCCGGCTGAGCGCCGCCGACACCGCCCTCGCCACCGAGCTCTGCTACGGCACGCTGCGGATGCAGGGCCGCTACGACGCGATCATCGCCCTGGCGGCTCGTCGTGGCGTCGAGCGCATCGACCCGCCGGTGCTCGACGTGCTGCGCCTCGGCGCCCACCAGCTGCTCGGCATGCGCACGCCCGCACACGCCGCCGTGCACGAGACCGTGGCGTTGACCCGCGACCTCGGGGCACACGCGGCGACCGGCTTCGTCAACGGCGTGCTGCGCGCGCTCGCCCGGGACGGCGCGGACGCCTGGCTGGCCCGGGCCCTCGCCGCCGCCGGCGGCCCGGACGAGCGCCGGGCGGTCGAGCACAGCCATCCGCTGTGGGTGCTGCGGGCGCTGCGCGCCGCGCTCGTAGCCGACGGGCGGCTCGGCGACGGCAGCGACGGCACGGGCCACGGTGACGACGCCGAGCTCGACGCGCTGCTCGCCGCCGACGACGTCGCCCCGCGGGTCGCCCTGGTGGCGCTGCCGGGGCTCGCCGAGCGGGGCGAGCTCGAGGCAGCGGGCGCCCGGCCGGCGCCGTACTCGCCGCTCGGCGCGCTGCTGCCCGGCGGCGACCCGGCGCTGCTGCCGGCCGTCGCGGCGGGTCGGGCGCGGGTGCAGGACGAGGGATCCCAGCTCGTCGCCCTCGCGCTCGCCCGGGCGCGGCCGGTGCGGCCGGGCGAGCGCTGGCTCGAGATGTGCGCGGGCCCCGGCGGCAAGGCGGCGCTGCTCGCCGCCGAGGCCGCCGCCGGCGGCGCCCGTCTGGACGCCAACGAGCTCGTGCCGCAGCGCGCCGAGCTGGTGCGCCGGGCGCTCGCCGTGTTCGACCCGGCGCCCGAGGTAACGGTCGGCGACGGCCGCGCGCTCGGCGCCGCTCAGCCCGCCGGCTACGACCGCATCCTGCTCGACGCGCCCTGCACCGGTCTCGGGGCGCTGCGCCGCCGGCCGGAGGCGCGCTGGCGCAAACGTCCCGAGGACGTCGCCGGCCTCGCCGCGCTGCAGGGGGAGCTGCTCGACTCCGCCGTCGCCGCCCTCGCCCCGGGCGGGCTGCTCGGCTACGCGACCTGCTCGCCGCACCCCGGGGAGACGATCGCCGTCATCGAGGCGGCGCTCGCCCGCCACACCGGCCGGATCCAGGCGATCGACACGCCCGCCGTGCTGCGCCGCATCGCCGTCGGCCCGATCGATCTGCGCGGCACGCGGCACGCGCAGCTGTGGCCGCACGCGCACGGCACCGACGCGATGTTCCTGCAGCTCATCGCTAGGGTCGACGGGTGAGCGCGCGCATCGAGCCATCGATCCTCGCCGCCGACTTCGTGAACGTGCAGGCGGCGCTCGAGTCGATCGCGAGCGCCGACGCCGTGCACGTCGACGTCATGGACAACCACTTCGTGCCGAACCTGACCTTCGGCCCGCAGATGGTCGGCCGCATCCAGGACGTGAGCCCGGTGCCCCTCGACGTGCACCTCATGATCGAGAACCCCGAGCGCTGGGCGCCCGGCTACGCCGAGCTCGGTGCCTTCAGCGTCACGTTCCACGCCGAGGCGGCCGGCGACCCGGTGGGCCTGGCCCGCCGCATCCGCTCGATCGGCTCGCGGGCCGGCATCGCGCT
Organism: Microbacteriaceae bacterium; assembly: GCA_047605685.1. Lineage (GTDB taxonomy): Bacteria > Actinomycetota > Actinomycetes > Actinomycetales > Microbacteriaceae > JAUASV01. Next base: position 8,708 of record JASGFF010000049.1, read on the forward strand.
CAAGCCGGGCACGGATGCCGCGCCCTACCTGGAGCTGCTGCCCGAGTTCGACCAGGTGCTCGTCATGACCGTCGAGCCGGGCTTCGGCGGGCAGGGCTTCCTCGCCGGGATGATGCCGAAGCTCGACCTGCTGCGGCCGGCGATCGACGCGAGCGGCCTCGACGTCTGGCTGCAGGTCGACGGCGGCATCGACGTGCACACGATCGGCATCGCCGCCGAGCACGGCGCCGACACGTTCGTGGCCGGCTCGGCCGTGTTCCGCGGCGAGCCCGCCGAGCGGATCGCCGCGCTGCGCGCCGCCGCCACCGGGCACGAGCACCCGTGGACGGCATGAACGGCATCGAGACCGGGATGCTGCGCCGGCTGCGCGTGCTGTTCGTGTTCGTGGGCGCGGTGTGGCTCGCCCTCGGCATCCTGCGCCTCGCGCTCGCGGCGAGCGCCGGCGGGCCGGTGCCGACCGCGCTCGCCCTCACGGTCGGCACCGGCTTCCTGCTCGCCTCGGTGCTCGCCCACCTCGAGCTGCGCCGGCGCCGAGCCCGGCCGTCGGGGCGCGGCGCCCGGCTGTGACAGGCAGCCCGGCTGTGACAGGCCGCCCGGCTGTGACAGGGTGGGGGCATGCCCGAGACCAACCGCACCGTGACGAACCGCAGCAAGCCCGAGGTCGACTTCATCGAGGGGCCGCCGCCGGCCGAGCTCATCGTCACCGACCTCATCGCCGGCGAGGGCGCCGAGGCGACGCCCGGTGCGACGGTCGAGGTGCACTACCTCGGCGTCGACTTCGAGACCGGCGAGGAGTTCGACTCGAGCTGGGGCCGCGGCGCCTCGATCGAGTTCCCGCTCGCCGGGCTCATCACGGGCTGGCAGGAGGGCATCCCGGGCATGCGCGTCGGCGGCCGCCGACGGCTGGTCTGCCCGCCGGCGCTCGCCTACGGCCCCGCCGGCTCCGGCCACCGCCTGTCCGGGCGCACCCTGGTCTTCGTCATCGACCTGCTCGGCGTGCGCTGACCGCCGCACCGGTACCCTGAACGGGTGAAGACCTTCGACGACCTGTTCGCCGAGCTCACCGAGAAGGCCCGCACCCGGCCCGAGGGCAGCGGCACCGTCGCGGAGCTCGACGCCGGCGTGCACGCGATCGGCAAGAAGGTCGTCGAGGAGGCGGCCGAGGTCTGGATGGCCGCGGAGTACCAGGGCCGCGAGGACCTCGCCCTCGAGCTCAGCCAGCTGCTCTACCACGCCCAGGTGCTCATGGTCGCGAGGGGACTGACGCCCGCGGACGTCTGGCGACATCTCTGACGTCCCTGCCCGCCCCTGTCAGCGTCCGCACCGAAAGACCCCCATGCTGAAGATCGCAGTGCCCAACAAGGGCTCGCTGAGCGAGGTCGCCGCCGACATGCTCGCCGAGGCCGGCTACACCGGCCGGCGGGATGCGCGCGCCCTCTCCGCCCTCGACGCCGGCAACGACGTCGAGTTCTTCTACCTGCGCCCGCGCGACATCGCCACCTACGTCGGCTCCGGCGCGCTCGACGTCGGCATCACCGGCCGCGACCTGCTGCTGGACGCCCGCAGCGCCGCGCGCGAGATCGCGAGCCTCGACTTCGGCGGCTCGACGTTCCGCTTCGCCGGCCCGCCCGGCCGCTTCCGCGGCATCGAGGATCTCGCCGGGCTGCGGGTGGCGACGAGCTACGTCGCGCTCGTCGGCGACTTCCTCGCCCGGCACGGCGTGCGGGTGACGATGGTCGGCCTCGACGGCGCGGTGGAGTCGGCCGTGAAGCTCGGCGTCGCGGACGCCGTCGCCGACGTCGTCAGCACCGGCTCGACGCTGCGCGCCCAGGGCCTGGAGATCTTCGGGCCCGTCATCCTCGAGTCCTCCGCCGTGCTCATCGCCACGAACCCCGCGATCGCCGGCATCGACACCCTCAAGCACCGGCTGCAGGGTGTGCTCGTCGCCCGGCAGTGGGTGCTCATGGACTACGACGTGCCCGCGGCGAGGCTCGCGGAGGTGACGGCGATCACACCCGGCTTCGAGGGCCCGACGGTGAGCCCGATGCACGACACGGAGTGGGTGGCCGTGCGGGTGCTGGTGCGCCGCGCCGAGGTGAACGACGTCATGGACCGCCTGTATGCGGCGGGCGCCCGCGCCATCCTGGTGAGCGCGATCCACGCGGCGAGGATCTAGGTGCCGGCGATGACCGTCGTCACCCGGGTCATCCCCTGCCTCGACGTCGCCGCGGGCCGGGTCGTCAAGGGCGTCAACTTCCTCGGCCTGAGGGATGCCGGCGACCCGGTCGAGCTCGCCGCCCGCTACTACGAGGAGGGCGCCGACGAGCTCACCTTCCTCGACGTGACGGCGACGGTCGAGGGCCGCGAGACCGTGTTCGACGTGGTCCGCCGGACCGCGGAGCAGGTGTTCATCCCGCTCACCGTCGGCGGCGGCGTGCGCGGCGTCGACGACGTCTCCCGGCTGCTCGGCTGCGGGGCCGACAAGGTCGGCGTGAACTCCGCGGCGATCGCCCGGCCCGCGCTCGTCGACGAGATCGCCGACGTGTTCGGCGCCCAGGTGCTCGTGCTGAGCCTCGACGTGCGGCGCAGCGCCGGCACGCCCTCGGGCTTCGTCGTCACCACCCACGGCGGCAGTCGCGAGACCGGGCTGGACGCGATCGCCTGGGCGCGTGAGGCGGTCGAGCGCGGGGCGGGGGAGCTGCTGGTCAACTCGATCGACGCCGACGGCACCGGGGCCGGCTTCGACCTCGAGCTCGTGGCCGCCGTGCGCGCCGCGGCGAGCGTGCCGGTGATCGCCTCGGGCGGCGCGGGCGCCGCGCGGCACTTCGCGCCCGCCGTCGCCGCGGGGGCGGACGCCGTGCTCGCGGCATCCGTGTTCCACGACGGCCTGTTGAGCATCGGCGAGGTCAAACGGGCGCTCGCCGCCGAGGGGGTGCTGGTGCGATGACGATGACGGATGCCGAGCTGGCGGTCGTGCTCGACCGCGCGACGTTCTCGCCGGACGGGCTGCTGCCGGCGATCGTGCAGGAGCGCGGCAGCGGCACCGTGCTCATGCTCGGCTACATGGACCGCGAGGCGCTGCGGCGCACCCTCACCGAGGGCCGGGTGACGTTCTGGTCCCGCTCCCGCCGGGAGTACTGGCGCAAGGGCGACAGCTCCGGCCACGTGCAGCACGTGACCGCGGCGGCGCTCGACTGCGACGCCGACGCCCTGCTCGTCACCGTCGAGCAGGTGGGCCCGGCCTGCCACACCGGCGCGCACTCCTGCTTCGACGTCGACCCGCTGGACCCGGTCGTCGGCGGGGCGCCGGCGGGTGGAGCGGCGGAGGCCGGGGCATGACGACGAGCCGTGGGCAGCTGCGGGAGCTGCTGGAGGCCGGGCACCGGGTGGTGCCGGTCGTGCGCGAGCTGTTCGCCGACGGCGAGACGCCCGTGGGCATCTACCGCAAGCTCGCCCAGGACCGGCCGGGGACGTTCCTGCTCGAGTCCGCCGAGCAGGGCGGCATCTGGTCGCGGTTCTCCTTCGTGGGCGTCGCGAGCTTCGGCGTGCTCACCCAGCAGCCCGGCCCCGCTGGCCCCGACGGCTCCTCCGGCGCCGAGGTCGCGACCTGGATCGACTACGGCCTCGACGCCCGGCGCGCGCTCGGGCCGAACCCGCCCGCCGGCCCCCTCGACGCCGTCGCCGCGCTGCACGCCCGCTGGGCGACGCCCGCGATCGAGGGCCTGCCGCCGCTCACCGGCGGCCTGGTCGGCTTCATCGGCTGGGAGGCGATCCGGCAGATCGAGCACCTGCCTGCCGCCCCGCCGCCGGACTACGCCGTGCCCGGCCAGGCGCTCAGCTTCGTCTCGGCGCTCGTGGCCATCGACCACCGGGACGGGCTCGTGCAGCTCATCGTCACCGTGCTCGGCGACCCCGATCATGCCGACGGCCCCGGTGACCCCCACGGCCCCGGTGTCGACGTCGACGCCGCCTGGGCGGACGCCCAGGCCCGTCTCGACGCCATGCAGCACGCCCTCGGCCGGCCGAGCCCGGCCTGGATCGGCACGATCGACCGCGGCGCCCCGATCGAGGCGGAGCGCCGCAGCACGCGCGAGGAGTTCGAGCGGATGGTGCTCGCCTCCAAGCGGCACATCCGTGACGGCGACGTGTTCCAGGTGGTGCTCTCGCAGCGCTTCGACCACCCGCTCACCGCGAGCCCGCTCGACGTGTACCGGGTGCTGCGCACCCTCAACCCGAGCCCGTACATGTACCTGCTCGCCCTGGCGACCGGTGACGGCGAGCCGTACCACATCGTCGGCTCCAGCCCCGAGGCGCTCGTCAAGGCCACCCGGGGCCGGGTCTACATGCACCCGATCGCCGGCTCGCGGCCCCGCGGCGCCACGCCCGAGGCGGATGCCGCGCTCGCCGCCGAGCTGCTCGCCGACGGCAAGGAGCAGGCCGAGCACCTGATGCTCGTCGACCTCGCCCGCAACGACCTGCAGAAGGTCTGCCGGGCCGGCAGCGTCGAGGTCGTCGAGTTCATGCAGGTGGAGCGCTTCAGCCACATCATGCACCTGGTCTCCAGCGTCGAGGGCGACCTGAGGCCGGACGCCGGGCCGGTGGACGTGTTCCGGGCGACGTTCCCGGCCGGCACGCTCTCCGGGGCGCCGAAGCCGCGCGCCCTGCAGATCATCGACGCGCTCGAGCCGGCCCAGCGCGGCGTCTACGGGGGAGTGGTCGGCTACTTCGACTTCGCCGGCGACCTCGATCTCGCCATCGCGATCCGCACGGCGACGATCATCGGCGACCGAGCCCACGTGCAGGCCGGCGCCGGCCTGGTGGCCGACTCCGAGCCGGCGACGGAGCACCAGGAGACGGTCGACAAGGCCGCGGCGCCGCTGCGCGCCGTCGCGATCGCGAACGCCATGCGGCGGATCGGCGGATGACCCCCACGGCGCCCCCGGCGCGGGGCGGCCGCCGCCTGCGCTCGGGGCTCGTCGTCGCCGGGCTCGCCGCCGCGGGCCTGGCCTTCCTCGCCTGGACGCAGAGCTGGATCGTCGTCGACGTCACCGGCACCGGCACCGGCGAGGTGAGCGCGGACGGCGCGAGCGCCGCCCCCGCGGTGACGGCGCTCGCGCTCGCCCAGCTCGCCCTCTGCGGTGCCCTCGCGATCGCCGGGCGCGCGGTGCGCCGGCTGCTCGCTCTCGTGCAGCTGCTGCTCGGCGCCGGCATCGCGGCGCAGGCCGCGACGGCGATCGCCCGGCCGCTCGACGCGGCCGCCTCGGCGATCGCCGAGGCGACCGGTGTGCGCGGCGGCGCCGTGCCGCACGGCGAGATCACGCTCACCGCCTGGCCGGGCCTCGCCCTCGCCGCGGGCGTCGCCCTCGTCGCGCTCGGCGTCGCCGTGCTCGTCACCGCCGGCCGCTGGCCCGGCCCGGCCCGGCGGTACCAGCAGGCCGCGCCGGTCGCGGACGCCGGCGAGACCGGCGCGACCGGGGAGTACGGGGAGTACGGGGACGTGGCCTCCTGGGACGCGCTCTCCCGCGGCGAGGACCCCACCGTCCGCGACACGGACCCGGCTGGGCCCGGGCAGTCTGGGCCCGGGCAGTCTGGGTCCGGGCAGTCTGGGTCCGGGCAACCGGGCGGCCAGCCGGGGCATCCCGAGCCCAGCCGCTAGGCTTGACCGAGACCCCGACCCTCATTGGAGAGCACCATGTCGCACGACGCCAACGACCCCGGCCACGGTAACTCGCCCGCCGCCTGGACGGCCGTCGTCATCATGCTGCTCGCCGTCACGATCGGCACCGTGTTCTTCTTCCTCGACGTCCCGGCCCTGGTCTGGGCCAGCGTCGGGCTGTTCCTCGTCGGCGCGCTCGTCGGCTACGTGCTCAAGCGTCTCGGCTACGGCGTCGGCGGTGCTCGCCTCGAGCCCGCGCGCGGCGAGACGCAGCACTGACGTGCTCGACTCCCTCGTCGCCGGCGCCCTCGCCGATGCGGCGGAGCGTCGCGAGCGCCGCGGCCTCGCGGATGTCGAGGCCGCCGCCCTCGCCCGTCCGCCGGCCATCGACGCCATCGACGCCCTCGCCCCCGCCGAACGGGTGCGGATCATCGCCGAGGTCAAGCGCGCGAGCCCCTCGCGCGGCGACCTCGCCGCCATCCCGGACCCGGCGCTGCAGGCCGCGCTCTACGAGCGCGGCGGCGCGAGCGCCATCAGCGTGCTCACCGAGGGACGCCGGTTCAAGGGATCGCTCGCGGACCTCGAGGCCGTGCGCGCCCGGGTGGCGTTGCCGGTGCTGCGCAAGGACTTCATCGCCGAGCCCTACCAGGTGCTCGAGGCGCGCGCGGCCGGTGCCGACATCGTGCTGCTCATCGTCGCGGCCCTGGCACAGCGCGCCCTCGCAGAGCTGCACGCCCTCGCCGGCGAGCTCGGCATGACGGTGCTCGTCGAGGTGCACGACGCCGAGGAGCTCGCCCGTGCCGCGGACCTGGGCGCGCGGCTCATCGGCGTGAACGCGCGCGATCTGTCCACGTTCGAGCTCGACCAGACGCTGTTCGGCCGGCTCTCCGAGCGCTTCCCGGACGACGCGATCCGGGTCGCCGAGTCGGCGGTGACGACGCCCGAGGACGTGCACCGCTACCGCGCCGACGGCGCCGACGTCGTGCTCGTCGGCGAGGCCCTCGTCACCGGGGACCCGGTGGCCACCCTCGAGGCCTTCCTGGCATGAGGCGTTCCTGGCATGACGACGGAGGCCTGCCCGGCATGACGACGGAGAGCACAAGCCCGCCCCGCCTCCGCGGCGCGATGGGGCCGTACTTCGGCGACTTCGGCGGCCGCTTCGTCCCCGAGAGCCTCATCGAGGCGCTCGACGCGCTCACCGTCGCCTACGAGGCGTCGACGACCGATCCCGGCTTCCAGGCCGAGCTGCAGGCGCTGCACCGCTCCTACACCGGCCGGCCGAGCCCGGTCACCGAGGTGCCGCGCTTCGCGCGGGCCGCCGGCGGCGCCCGCGTGCTGCTCAAGCGCGAGGACCTCAACCACACCGGCTCGCACAAGATCAACAACGTGCTCGGCCAGGCGCTGCTCACCAAGCGGGTCGGCAAGAGCCGCGTCATCGCCGAGACCGGCGCCGGCCAGCACGGAGTCGCGACGGCGACGGCTGCGGCGCTGTTCGGCCTCGACTGTGTCATCTACATGGGCGAGGTCGACACCGAGCGCCAGGCGCTCAACGTGGCGCGGATGCGGCTGCTCGGCGCCGAGGTCGTGGCGGTCAAGACCGGCTCGCGCACGCTCAAGGACGCCATCAACGAGGCGTTCCGCGACTGGGTGACGAACGTCGAGACCACGAACTACATCTTCGGCACCGCGGCGGGCCCGCACCCCTTCCCCTCGCTCGTGCGCGACTTCCAGAGGATCATCGGCGAGGAGGCGCGCGCCCAGGTGGCCGAGATCACCGGCGGGCTCCCGGACGCGGTGGCCGCCTGCGTCGGCGGCGGCAGCAACGCCATCGGCATCTTCGACGCCTTCCTCGACGATCCCGGTGTGCGCCTGCTCGGCTTCGAGGCCGGCGGCGAGGGCGCCGACACGCCCCGCACCGCGGCGACGATCTCGGTGGGCTCGCCCGGCGTGCTGCACGGCGCCCGCAGCTACCTGCTGCAGGACGAGGATGGCCAGACCATCGAGTCGCACTCGATCTCGGCCGGTCTCGACTACCCGGGCGTCGGGCCCGAGCACTCCTGGCTGCACACCATCGGCCGCGTCGAGTACCGCCCGGTGACCGACGCCGCGGCGATGGAGGCGCTGCGGCTGCTCAGCCGCACCGAGGGCATCATCCCGGCCATCGAGTCGGCGCACGCCCTCGCCGGGGTGCTCGAGCTCGGCCGCGAGCTCGGCCCCGGCTCGACGATCCTGGTGAGCCTCTCCGGCCGCGGCGACAAGGACATGGACACCGCGGCGCGCTGGTTCGGGCTGTACGACACCGCGGCCGAGGACACCGATGCCGGCGGCGCGGGCGACCGTGCGACTGATCTGGGCGGGGTGGAGTCGTGAGCCGGGTCGCGGAGCGCATCCGCGCCCGCCGGGATGCCGGCTCGGGCGCCCTCGTCGGCTACCTGCCGGTCGGCTTCCCGGACTACGCCACGAGCGTCGAGGCCGCCGTCGCCCTCGTCGAGAACGGCGTCGACGTGCTCGAGCTCGGCCTGCCGTACTCCGACCCGGTGATGGACGGCGTCGTCATCCAGGAGGCCACCCAGGCGGCCCTCGCGAACGGCTTCCGGGTGGCGCAGGCCTTCGACGCCGTGCACGCGATCACCGAGCGCACCGGCGCCCCGGTGCTCGTGATGAGCTACTGGAACCTCGTGCTGCGCCACGGCGTCGACGCCTTCGCCGAGACGCTGCTCGCCGCCGGGGGGGCGGGCCTGATCACCCCCGACCTGATCCCCGACGAGGCCGGGGACTGGCTGGCCGCATCCGACCGCACCGGCCTCGACCGGGTGTTCCTGGCCGCGCCGAGCTCGACCCGGCCGCGGCTCGAGCGTGTCGCCGAGCTCAGCCGCGGCTTCAGCTACGCCGTGTCCACCATGGGCATCACGGGCGAGCGGGCGGATGTCGCGCGCAGCGCCCGCACCCTCGTCGGACGGATGCGCGAGGCCGGCGCCGATCCGGTGTGCGTCGGCATCGGCATCTCCACGGCCGAGCACGTGCGCGAGGTGCTCGAGTACGCCGACGGCGCGATCGTCGGCACCGCCCTCGTGCGCGCGCTGCGCGACGGCGGCGTCGCCGAGGCCGCGCGCACGGCGGCGGCCCTCGCCGCCGGTACCATGGCCTGAGTCCCACCCCACCGCGAAAGGCGCCGACCCGTCGTGTCCCCCATGAGCATCCCGAGCCCTCCTGACTCCCTCCAGGTGCTCACCGTCCCGCTCGGCAGGTGGCTGCAGTTCATCGGCGTGCCCGAGTCGTTCGCGCTCAACATCCACACCTACGCCCTGTGCATCCTCCTCGGCATCGTCGTCGCCGTCGTCATCACCTCGCGCCGGCTGAGCCGGCGCGGCGGCGAGCCCGGCATCGTGCTCGACGTGGCGCTGTGGGCGGTGCCGCTCGGCATCGTCGGCGCCCGGCTGTTCCACGTCGTCACCCACCCGGGCGACTACTTCGGCTCGACGGCGAAGCTCGTCTCGATCCTCTACATCTGGGAGGGCGGGCTCGCGATATTCGGCGCCCTCATCGGCGGCGCGATCGGCGTCGCGATCGGCTGCCGGCTCGCCGGGCTGCGGTTCTGGTCGTTCGCGGACGCGATGGCGCCCGGCCTGATCCTCGCCCAGGCCTTCGGCCGCCTCGGCAACTGGTTCAACCACGAGCTGTTCGGCTGGCCGACATCCTGGCCGTGGGGTCTCGAGATCGAGAGCTCCAACTCCGCCTACCCGGTCGGCCTGCCCGAGGGCACGCTGTTCCAGCCGACGTTCCTGTACGAGATCGTCTGGAACCTCGCCGGCTTCCTCGTCATCCTGTTCCTCGCCAAGCGGCTGCAGTGGGGCAAGCAGCTTGGGCTCTACCTCGTCTGGTACGGCGCCGGTCGGATGGTCTGGGAGACGATCCGGGTCGACCCCAGCCTGCTGTTCCTCGGCATCCGCACCAACGTCTGGATGGCCCTGCTCGCCGTGCTGCTCGGCATCACCGTCATCGTCGTGCAGTCCCGCCGCCACCCGGGTCTCGAGCCGGGCGTGTACCGGCCCGGCCGCGAGTGGGCGGGCCCGGACGCTGCGGTAGACTCGGCCGAGACCTACTCGGACACGGATGACGGGGGCGAGAGCGCCGCAGCCACAAGCAGCAGCACGGGTTCGAGCACCCGGGTCGCCGTGTCCTCACCCTCCGGACCGTAGGCACCCCCGCCGGGCCGCCGTCGTCCCGCTTGACGCACCATTCCCACGAGTGAGGACGGACCATGGCTCTCACCCCCGCACACGCGCGGTTCAGCGCGCTGCCCGCGGCCACCGGCCTGTACAACCCCCGGACCGAGAAGGACGCCTGCGGTCTCGCGATGGTCGCGACGCTGCGCGGCACCGCGGGCCACGACATCATCGACGCGGCCCTCGACGCGCTGCGCAACCTCGAGCACCGCGGCGCGATCGGCTCCGACGCGGGCACGGGTGACGGCGCCGGCATCATCACCCAGATGCCGGACGCCTTCCTGCGCGCCGTCGTGCCCTTCGAGCTGCCCGAGGTCGGCGGCTACGCGGCCGGCATGGCGTTCCTGCCCACGGACGCCGTCGAGCGCGCGCGGGTGAAGCGGGCGATCGAGCGCCTCGCCGGCGAGGAGCAGCTCACCGTGCTCGGCTGGCGCGAGGTGCCGGTGCGGCCCGAGGTGCTCGGCACCCTCGCCCGCGCGGCGAGCCCGACGTTCCAGCAGGTGTTCCTCGCCTCCGCGCGCCTCGACGCCGAGGGGGTGCGCCCGAGCGGCATCGCCCTGGACCGTCAGGCGTTCCGCCTGCGCAAGCGGGTCGAGCACGAGGTCGGCGCCTACCTGCCGAGCCTGTCCAGCCGCACCCTCGTCTACAAGGGCATGGTCACGACGCTCCAGCTCGAGCCGTTCTACCCGGACCTCTCCGACGAGCGCTTCGCCTCGAGGCTCGCGCTCGTGCACTCGCGCTACTCGACGAACACGTTCCCGTCCTGGCCGCTGGCCCAGCCGTTCCGCCGCATCGCGCACAACGGCGAGATCAACACCGTGCAGGGCAACCGCAACTGGATGCGGGCCCGCCAGTCGCAGCTCGAGAGCGAGTTGATCGGCGACATCCGCCCGATCCTGCCGATCAACGGGCCGAGCGCCTCCGACTCGGCCTCCTTCGACGAGGTCGTCGAGCTGCTCGAGCTCTCCGGCCGCTCGCTGCCGCACGCCGTGATGATGATGGTGCCGGAGGCATGGGAGAACGCGCCGGACATCGACCCGGCCCGCAAGGCGTTCTACGAGTACCACTCGATGATGATGGAGCCCTGGGACGGCCCCGCCGCGCTCGTCTTCACCGACGGCACCCTCGTCGGCGCGACGCTCGACCGCAACGGCCTGCGCCCCGGCCGCTTCCTGGTCACCGACGACGGCCTCGTCGTGCTCGCCAGCGAGATCGGCGTGCTGCCGGACATCGACCAGACCCGGGTGGTGCGCAAGGGCCGGCTGCAGCCCGGCCGGATGTTCCTCGTCGACACCGCTGAGGGCCGGATCATCGAGGACGACGAGATCAAGTCCCGGATCGCCGCCGGCGCCCCCTACAGCGACTGGCTGGACGCGGGGCGCATATTCCTCTCCGAGCTGCCCGAGCGCGAGCACGTCGTGCACACCCCCGCCTCGGTGGCGCGCCGCCAGCGCACGTTCGGCTACACCGAGGAGGAGGTGCGCATCCTCATCCAGCCGATGGCGCGCAACGGCGCCGAGCCGCTCGGCGCGATGGGCTCCGACACCCCCATCGCCGTGCTGAGCGAGCGCCCCCGGCTGCTGTTCGACTACTTCACCCAGCAGTTCGCCCAGGTGACGAACCCGCCGCTCGACTCGATCCGCGAGGAGATCGTCACCTCGATGAAGATCGGACTCGGCCCGGAGCGCAACCTGCTCGCCGCCACGCCCGAGCACGCCAAGCAGATCATCCTCGACTTCCCGGTGATCGACAACGACGAGCTCGCGAAGATCCAGCACTTCGAGACCGACTCCGGCCGGCATCCCACCGTGACCATCAAGGGCGTCTACCGGGTCGACAAGGGCACGAAGGGCCTGCAGCGGCGCATCGCCGAGATGTGCCGCGAGGCGGATGCGGCGATCAAGGCCGGCGCCGAGTTCATCGTGCTCTCCGACCGCGACTCCACCCGCGAGCTCGCGCCGATCCCCTCGCTGCTCATGCTCGCGGGCGTGCACCACCACCTGATCCGCAACGAGAACCGGATGAAGGTGGGGCTCATCGTCGAGGCCGGCGACGTGCGCGAGGTGCACCACGTCGCGCTGCTCA
>JASGFF010000050.1:0-19817 GCA_047605685.1 Microbacteriaceae bacterium
GCCGCGACCCCGGCGGCGAGGGCCGGGTCGCGGCGCCAGAGGATCTGCGCCCCCGCCGGCACGTCGAGCACGCCGTGGTCGGCGGTGAGCAGGACGCCGACGTCGCGCGGCATCCGCTCCAGCGCCCCGACGGCGGCGTCGAGCTCCTCGAGCCTCGCCGTCCACTGCCCCGACTGCCAGCCGTGCTCGTGGGCGGCGACGTCCAGCTCGGGCGCGTACAGGTAGCCGATGCCGCGCCCGGGCTCGGCGAGCCAGTCGAGCGCGGCGCCGAGCCGATCGTCGATCGTGCGCGCCGGCAGGTAGCGGGCCCCGCGCAGCACAGCGCGGCTGAAGCCGGAGTCGCGGTAGCGCTCCGGGCCGATCGCCACGGCGTCGAGGCCGGCGACCGCGGCGCGCTCGAACAGCGTCGGCACTCGCTGCCAGGCGGCGATGTCGCCGACGTCGTCGAGGCCGGAGAGCTGCTTCACGACGGCACCGGTCGCCGGGTCGCGCACCGTGAAGCCGACGATGCCGTGCTGGCCGGGCGCGACGCCGGTGGCGAGGCTCGCGATCGCCGCCGAGGTCGTCGCCGGGAAGCAGGCGCGGATGGCCGAGCCCGCCCCGACCCGGCCCGTCAGCCGGCGCGCGTGTCCGGCGCGGGCGCGAAGCGCCGCCTGGCCGAGACCGTCGGCGAGCAGCACGAGCGCCTTCCGGACCGGCGGCAGCGGGATGCGGCCGGCCTCCCCCGCGACCGCGGCGAGCCCGCTCGCGAGCACGTCGGCGAGGCTGACGGCCGCCTCGTCTGGCCTCGGTAGCATCGAGCCAGCCTATGACTACCACCGACAGCGCTCCGGGCGCCGGCGAGCGGATCGACGACGTCGACGTCTCCGCCGAGATGCGCGGCTCGTACCTCGAATACGCCTACTCGGTCATCTACGCGCGGGCCCTGCCGGACGCCCGCGACGGCCTCAAACCCGTGCAGCGTCGCATCCTGTTCCAGATGAGCGAGATGGGTCTGCGCCCGGACCGTGGGCACGTCAAGAGCGCCCGGATCACCGGCGAGGTGATGGGCAAGCTGCACCCGCACGGCGACGGTGCGATCTACGACGCGCTCGTGCGGATGGCCCAGGACTTCACACTGCGCCTGCCGCTCGTCGACGGCCACGGCAACTTCGGCTCCCTCGACGACGGGCCCGCGGCGGCGCGCTACACCGAGGCGCGGATGGCCCGGGCGGCCACCGCCATGACCGACGGCCTCGACGAGGACGTCGTCGAGTTCGTGCCGAACTACGACAACCAGCTCACCCAGCCCGAGGTGCTGCCCGCGGCGATCCCGAACCTGCTCGTCAACGGCGCGAGCGGCATCGCCGTCGGCATGGCCACCAACATGGCGCCGCACAACCTCATCGAGGTCGTCGGCGCCGCCCGGCACCTGCTGGAGCACCCGCAGGCGAGCCTCGAGGAGCTCATGGAGCACCTACCGGGCCCGGACCTGCCCACCGGCGGCACGATCATCGGCCTCGCCGGCATCCGCGACGCCTACGCGAGCGGCCGCGGCGCGTTCAAGACCCGCGCCCGGGTGAGCGTCGAGCAGCTCACCGCCCGCAAGTCCGGGCTCGTCGTCACCGAGCTGCCCTACCTCGTCGGCCCCGAGCGGGTGATCGAGAAGATCAAGGACGGCGTGCAGGCCAAGCGGATCACCGGCGTCTCCGACGTGACCGACCTCACCGACCGCAAGAACGGCCTGCGCCTCGTGATCGGCATCAAGACCGGCTTCAGCCCGGATGCCGTGCTCGAGCAGCTCTACCGGCTGACGCCGCTCGAGGACGGCTTCAGCATCAACAACGTGGCGCTCGTGGACGGCCGGCCGCAGACGCTCGGGCTGCGCGAGCTGCTGCGGGTGTTCCTCGACCACCGGCTCGACGTCGTCACCCGGCGCAGCCGCTTCCGGCTCGCCCGCCGGCAGGAGCGGCTGCACCTCGTCGACGGCCTGCTGATCGCGATCCTCGACATCGACGAGGTCATCCAGGTGATCCGCACGAGCGACGAGGCGGAGGCGGCCCGCGCCCGGCTGATGAGCGTCTTCGACCTCTCCGAGCGGCAGGCCGAGTACATCCTCGAGCTGCGGCTGCGCCGGCTGACCCGGTTCAGCCGGCTGGAGCTCGAGCGCGAGCAGGCCCAGCTGCGCACCGAGATCGCCGAGCTGGAGGCGATCCTCGCCGATCCGGCACGCGTGCGCGGCCTGGTCTCCGAGGAGCTCGAGCAGGTCGCCGAGCGTTTCGGCACCCCGCGGCGCACGCTGCTGACCGAGGCCGCCCCGGGCGCGACGACCGCGGCGTCGTCGCGCACGAGGGCGCCGGTGCTCGAGATCGCGGATGCGCCGTGCCGAGTGCTGCTCTCGACCACCGGCCGCGCGATCCGCGTCGACATCCCCGAGAGCGGCGGGATCGCGCCGCCGAAGCGCCGCTCGCGGCACGACGCCGTCCTCGCGACGATCGACACCACGAGCCGTGGCGAGATCGGCGCCGTCACGAGCCTCGGCCGTGTCATCCGCTTCTCCCCCGTCGACCTGCCGAGCGTGCCGGCCAACTCGGTGCAGCTCGGCGCGGGCGCACGGATCGGCGACTACCTGGCCCTCGCGAACAAGAGGGAGCGCGTGCTCGGTCTCGTCTCGCTCGGCTCCGAGGTGCCGATCGCGCTCGGCACACGACAGGGCGTCGTCAAGCGCGTCGCGGCGGGCGGCTACCCCGCCCGGCCCGAGTTCGAGGCCATCACGCTCAAGCCCGGCGACGAGGTCGTCGGAGTCGCGCAGACGGGCGACGCGGCCGAGCTCGTGTTCGTCAGCTCCGACGCGCAGCTGCTGCACTTCCCGGCGTCGGCCGTGCGGCCGCAGGGCGTGGCCGCGGGCGGCATGGCCGGCATCAGCCTGTCGGCGAAGGCGCGGGTGCTGTTCTTCGGCGCCGTCGACCCGGCGGACGACGTCGTCGTCGCGACGGTGTCCTCGTCGGAGGGCGTGCTCGCGGGCACCGACCCGGGCCGCGGCAAGGTGAGCCCGTTCGCGCAGTTCCCCGGCAAGGGGCGCGCGACCGGCGGCGTGCGCGCCCACGCCTTCCTCAAGGGCGAGGACGGCCTCGCTCTCGCCTGGGTCGGCACGGCCCCCCCGGTGGCCGTCGGCCCGGACGGGTCGATCCGCGCGCTGCCCGAGGGCGGCTCCCGGCGCGACGCCTCGGGCTCCCCGCTCGAGGGCGTCATCGGCTCGATCGGCCGCTCGCTCTAGAGCGAGCTCGCGAGGCCGCTCACACGTAGGGAACGAACGCCTGCCAGGCCACGCGGCGCTCGGCGAGCGGGTCGGCCTCCACCCGGTCGGTCTCGTCGATCACCAGGGTGCGCCGCTGCCCGGCCTCGTACCCCGGCCAGTCCTCGCCGGGCGTGCCCGTGCGCGCGAACTCGAGCCAGCGGCGGCGCACGCGCGCGCCCGCCCGCCGGAACGCGCCGCGTCCGCCGAGGATGCCGGCGAGGCGCGCGATCGACGTGTCGAGCAGGTCGAACACCGCGAACAGCTCGATGCCGTGGGTGGCGCCGAAGCCGGTGAGGTGCAGCACGCGCGGCGCGATGTCGAAGCGGTAGAACCACACCGGCGCGTGCCGCGCGTGGCCCTCGGCGTACTTCACCGAGGGGTACCAGAACGAGTAGTCGCCGGCGAACTGCGCCGCCGAGGTGCGTGCGGGCAGCGCCCGGTACACCGAGAACAGCGTCCGGCGCGCGTCGCGCTCGGTCCTGGCGAAGATCGCGCGGATGCGCGGCTTCGTGCTCGCGAGCATGTCGAGGCGCCCGCGGAAGAGCGTGCCCTCGTGCGCGTTCGTGCCGATGATGAGCGGCACCCGCGCGGACCGACCCGCGGCGACGGCATCCGAGGGGCGCTCGGGCAGCACCTCCCCGTCGATCACCGGGGAGAACGGCGCCGTCCCCG
This sequence comes from Microbacteriaceae bacterium, assembly GCA_047605685.1. Taxonomy (GTDB): domain Bacteria; phylum Actinomycetota; class Actinomycetes; order Actinomycetales; family Microbacteriaceae; genus JAUASV01. The sequence goes on from JASGFF010000050.1 coordinate 3,950, forward strand.
GCACGTCGTCGGCGAAGCGACGCTGCATGAGCGCCGCCGCGCGCGTCATCACGGCGGCGCTCGCGCCGGCGAGCAGCGCCGCCGGGTCGCTCCTGTGCTCGCCGGTGAGCTCGCGGAGGATCTCGACGTAGACGGCGGCCCAGTCCTGCGCGACGTCGGCCGTGTAGATCGCCTCGACGGGCGAGCTCTCCGCGATCGCGCGCGCGAACAGCCCGCGCGCCGAGGGCGTCGCGAGCAGCGTCGTCACGGCGTTCGCGCCGGCCGACTCGCCGAACACGGTCACGGCGCCCGGGTCGCCGCCGAAGGCGCGGATGTTCTCGCGCACCCAGGCGAGCGCCGCCACCTGGTCGCGCAGGCCGAGGTTCGCCTGAAACGGCCGGGCCTCGGTGCCGTAGCGCCTGAAGTCGAGGTAGCCGAGCGCCCCGAGCCGGTAGTTGAGGTTGACGAACACGATCCCGCCGGCGTGCACGAGCGCCTCGCCGAGGTGCGGGATCTCGCGCGATGAGCCGTTGAGGTAGGCGCCGCCGTGGATGAACACCATGACCGGGCGGCCCGCCGCGTCGTCGTCCGGGGTGAGGACGTTGAGCGTCAGGCAGTCCTCGGACCGGGGCAGACGCACGCCGGCGCTGCCGAGCTGCGTGTCACGATCCTGGTAGGCGACGGCGCCGAACTCGCTCGCCGCCCGCAGCCCGGACCACGGCACCACGGGTTCCGGCGCGCGCAGTCGTCGACGTCCGACGGGTGGTGCGGCATAGGGGATGCCGCGCCACATCCGCAGTCCGCGCCGACGCGCGCCCACGATCCGGCCGCCCGTGACCTCCGCCTCGATCCCGGGGTCGGATGCGGGGGACGTCACAACCCGCACGCTACTCCTCACCCGACGACCACCGAGCAGACGAGATCGGCCGAGCGCGCCGCCCGGTTCACGTCACAACCGTGAACGTCACACCACGGATCGGTGCGCGCGCGAGGCGGGCGTCGCTCGTCACGAGTGGCAGCGCCAGGCCGCCAGCGAGCGCGACGTACAGCCCGTCGGCCGGGCGCACGGCGGCCCGCATCGCCCATGCCTCGGGCACGACAGCGCGGATCTCGACGCGCTCGATGTCGGCCTCGACCCACGAGGCGATGGCCGCATCCGCTTCACGTGTTGCGAGCTGTCCGCTGCGCTCGAGTCGGGCGAGCGCCGACAGCACCTCGACGTCGACGGATGCCGGCGCGATCGGCTCCACCGCCTCGAGCGCGCGCCGCGCGGCCTGCCGTCGCGCGCACGGAGTGAGAGCGTCGAGGAACACGCTCGCGTCGACGACGGCCGGTGCGGCCGCGCGGTTCACGCCCGGCCGAGCTCGTCGCGCGCAGCGTCGAGGGCGCCGAGCGTGTCGATGTCGCGCACCGGTGAGGTCGGAAGCGTTGCGACCCAGTCGCGCATGGTGCGCCGACCGAGTTCACGCTCGATCATGCGAGCGGCGAGATCAGACATCGTCGTGCCCTCGGCCCGCGCGCGCGCAGCGAGCGCAGCGTGCACGTCGTCAGCGAGGCCCTTGATCTGAAGGATGGCCATGGCATGACCGTAGCATGCCGGGATCATGCCGGCCCTCAGACGTCGATGCGACCCCGGTCGAGCCCCTCGCCGGCGATGATGAACTCCTTGCGCGGGGCGACGTCGTTGCCCATGAGCAGCTCGAAGACCCGGCTGGCCTCGTCGGCGTCCTCCACCCGCACCCGGCGCAGGGTGCGGTGGGCGCGGCTCATCGTGGTCTCGGCGAGCTGGTCGGCATCCATCTCGCCCAGTCCCTTGTAGCGCTGGATCGGGTCCTGGTGCCGGCGGCCGGCGCGCTTGAGCCCCGCGAGCACCCGGTGCAGCTCCGTCTCGGAGTAGGTGTAGACCGGCTCGGCCTTGCGCGCGCCCGCGCCGGCGACGATCACGCGGTGCAGCGGCGGCACGGCGGCGTACACCCGGCCGTCCTCGATCATCGGCCGCATGTAGCGGTAGAACAGCGTGAGCAGCAGGGTGCGGATGTGGGCGCCGTCGACATCCGCGTCGGACATGATGATGACCTTGCCGTAGCGGGCCTGCTCGAGGTCGAAGCTGCGCCCGGAGCCGGCGCCGATCACCTGGATGATCGAGGCGCACTCCGCGTTGGAGAGCATGTCGGACACGCTCGCCTTCTGCACGTTGAGGATCTTGCCGCGGATCGGCAGCAGCGCCTGGTACTCGCTGTCGCGGGCGAGCTTCGCGGTGCCGAGGGCGCTGTCGCCCTCGACGATGAACAGCTCGCTCGAGGCGACGTCGTTGGAGCGGCAGTCGACGAGCTTCGCCGGCAGAGAGGACGACTCGAGCGCGTTCTTGCGCCGCTGGGTCTCCTTGTGGGCGCGTGCCGAGATGCGCGACTTCATCTCGGAGACCACCTTCTCGAGCACGAGCGCCGACTGAGCCCTGTCCTCCCGCCGAGTCGAGGCGAAGCGGGCGGCGAGCTCGCGGGTCACGACGCTCGCGACGATCTGGCGCACGGCCGGCGTGCCGAGCACCTCCTTCGTCTGTCCCTCGAACTGCGGCTCGGGCAGCCGGACCGTCAGCACGGCGGTCAGTCCGGCGAGCAGGTCGTCCTTCTCGAGCTTCTCGCCGGCGCTCACCTTGAGCCGGCGGGCGCTCTGCTCCACCTGTGCCCGGATCGCCTTCATCAGCCCCGTCTCGAAGCCGGCCTGGTGGGTGCCGCCCTTCGGGGTGGCGATGATGTTCACGAAGGAGCGGAACACCGTGTCGTAGCCGGTGCCCCAGCGCAGCGCGATGTCGACCTCGCAGCGCCGCTCCAGCTCGGTCGGCACCATGTGGCCGTTCTCCTGCAGCACCGGGACCGTCTCGGTGAACGTGCCGGAGCCCTGCATCCGCCAGGTGGAGGTCAGCGGCGCGTCCGGGGCGAGGAAGTCGACGAACTCGCTGATGCCGCCCTCGAAGCGGAACGACTCGGTGACCGGCTCGGCGTCCCGCTCGTGGCGGATGTCGATGCCGAGCCCCGGCACCAGGAACGCCGTCTGCCGTGCCCGCTGCACGAGGTCCTCGGCCACGAAGGCGGCGCCGCGGGTGAAGATCTGCGGGTCGGCCCAGTAGCGGATGCGGGTGCCGGTGACGCCCTTCGCGACCCGGCCGACGCGACGCAGCTCGCTGCCGGCGGTGAACGGGTGGAACGGGGCGTCCGGGCTCGGGCCGTCCGCATCGTCGAAGACACCGGGCTCGCCGCGGTGGAACGACATCGCCCAGGTGGCGCCGTCGCGGTCGACCTCGACGTCGAGCCGGGCGGAGAGCGCGTTGACGACCGAGGCGCCCACCCCGTGCAGGCCGCCGGAGGCCGCGTAGGAGCCGGTGCCGAACTTGCCGCCGGCGTGCAGCTTGGTGAACACCACCTCGACGCCGGTGAGCCCGGTCTTCGGCTCGATGTCGACGGGGATGCCGCGCGCCTCGTCGCGCACCTCGACGCTGCCGTCCGGGTGCAGCAGCACGACGATGCGGTTGCCATAGCCCGCGAGCGCCTCGTCCACGGAGTTGTCGATGATCTCCCACAGGCAGTGCATGAGCCCGCGGGAGTCGGTCGAGCCGATGTACATCCCGGGACGCTTGCGCACCGCGTCGAGGCCCTCGAGCACCGAGAGGTGCCGTGCCGAGTAGTCCGACTGCGCCGCGCTCGCCATGCCTCATCCCGTCCGCTCCGGCCCGGCCGATCCGGCGCACAGACCGCTGTTCACACTACGGCCATGACCCGGGCCACGACGGCGCGACATGCGGCGCCGTCGCGGCCCGTAACGGCAGCGTCACACCGGGCTCGTGCCGACCGCTTCGCGCTGGGCGAAATGCTATGCAATCGACCCACGGCGGAAACACGATCGTGTTTGGATGGGTGCATCCCGCCGGAGACGTCTCGAACAGGAGCGAACGATGACCCAGCTGACCACGGACGCGGCCGCTCTCGAGAGCGAGTTCGACGACGGCTTCGAGCTCACGGCCCTCGACCGGTGCGACAGCTGCGGGGCCCAGGCGTACATCCGAGTGACGCTGCCGACGGGCGAGCTGCTGTTCTGCGCCCACCACGGCACCGAGTTCAAGGGCAAGCTCGCCCCCCGGGCGCTGCACTGGCACGACGAGACCGCGAAGCTGCTCGCCGAGCGGGCGCGCTGAGGTCGGGCGCGCTGAGGTCGGCCGGACGCTAGGGCCGGCCGGCCCCCGGCCAGACCGTCTCGTCGAGGAAGCGCTCGATCCGGGCGACCACCCGGCCGAGCGTCGCGACCGAGTCCGCGATCGGGCCGGGGTGCATGAGCGCGTGGTCGGCGCCCTCGATCTCGAGCACGTGGGGTGTCAGCGAGCGGGCGATGCCGAGGTCCCAGGCCGGGTCCTCGCCGCCGCCGATCAGCAGGAACGGCGCCTCGCTGCGGGCGAGCGCCGAGATCACCCAGTCGTCCTCGGTCAGGGGCGGCATGATCCACACGCCCGGGAGCCCGAAGTCCGCGGCGATCGGCGCGGCGCGGGCGCCGAAGGAGGCGCCGATGATGAGCGGCAGCGTCGGGCGCGGCGAGGTGACGAGCGCGCCGACCTTCGGCCGCACGTGGGAGGCGACCCACGGCCCCCGGCGCTCCGTGTTCCGGCTCAGCTCCGCGGGCGCGGTCCAGTTCAGGCGGTGGATGCGCGCCCCGCGCCGTGCGGCCGCGAGCGCCGGGAACAGCAGCGTCGGCACGTTCGGCCCCGATGACATCGGCGGCACGATGACGACGTGACGTTCCGGTTCCTCCCCCACGTCGTCATCGTATCGGCAGGTCGTCATGGTCTCGGCCGGGGATTCCTAGGATGGACGGGTGCTCGCCGACCTCTTCGCCTCCTCGTTCTGGGAGACCTGGCAGAAGCCGATCGGCGTGCTGCTGATCATCGTCGTCTCGGTGGTGCTGCGGCTCGTGCTGCAGCTCGGCATCCGCTTCGTCGTGAACCGGATCGTGAGGGGCGTGAAGTCGCGGGCGGACGTGGAGGACACCCAGGCGCTCGCGAGCTCGCCGCTCGCGGCCGTGCGCATCGTGCAGCGCACCCGCACCATCGGCTCGCTGCTGACCAACGTCGTCACGGCCGTGGTGGTCGTCGTCTCGCTCATCCTCATCGTCTACACGATCGCGCCGGGCGCGACCGGCGCGTTCTCGCTCATCACCGCGGCGGTCGGCGCCGGGCTCGGCTTCGGCGCGCAGAACATCGTCAAGGACATGCTCGGCGGGCTGTTCCTGGTGATCGAGGACCAGATCGGCGTCGGCGACGTCGTCGACACCGGCTTCGCCACCGGTGTCGTGGAGGCGGTCGGCATCCGCTGCACCCAGGTGCGCGACGTCAACGGCACGCTCTGGTACGTGCGCAACGGCGAGATGCTGCGCGTCGGCAACCTCTCGCAGGGCTGGTCGCGGGTGATCCTCGACCTCGCGGTGCCCTACGACGCCGATGTGGACCTGGTGCAGTCACGGATGCTGCAGACCGCCACCGGGCTCGCGACCGACCCGCGCTGGCTGAGCCGGATCGTGGAGAGGCCCGAGGTGTGGGGCATCGAGTCGATCTCCTCGGAGGCGATCGTGATCCGGCTCGTGGTCAAGACCCGCGCGAGCGCGAAGGACGACGTCGCTCGTGAGCTGCGCGCCCGGCTCAAGCGGCTGCTCGACGAGATGGGGGTGCGGCTGCCGAGCCTCAACACCGTCGTGCTCTCCGGCTTCGAGGGCGCCGGGAGCGTCACCGGCGCCCGCCCACCGCGCACCCGGCCGGTGCCGGCCCAGAAAAGCCCATCGGCCCAAAAAAGCCCATCGGCTCAGAAGCGCTCCCGCGACGCGGGGAAGGACTCATGAGCGAGGACCCGATCACCCTGCGGACGGGTGCCGGCGGCGCTGCCGTCGACGGCAGCTTCTGGGCACACGTGGGCGGGCGGGCGACGTTCGAGCGGCTGGTGCGCCGCTTCTACGAGGGGGTCGCGACCGACGGGGTGCTGCGGCCGATGTATCCCGAGGAGGACCTGGAGGGCGCCATCCAGCGGCTCACCGGCTTCCTGGAGCAGTACTGGGGCGGGCCGACGGCCTACAGCCAGCAGCGCGGGCATCCGCGGCTGCGGATGCGGCACCTGCCGTTCCGGGTGAACCCGGAGGCCCGGGACCGCTGGCTTGCGCACATGCGGGCCGCCGTCGATGACCTCGGTCTCGCGCCGGCCGACGAGGCTCTGCTGTGGGGCTACCTGGAGCGGGCCGCGCACGCGATGGTCAACACCTTCGAGGCCTGAGGGCCCCGAGCACGGGAGCCAGCCGCCGGCATCCTCAGCCCCGGCGCCGTACCCGCTCGAACGGATGCCAGCGCCGCGCCTCGCCGAAGCCCGCGAGCCGTGCCCGGTAGGCGGCGATCGCGAGCTCCTCGTGCGCGATCACCGGCTCGCTGTCGGGATCGAGCCGGGACAGCAGGCCGCGGCTGAGGTGCGGGTTGAGCACGAGCAGCGGTCCGATGAGCGAGGTGCCGATGAAGTTGACGCGTCGCACGCCCTCGATCGCCGTCGTGGCGCACCGGCCGATGCCGCGCTCGGCGGTGAGGAAGCCGGGCAGCTCCGGCGGCGCGTCGACCATGGAGAACTGCGACTTGTAGCCGACGACGGGATGCTCCCCCGCCTCGGGCGCGGTGCCGAGCACCTTGCCGCTGTAGCGGCCGAACATGCTCAGTCGCGCCTCGAGGGGGAACACGCCGACACCGGGCACGTCGTAGCCCATGTCGTCGTTGCGGATGCGCTCGCCGAGCACCTCGAGGGCGTTGTGGGTGAACAGGAAGGACACGCCGGCCTCAATGAGCGCCTCGATCCGGTCCCGGTGCGGTCGGAGCCGTTCGACGGCGGCGAGCTGACCGCGCTCGGTGAGCGGGCCGAGGTAGATCAGGTCGACGGCGCCGGCGACGAAGGCGGGGGTGTCGGTGAGCGCCGTGCGGATGATGCGGGCGTCCGGCCGGCACTGGGCCAGGTAGTGGATGTTCGCACCGTCACCGTGCAGGTTCGCGATCTCCGGGAACAGCATCTCGATCGTGAGCGCGCCGGTCACGGTGCCGCCTCGGTCAGACGCTGGCGCAGTCGGCGCTGCACCGGTCCGCCGGTGCTCTCGGCGTTGTGCACACTGTGCAGGTTGAACACCACGTCCACCGGGACGGCGTCGCGGTCGGCGAGCGCGACCCGCTCGGCGATGGCGGTCTCCGACTCGACGGTGACGATGCGGGCCGGGTCGACGCCGGCGATCGCGAGCCGGAGCGCCTGGTCGTGCCGCCGCACCCCCCCGACGACGATCTGCCCGATGCTCTCGTCGGCGAGGTGCTCGTAGTCGGCGTCGTAGCACCAGGCGATGTTCTCCACGTCGGTGGTGCGCTCGCTCGCCTCGTCGATGGCCAGCAGCACGGCCTTCCGGCCGGGGAACGAGGCCAGGTAGGCGAAGGCGCGCGAGCAGGCGACGCCGACGAGGCCCTTGGTGAGCTGGCGCACGATGCGCACCCCGCCGACGAGCTCGGTCGCGAAGCGGGTGCGTGGTGGCTCGATGCGCGCGAGGGCGGCGACGATCGCGTCCCGCGGCACGGCCAGGGCGTCGAGCACGGCCGCGACGGCGATCTCGTTGTAGACGTTGACGATGTTGTCGTTGACCAGGCGCGCCTCGCGCGGCTCGCCGTCGAGGTCGAGGCGGAGGGTGCCGGCGACGGTGTCGACGGCCGTCACGCGATAGCCGGCGTCCGGCGACCGGAAGCCGCAGGCCGGGCAGCGCGCCCGACCGATGTGGTTGTAGCGCCAGTGCTCCCAGTCGAGCAGGTGATCGCAGACCGGGCAGGTCTGCACGTCGACGGCGGCGCCGCGCGGCCGGGTGCCGTCGCCCGGCAGCCGGTCGACGGCGAAGTGGCTGCGCGGGTTGATCGCGCCACCGTCGGACGCCGTGCCGAGGGAGCAGGCGATGAGGTCGTCGGCGTTGAGCACGAGGCGGGTGCGGGCCGGGAGCGCCGAGGACAGGATCCAGGCGATGTACTCCGGATGCGCGTTGCGCTTGATCGAGTCGCGGGTGAGGTTGAGGCACAGCAGCAGCTCGGGGTCGAGACCCGGCAGCACGAGTCGCGCCGAGCGCTCGTCCATCTCGAGCACGCCGATGTCGGCGCGCGAGCGGCCGCGCCAGTCGACGGCGCCGATGAGCGTCGCCGCGATGCCCGCTGCGAGGTTCGAGCCGTTGCGGTTGCTCGCCACCCGCACCCCCTGCAGCAGCAGCGCCTCCGTCAGCAGGTTCGCCGCCGTGGTCTTGCCGTTGGTGCCGGTCACGACGACGACGCGGGCCGGGTGGGCGATGGCGCCGATGATGTCCGGGTGCAGGCGCCGGGCGATCAGCCCGGGCACGTGGGTGCCGGCTCGGCCGGTCGCCCGGAGCGCGAGCGCGGCGAGCTTGCCCGCCCAGATGGCCGCCAGCAGCCGGACGGCGGGCGGCAGGCGCGCCATCCGGTGTGCGCTTGCGATGGGGGCCTACTCGAGGTAGTCGCGCAGCGACTGCGAACGGCTCGGGTGGCGCAGCTTCGCCATCGTCTTCGACTCGATCTGGCGGATGCGCTCGCGGGTGACGCCGAAGGTGTCGCCGATCTGGTCGAGCGTCTTCGGCATCCCGTCGCCGAGCCCGAAGCGCATCCGGATGACGCCGGCCTCGCGCTCGGAGAGGGAGTCGAGCAGCGACTCGAGCTGCTTCTGCAGCATCGTGAAGCCCACCGCGTCGGCCGGCACGACCGCCTCGGTGTCCTCGATGAGATCGCCGAACTCGCTGTCGCCGTCCTCGCCGAGCGGGGTGTGCAGGCTGATCGGCTCGCGACCGTACTTCTGCACCTCGATGACCTTCTCCGGGGTCATGTCGAGCTCGCGGCTGAGCTCCTCGGGGGTGGGCTCGCGGCCCAGGTCCTGCAGCATCTGGCGCTGCACCCGGGCGAGCTTGTTGATGACCTCGACCATGTGCACGGGGATGCGGATGGTGCGCGCCTGGTCGGCCATCGCCCGGGTGATCGCCTGGCGGATCCACCAGGTCGCGTAGGTGGAGAACTTGAAGCCCTTGGTGTAGTCGAACTTCTCCACGGCGCGGATGAGGCCGAGGTTGCCCTCCTGGATGAGGTCGAGGAACTGCATGCCGCGACCGGTGTAGCGCTTGGCGAGGCTCACCACCAGGCGCAGGTTGGCGCCGAGCAGGTGGGACTTGGCGCGGGCGCCGTCCTTCGCGACCCACTGGAGCTCGCGGCCCAGCTGGCTGCGCTTCTCCTGGTCGGTCATCTTGGAGAGCTTCTCCTCGGCGAACAGGCCGGCCTCGATGCGCATGGCGAGCTCGACCTCCTGCTCGGCGTTGAGCAGGGCCACCTTGCCGATCTGCTTGAGGTAGTCCTTGACCGGGTCGGCGGTGGCACCGGTGATCGCGGCGGAGTAGACGGGGATCTCGTCCTCGTCGTCGCCGGCGGTCAGCACGAGGGCGCCGGCGGGCACCTCCTCGCGGGCCGCGGGCGTCTCATCCTCCTCGTCGGGCTCACCGGGCTTGGCCGCGTCCTTGGCCTCGCCGCCCTCCGCCGTCTCCTCGGCCGTCTCATCAGCGGCCTCGTCGGCACCCTCCTCGACGTCCTCGGCCTCGAGCCCGGCGTCGAGCTCGCCCTCGTCCAGGGCCTCCTCATCGACGTCCTCGGCGGCCTTCGATCCGCGCTTCGCGGGGGCCTTCCTCGTCGCCGTCGTCTTCGTCGCCGCCGTCTTCGCCGCGGCCGTCTTCGCCGCGGCCGGCCCGGTCGTCGTCGCGGACGGGGCCTTCTTCACCGGCGCCTTCTTCACCGGGGCCTTCTTCGCCGGGGCCTTGGCCGGCGTCTTCGCCGCGGGGGCGGCAGCCCCGCTCTGCTCGGCCCCGTTCTGCTCGGGGCCGCTCTGCTCGGGCCCGGCGAGGACCGCGGACTTGCTCCGTGTCGCCATGGGGACACCCCTTACTGGTCGCCTTACTGGTCGTGCGGGACTGCTCGTGCGGGCACTATGAGGACCCATGTCAAGTCCCCCGGACGAGGCACACGGCGGAAGCCTGCGGATGTCGGGGACCCGACCGGGTCCGAGCGTCCATTGTCGCACACGGGGAGGCGGTCGGACGCCGCCCACCCGCGCTCAGCGCCGCCCGAGACGCCGGTTCCAGGCCCTCGCCAGTGCAACCCATACAGGGGCCACCGTTATTCCCTCCTCGGCGTGCAACCGGGCGCGGGTGCGCCGGCGGGCACGCACGAGCATCACGGTGCCGGCGCCGACGACGAGGTACTGCACGAGGAAGGCGATGCGGAAGGAGTCGAAGGAGTACAGCAGCGTCGGGCTGCCGTCGCCGCCGCGGGCCGCGTCGACGGCGTCGAGGACGAGGCCGATGAGGAACATCATCAGGAAGGAGGCGAGGAAGCCGCCGACGTTCACGATGCCCGTCGCCGAGCCGATGCTGCGCTGCGGGTTGAACGTGCGGGCGAAGTCGAAGCCGATGAGGCTGCCCGGGCCGCCGACAGCGATGACGACGATGAGCAGGACGACCGGCCACAGCGGCGGCCGCCCCGGCCAGGCGAGCACGAGCGCCCAGGCCATGCCCATGGCGGCGACGATCGCGAGCACCACCGTGCTGCGCCGCAGCGGATGGCGGGCGATGACGAGGCCGAGCACCGGCCCGCTCAGCACGCCGACGACGACGATCACGGCGAGCAGCAGCGACGCGGCCTCGCCGCCGAGGCCCATGCCGATGGAGAGGAACGGGGCGCCCCAGAGCAGGGCGAACACGGTGCCGGAGGACTGAGTGACGAAGTGCGACCAGAAGCCGAGCTGGGTGCCGGGCCGGGCGAGAGCCTCGCGCAGCCGCCCGAGGCTCTCCCGCAGCCCGCCCGGCACCGGCGCCGCCGCCCCGGGCGGCCGGTCGGCGATGACGGCCGCGGCGACGACGCCGGCGAGCAACGACAGGGCCGCGGCCGAGACGAAGGCCGGCGTCCAGCCCGCGGCGTGCAGCAGCGACGAGAACGGCACCGCGGAGAGCAGCTGCCCGAGGGCGCCGGTGGCGCCGAGCAGCTGCGACATCAGCGGCACCCGGCGCCCGGCGAACCAGGCGATCACGAGCCGCTGGGCGGAGATGAATATCAGTGCGTCGCCGGCGCCCACGAGCATCCGGCCGGCGACGGCCGGGCCGATGGCCGGGGCGAGCGCGACGGCGAGCTGGCCGAGGCCGAGCACGATAGAGCCCGTGACGATCAGCCGTCGCGGGCCGAGCCTGTCCAGGACGACGCCGACCGGCACCTGGAGCGCCGCGTACACGGCGATCTGGGAGACGGCGAGCGTGGAGAGCGCGACGGCCTGGATGCCGAAGCGCTCCGTGGCCACGACACCGGCGACGCCCAGCGAGGAGCGTTGCAGCACGGCGGCGATGTAGGCGAACAGCCCGGCCGCGAAGACGATCCATGCGCGCCGGGAGTCCACTCCCTCGATCCTAGGGCGCTGAGCGCGCCCGGCCGCCGGGCGCGCTCAGTCGGCGTCGTCGTCGCGCCGGCTGGCCAGGAAGTCCTCGAGCTCGGCGGCGATGTCCTCGGCGCTCGGCAGGCCGCCGTCGGCGTCCGCGAGCGGCGAGGGCGGCGGGTTGTCGAGCAGATAGCTGTCGTGCTGCTGCTCGAGACGGGCCACCAGCCGGGACAGCTCCGCGTTCGACTCGACCTGCGATCCGATCTTGGCGAGGAAGTCACGGCTCTCGGCGCGGAGCCGGTCGGTGGGGAATATCAGCCCGGTCGCGGCCGTGATGCTCTCGATGGCCGTGATCGCCGCGGCGGGGTACTCGGTGTCGGCGAGGTAGTGCGGCACGAGCAGCACGAAGCCGGCGATCGGATGCTCGAGCTTCTGCAGCCGGAACTCGAGCATGTGCAGCGCGTTCGCCGGCGCCTCGGTCCGCGGCCTCCACACCGACATCGAGCCGATGAGATCCGGACGGTTTCCGCTGACCGTCACCCGGATCGGCCGGGTGTGCGGCACCGGGACCGGGATGGCGTTGACCCAGGTCGTCGAGCGCACCCGGTAGCGCTCGATGAGCTGCAGCACGGCGGCGGTGAAGCGCTCCCACTGGAAGTCGGGCTCGTAACCGGTGAGCAGCAGGAACGGCTGACCGAGATCGTCGGTCGCCAGCCGCAGGTCGAGCGAGACCGGGCGGAACTCGCCCAGGTGGTCCTCGTCGAAGAAGATCGTCGGACGCCGGGCCCGGTAGTCCAGCAGAGAGTCGGCGTCGAAGTGCGCCACCACCCGGGTGTCGAGCACCTCGACGAGGTACTCGTTGAGCTGGGCGACCGCGCCGCCGGCGTCCGCGAAGCCGGTCAGGCCGGCCACGAGCGGCAGGCCGAGCGGCACCTCCGCGGCATCCCGCGAGATGTCGTAGAGTCCGGACGGATCGAGCATGCATCCAGGGTATGCCGCCGGCCGCCCCGTCGCCCTCACCACGCTCACGCCGGCAGCGAACGCCCTCGTTTAGGCTGGCCGGGTGGCCGTGCCGACACTCTCCGTGACCCCGTCCGCCCCCGTCGACCTCGACGTCGACGTGCTCGTCGTGGGGGTGACCGGCGGCGAGTCCCCCGCGCTCGCGAGCGACGACCCGGCCGTCGCCGCCGCCGTCGGCGACCTCGCGGCGATCGGCGTCACCGGTGCCGCCGACGAGCTGCGGCGGCTGCCGTTCCCGGGCGGCCGACCGCGGAGCCTCGCACTCATCGGCCTGGGCCCGGCCGAGGCCCCGGACGCCACCGGCTTGCGCTACGCGGCCGGCTCGGCCGCGCGCCAGCTCACCGGGGTCTCCTCGATCGCGCTGCTGCTGCCGATCGCGGACGAGGAGCGGCTCACCGCCGTGCTCGAGGGCGCCGGCATCGGCGCCTGGGCCTACACCGAGCAGCGCAGCGCCTCGCTCGCGACAACCCGGCTGCCGGCGGCGGACGTCGCGGTGCTCTCCGGTCTCGACGGCGGCGCCGCCCTCGCCCGGGCGCGCGTCGTCGTCGAGGCCGCCCACCTGGTGCGCGAGCTGGTCTCCGCCCCGCCCTCGCAGCTCTACCCCGGGACGTTGGCCGAGCGCGCCGTCCGGCTCGCCGAGGCCGCCGAGCACGTGAGCGCGACCGTGCTCGACGAGACCGCCCTCGCCGAGGGCGGCTACGGCGGCATCCTCGCCGTCGGCTCCGGCTCGGCCCGCCCGCCCCGGCTCGTCCGGATCGACTACGCGCCGCCGTCGGCGAGCCGGCACCTGGCCCTCGTCGGCAAGGGCATCACCTTCGACACCGGGGGCCTGTCGCTCAAGCCGCCGGCGAGCATGATCGGCATGAAGTACGACATGACCGGGGCGGCGACGGTGCTCGCGGTCACGCTCGCCGCTGCCGCCCTCGCCCTGCCGGTGCGGCTGACGGCCTGGCTGTGCATCGCCGAGAACATGCCCTCGGGCACCGCGATGCGCCCGAACGACGTGCTGCGCATCCGCGGCGGCCGCACCGTCGAGAACCTGAACTCGGACGCCGAGGGCCGACTGGTGATGGCCGACGGCCTGGTCGCGGCCAGCGAGGAGCAGCCCGACGCCATCGTGGACGTCGCGACGCTCACCGGCGCGGCCCGGGTGGCCCTCGGCAACCGCTACGTGGGCGCGATGGGCGACACCGCGCTCGTTCGCACGATCGTCGGCATCGGCGACCGGGTCGGCGAGCCGTTCTGGCACATGCCGCTGCCGGAGGAGCTGCGCCCGCTGCTGAACTCCGAGGTGGCCGACATCGCCAACGTCAAGCCCGGCAACACCGCCGGCGGGATGCTCATCGCCGGCGTGTTCCTGCGCGAGTTCGTCGGCTTCGCCGGCGAGGGGGCGCAGCGTCGGCGCATCCCCTGGGCGCACCTGGACATCGCCGGGCCGGCCAGCAACGACGGCGCCGGCTACGGCTACACCGGCAAGGGCGCGACCGCGATCGCGGTGCGCAGCCTCATCGCCCTCGCCGAGAGCATGGCCCAGCCGGCGGCCTGATCGGGCATCCGCCGGGTAGTACGCTTCACTGGGCGAGCAGCACTCGCCCGATCCGGCTCGCGTCCCCACCGCTGACGCGCGCCACGTCACCGCACAAACAGGTCTGCAACAACAGGGAGTCATCGGGTGTCGGAGCATCACGTCGATCTGGTCGTCCTCGGCGGGGGAAGCGGCGGATACGCCGCCGCCCTGCGAGCGAGCGAGCTGGGCAAGAGCGTCGCGCTCGTCGAGAAGAACAAGGTCGGCGGCACCTGCCTGCACGTCGGCTGCATCCCGACGAAGGCGCTCCTGCACGCGGCCGAGATCGCCGACAACGCGCGCGACAGCGCGAAGTTCGGCGTGCAGGCCCAGTTCACCGGCATCGACATCGCCGCCGTGCACGCCTACCGCGAGGGCATCATCTCCTCGAAGTGGAAGGGCCTGCAGGGACTGCTGAAGGCCCGCAAGATCGAGACGATCGCCGGAGAGGGCCGCCTCGTCGGCCCCACGACCGTGCAGGTGGGCGAGGACCGCTACACCGGCGAGAACGTCGTGCTGGCGACCGGGTCCTACTCGCGCACGCTGCCGGGCCTGGAGATCGGCGGCCGCATCATCACCTCCGAGCAGGCCCTCGAGCTGCAGACGGTGCCGAAGAAGGTGCTCGTGCTCGGCGGCGGTGTCATCGGCGTCGAGTTCTCCAGCGTGTGGCGTTCCTGGGGCGCCGAGGTGCAGATCATCGAGGCCCTCCCCCACCTCGTGCCCAACGAGGACGAGAGCGTCTCGAAGCAGTTCGAGCGCGCCTTCCGCAAACGCGGCATCGAGTTCAGCCTCGGCGTGCGATTCGCCTCCGCCGTGCAGGACGAGAACGGCGTCACCGTGACCCTCGAGGACGGCACGACGTTCACCGGCGAGCTGCTGCTCGTCGCCGTGGGCCGCGGCCCGGTCACGGCGGGCCTCGGCTTCGAGGAGCAGGGCGTCACGGTCGACCGCGGCTTCGTGATCACCGACGAGCGGCTGCGCACCTCGGTGCCCGGCGTCTACGCGGTCGGCGACATCGTGCCCGGCCTGCAGCTCGCGCACCGCGGCTTCCAGCAGGGCGTCTTCGTGGCCGAGGAGATCGCCGGCCTGAACCCGATCGTCGTCGAGGACGCCTTCATCCCCAAGGTGACCTACAGCGACCCGGAGGTCGCCTCCGTCGGCCTGAGCCAGGCGAAGGCCATTGAGAAGTACGGCGCGGACGCCGTGACCGCCTACGACTACAACCTGGCCGGCAACGGCAAATCGCACATCCTCGAGACGGCGGGGTCTGTCAAGGTCGTCCGGGTGAACGACGGGCCCGTCGTCGGCGTGCACATGATCGGCGCGCGTGTCGGCGAGCTCATCGGCGAGGCGCAGCTCGCGGTGAACTGGGAGGCGTACCCGGAGGACATCGCGCCGTTCATCCACGCCCACCCGACCCAGAACGAAGCGCTCGGCGAGGCGTTCCTGGCGCTCGCGGGCAAGCCGCTGCACGCCATCTGAAGAAGCCACGAGACGCAAGATCTATAAGGAGCACTACCGATGAGTGAATCCGTCAACCTCCCGGCGCTCGGCGAGAGCGTCACCGAAGGCACGGTGACGCGCTGGCTGAAGAACGTGGGCGACCGGATCGAGGTCGACGAGCCGCTGCTCGAGGTCTCGACCGACAAGGTGGACACCGAGATCCCCTCGCCGGTCGCCGGTGTCGTCGAGGAGATCCTCGTCGCCGAGGACGAGACCGTCGAGGTGGGCACCCCGCTCGTGCGCATCGGCAGCGGCGAGGCCGCTGCCCCGGCCGTGGCGCCGGCGCCCGCCGCAGCGGAGCCCGAGC
>JASGFF010000051.1:0-19071 GCA_047605685.1 Microbacteriaceae bacterium
CGGCGCGCCGCGCGGCGCTCGACGCGGCGGCGTCCGGCACCGGGGCGGTCGCCGTGCTGCTCGGGCACACCCTCGACGACCAGGCCGAGACGGTGCTGCTCGGCCTCGCCCGCGGCAGCGGGGCGACGAGCATCCGCGGCATGGAGCCGGTCGCCGGCCGGTATCGCCGCCCGCTGCTGGGCCTTGGCCGCTCCACCACCGCGGCGTTCTGCGCCGACAGCGGCCTCGAGCCCTGGCACGATCCGCACAACGAGGACGAGCGCTACGCCCGCGTGCGGGTGCGCCGCAGCGTGCTGCCGGTGCTCGAGGCGGAGCTGGGGCCGGGCATCGCCGAGGCCCTCGCCCGCACCGCCGAACAGCTGCGTGAGGACGCCGAGGCCCTCGATCGGCTCGCCGAAGAGGACCTCGAGGAGCTCGTCGAGCTCGAGGAGGCCGGCCTGAGCATCGGCGTCGCCGTGCTCGCCGCCAATCCGCCGGCGCTCCGGCAGCGCATCATCCGCGCCGCCGTCGCGCACGAGTTCCACGTGAGCCTGAGCCGGCACCAAACCCTGGAGGTGGCGCGGCTGGTGACCGACTGGCACGGGCAGGGGCCCGTCGACCTGCCCGGCATTAGGGTGGATCGCCGAAGCGGTCGCATCCATCTGGTCTCGACCCGCGCCGGCGAGCTCACCGGCCGTCGGCCGCCATCCGAGCACTGAGGCGGTCGGCACTGAGGCGGCCGGCTCCCGCGCGGCCGGCCACCGAGCACAAGCACCGAGCACAAGCACCGAGCACAAGCACCGAGCACAAGCACCGAGCGAAGGGCACGAGGGAGCACGTGGAGTTCACCGACGTCGAGGCCGACCTCGCCGAGGTCCTGTTCACCGAGGAGCAGCTGCGGGCGAAGATCGCCGAGCTCGCCGCTCAGATCGACGCCGACTACGCCGGCCGCACCCCGCTGCTCGTCGGCGTGCTGCGCGGCGCGGTCATGGTCATGGCCGATCTCGCCCGGGCGATCTCGCTCCCGGTCGAGATGGACTGGATGGCGGTGTCCAGCTACGGCAGCGGCACCCGCTCGAGCGGTGTCGTTCGCATCCTCAAGGACCTCGACACCGACCTGCACGGCCGCGATGTGATCATCGTCGAGGACATCGTCGACTCGGGGCTCACGCTCAGCTGGCTGCTCGCGAACCTCCGCGGCCGTGGCGCGTCCTCCGTCGAGATCTGCGCCCTGCTGCGCAAGCCGGATGCGGCGAGGGTGGCGGTCGACGTGCGCTACACCGGCTTCGAGATCCCGAACGCCTTCGTCGTGGGCTACGGCCTCGACTACGCGGAGCGCTACCGCAACCTCCGCGGTGTCGCGGTGCTCGCGCCGCACGTCTACGGCTGAGGCCGATCAGCCCCAGTCGGCGAGCGCGTAGGCCTGGATCGCGGCCGCGGCCGCGCCCTGGGCCCAGTCGATGAACGTCGAGGGCCGTACGTCGACGGTGACCGCACTCGCCCGGGGATCCCGGTTCGCCGCGAGCTCGTCGAGCATCTCGGCGCGGTAGGTCTGGGCGAGCCCGACGCCGTCGCCGATCACCTGGATCGTGCGCACCATGGCGACGTTGGCGATCGTCGCGGCGAGTCGGCCGAGGGCGCGGGCGGATGCCGTGACGACACGGTAGGCGACCGGGTCGCGGCCCTCGGCCAGGCTGAGGCACTCCTCGTAGGAGACCATCCGGCCGAGGGCAGCCGACACGGTCGAGACGATGCTCGCGCTCGTGAGCATCGCGTGCGCGCAGCCCTGATGGCCCAGCGGGCACAGCGGGCCGCCGCCGTCGAGCGGCAGGTGTCCGACGAGCGTGATGCCGGTGTTCTCGTCGAGGATGGCGCGGCCGTCGACGACGAGCCCGTAGCCCACGCCCGCGCCGACCGTGATCAGGCCGAACGAGGCGTGCGAGCGTCCGGCGCCGAACCAGGACTCGGCCAGGGTGCAGGCGGCGACGTCGTTGGTGACCACGACGGGCCACGAGGCCCGCGCGCGCAGCAGCGCGCCGAGCGGCACGTCCGACCAGTGCAGGAACTCGGAGTAGGTGACGTCGCTGGAAGCGACGACCTTGCCCGAGACCGCCACACCGACCGCGATCGCCCGGTGCCCACCACGGAGCCCGTCGACGAGGGCGACGATCTGGTCGGCCACCGCCTCGGGCTCGGTGCTGCCGAGGCTCGCCTCGCGGCTGTCGAGGATGCGCGCGCGCAGGTCGGTGAGCACGAGGTAGACGCGGTCGCCGGTGAGCTTGACGCCGACGAAGCGGAACGGCTCGGCGACGACGTCGAGCTGCTGGGTGGGCCGGCCTCGGTTGCCGTCGTGCGCGCCGGTGCCGAGGTCGGCGAGCACCCCGGAGTCGAGCAGCGGCTTGGTGAGCCGGGTGAGGCTCGCCGCGGAGAGGTCGAGGGAGCGGGCGAGCGCGACGCGGCTCTCCGGCCCGCGGATCAGCAGCTCCACCGCGACGCGGCGCTCGGGCGGTGACAGCGGGTTCCAGTCGGGGCGGCTCATCGCGCGCCTCCTTCCCTTCCCGGTCGGCAGCTTTCGGAGCGACATCTAGTCAGTGATCAAACCGCAGGATATCGATAATGTTACGGCCCCGGGTGGCACTTGACGGCTTATTTTCTGTTGTGCCAACATTATTAGGCGCTCGAGCGCAGTCCACTTCAACGAGGAGGTTGGAAAGACGTGTCCCAGGCAACCCTGCCGGATCGGCCCAGGGCGGTGCATCGTCCGAGCGCAAGCACACGGAGCCGTCGCGGCATGTCGGACTGGCGTGCGGCGCTCGTGCTCGTGACGCCGGCGCTCATCGGCTTCGTCGCCTTCTACCTCTACCCCGCGGTGCGCGGCATCGGCTACAGCCTCACCGACTTCACGCTGCTCTCCGGCGGTGACTGGGTGGGGCTCGACAACTATGCGACGCTGATCGCCGACGAGCAGTTCTGGGGCTCGATGCTCGTCACCCTCGAGTACGTCGTCATCAACATCGGCGTGCAGACGCTGTTCGCGATCGCCCTCGCCGTGCTGCTGCAGCGCTTCGCGCGCTCGATGGTGCTGCGGGCCGTGACGCTCATGCCGTACCTCGTGGCGAACGTCGTCGTCGCCATGGTCTGGTACTGGATGCTCGACTACCAGCTCGGCATCGTCAACCTCGCCCTCGACGCGCTCGGCCTCGACCGCGAGGCGTTCTTCGGCTCGAGCGCCCTCGCCATCCCGACGATCGCCCTCGTCAACGTGTGGCGGCACCTCGGCTACGCCGCGCTGCTCGTCTTCGCCGGGCTGCAGTCCATCCCCGGCGAGGTGTACGAGGCGGCCGAGATGGACGGCGCGGGGCCGTTCCGCACGTTCGCCAGCATCACACTGCCGCTGCTGCGCCCCGTGCTCGCGCTCGTGCTCGTCGTCACCGTCGTCGGCTCCTTCCAGGTGTTCGACACGGTGGCGGTGACCACCCAGGGCGGCCCGGTGCACGCCACCCGGGTCATCTACTACTACATCTGGGAGCTCGCCTTCGAGCGGTCGAAGTTCGGTTACGCCTCCGCGATGGCGGTCGTGCTGTTCCTCATGCTCGTCACCGTCTCGGCCGTGCAGATGCGCCTCATGCGCGCCAACCAGTCGGACCTCGCATGAGCGCGCCGCGCAGCCGGGCCGTCGAACGCGCCCTGGGCGTCCTCGCCCGCGTCCTCGGCGTGATCTTCATCGCCGCGGTCGTGATCGTCACGCTCTTCCCGTTCTACTGGATGCTGCGCACGGCGCTCTCCAGCACCCGGGAGCTCGCCGCCGACCCCGCCTCGCTGCTGCCGGTGGGCTTCACGCTCGATGCCTTCGCGCGCGTGCTCGGCATCGCCAGCCAGGGCGAGGCGATCGCGGCGGGCGGCTCGGGGGCGTCCCTGAACTTCTGGCGCTACCTCGGCAACTCGGTCGTGGTCTCCACGAGCGTGACGGTGCTGCAGGTGCTGTTCTGCACGATGGCCGCCTACGCTTTCGCGCGCCTGCGCTGGCGGGGACGCGACCAGTTGTTCTTCCTGCTGCTGTCGGCACTGATGATCCCGCCGATCTTCACGCTGCTGCCGAACTACATGACGATCCGGTCGCTCGGGCTCACCCAGACGCTCGCCGGCATCATCCTGCCCTCGGCGTTCATGACGCCCTTCGCGCTGTTCTTCATGCGGCAGTTCTTCCTCGGCATCAGTCGCGAGATCGAGGAGGCCGCCCTGCTCGACGGCATCGGCCGCATCCGCACGCTGTTCCGGATCGTGGTGCCGATCTCCTGGGCGCCGATAACCACCCTCGGCGTGCTCACCTACATCGCCTCCTGGAACGACTACATGTGGCCGCTGCTCGTGGCCTCGAAGGACGAGGTGCGCGTGCTCACCGTCGCCCTCGGCGTGTTCAAGGCGCAGACCCCCACCGGCACGCCCGACTGGGCCGGGCTGATGGCCGCGACCGTCGTGTCGTCCGTGCCGCTGCTCGTGCTCTACGGCCTGCTCGCCCGCCGCATCGTCAACTCGATCGGCTTCACCGGACTCAAATGACGCACCACCCGCACCACCACACCCGCGCCGCCGCGAACGGCGCGGTCGCCACCCGAAAGGAAATCATGAGAAGAAAGACAACCCTGCGCGTCACCGCCGCCGCTGCCGCGCTCGTCGCCCTCGGCGCGACGGCCGGCTGCTCGAGCGGCGCCTCGTCCGACGACGACAGCGTCGAGCTGAGCTACTGGCTGTGGGACACCGCGCAGCTGCCGGGCTACCAGCAGTGCGCGGACGACTTCCACGAGGCGAACCCGAACATCACCGTCGACATCGAGCAGTACTCCTGGGACGACTACTGGACGCAGCTGCAGACGGCGATGTCCACGGACTCGGCGCCGGACGTGTTCACCGACCACGTGACCTACTACCCGCAGTTCGCCACCCAGGGCCAGCTGCTCGACATCTCCGACCGCGTCGAGGATGCCGGGATCGACCTGAGCCAGTACCAGTCCGGGCTCGCGGACCTGTGGGTCGGCGAGGACGGCACCTCCCGGTACGGCCTGCCGAAGGACTGGGACACCGTCGCGCTGTTCTACAACGAGGACCTCATCACCGGCGCCGGCTACACCGACGCCGACCTGCAGGACCTCACCTGGAACCCGGACGACGGCGGCACCTTCGAGAAGCTCATCGCGCACCTCACCGTCGACGCCAACGGCGTCCGCGGCGACGAGGAGGGCTTCGACCCGACGAACGTGGCCGTCTACGGCCTCGGCAACGACAACTCCGGCTCGGGCTTCGGCTCGACGCAGTGGGCGCACTTCGCGCTCTCCGCGGGCTGGTACTACGTGAACCAGAACCCCTGGGGCGACGAGTTCTACTACTCCGACGAGGTCTTCGAGCAGACGATGGCGTGGTGGACCGGCCTCATCGACAAGGGCTACATGCCCTCGCTCGCGGTCTCGAACTCGGGGGTCTCGATGTCGGAGGCGTATGCGGCCGGCAAGTACGCACTGCTGCCCGACGGCGACTGGGAGGGCAAGACCTACTCGACGATGGACGGGATCACCACCAAGTTCGCCCCGCTGCCGGTGGGGCCGAGCGGTGAGCGCGCGAGCGTGATCAACGGTCTCTCCGACGGCATCTGGGCCGGCACGGAGCACCCGGACGAGGCCTTCGACTGGGTCGCCTACCTCGCCTCGAGCGCCTGCCAGGACGTCATGGCCGAGCAGGCCGTGATCTTCCCGGCGATCTCCACCGCCACCGACAAGGCCGTGCAGGCCTTCGCCGACGCGGGCATGGACGTCTCGGCCTTCACGAGCTACCTCGACGACGACGAGACCTACCTGCTGCCGATCGCCGACCACTGGTCCGACGTCGCCGCGATCATCGAGCCGACCATCGAGTCGGTGATGAACGGCGAGGCAGACGTCAGCGCCTTCGACGAGGCCAACGAGGAAGTGAACGCGCTGTTCCAGTGACCCGAACGGCCGGCCCGTCGCAGCAGTGACGGCGTGCCCGGACCCGGCACCGCCGACGCCGTCGGCAGGGGTGTCGTCCGCACCGCGAATGCGGGCGACACCCCGTGCCGGGGACCGGGCGCGCGAGAACCGTGGCGACGAGGTCGGCCATGTCAGAGAAGCCCATCCGATCGAAGAGGAACCTAGCTCATGTCATCTAAGAAATTGCGGGGAGCGCTGGCCGTGGCCGCGGCCGCCGCGCTCGTCACGGTCGGCATCGTGCCGGCCGTCACCGTCGCGGCCCCCGCGGCGGCATCCTTCAGCTATCCCGACGACTACGTCGAGAACGGCGTCACCGAGGCCCCGCTGCTCGGCTGGAGCTCCTGGTCGTTGCAGGCCACGAGCAAGTCCGGCTACAACACCGTCGACGGCACGAGCTACAGCTACTCCTGGCTCACCGCCGCCCACATCGAGGCCGCCGCGGACGTGATGGCGAGCACGCTCAAGAGCCACGGCTACGAGTACGTCAACATCGACGCCGGCTGGTGGCGCGAGTGGGACTGGACGCCGGAGTACGACGAGTACGGCCGCTACGCCGTCGACGCCTCGCGCTTCCCGGACGGCATCCAGACCGTCATCGACTACATCCACAACCTCGGTCTCAAGGTGGGCATCTACGTGCCGGTCGGGATGGAGATCGGCGCCTATGGCGACGGCACCACGGCCATCGCGGGCTCGGACAGCTGCACCACGGGCGACGCGGTCTACTCGGACCTGCGCTACACGAACGGCTGGGACTCCTCCTACGCGCTCGACTTCACCAACGCCAACGGCTGCGCCCAGGCGTGGATCGACTCGCTCACCAGCCAGTACGCCGACTGGGGCATCGACTTCCTGAAGATCGACGGCGTCGGCTACGGCTCAGGCCGCAGCGCCACCACCGACGAGCGCTACGACAACCGCGCCGACATCGCCGCCTGGAACCTCGGCTTCACGAAGGCCGGCCGCGACGTGACGATCGCCATCTCCTGGGCCCTCGACCAGAGCTACGTCTCCGACTGGCAGCAGCTCGCCGACTCCTGGCGCATCAGCACCGACATCGAGTGCTACTGCTCGACGCTCGTCAAGTGGTACACCTCGAGCGGCGGCAGCATCTGGTCGCGGTTCTCGCAGTCCGCGACCTGGGCCGACGACGCCGGCTGGGACGCGGGCTGGAACGACCTCGACTCGCTCGACGTCGGCGACCCGAAGTCGATCTCCGGGCTCTCGGAGGACGAGCGCCGCTCCGCGATGACCCTCTGGGCCATCAGCGCGGCACCGCTGTACTCGGGCGACGACCTGACCCAGCTCGACACCTTCGGCATCAACCTGCTGACGAACGACGAGGTCATCGCGATCGACCAGGCCGGCGTCCCCGCGCAGCCGCTCGGCTCCGCGACCGACCAGGAGCAGATCTGGACCTCCCAGATCGACGGCAGCTACATCGTGGCGATGTTCAACACCTCGGACGCCACCGACACGATGAGCATCGACTTCGCGAGCGACCTGGGCCTCAACCACGGCGGCACCGTGCGGGACGTCTGGGCCGGCGAGGACCTCGGCAGCGCCACCTCGATCTCGGTGAGCATCGTCAACCACGGCGTGCGGCTGTTCAAGGTCACCCCCGTGGACGCGCTCGAGACCACGACGACGCTCAGCGCCGACACCGCCCGGCAGAGTTACGGCTCGGACGACACGATCACGCTCACGGCCCGCGTCGCGGGCTCCGACGGCAGCTCGCCCGAGGGCACCGTGACGTTCCGCACCGCGGACGGCGCCTTCGGCGCCGCGACGGTCGTCGACGGCGTCGCGAGCGTCACGCTCCCGGCCGACTTCGAGGTCGGCAGCTACACCGCCTACGCGGACTTCGAGCCGGCGGACGCGGAAGAGTACGGCGCCTCCGAGTCGAGCACCGTCGCCTTCGACGTCGTCAGGGCGTCGTCGACGATCAGCGCGTCGGTGCCCTCGATCAGCGCCGGCGCGAACGCCACCGCGAGCGTGACCGTCACGGCGAGCGGCGTGGTGCCCACGGGCGACGTGACGCTCACCTGGACCTCGTCCGCCGGCGCGAGCGGCACCACGACGGCGACGCTTTCCGACGGCGCGGCGAGCGCGACGCTCTCCGGGCTCGCGGCCGGCACGTACAGCCTGCAGGCGAGCTATGCCGGGGACGCGAACGTGGCCGGCTCGTCGACGCTGACGACGTTCAGCGTCACCGCCGCGTCCGGCGGCTCGTCCGGCACTGGCACTGCCTCGTCTGGCACCGGCGCGTCTGGCACCGCCTCGTCTGGCACCGCCTCGTCTGGCACCGGTTCGGCTGGCACCGGGAGCTCCGCGACGAGCGCGACCGTCGTAGCGTCGAAGAGCACCCTCACGGTGTCGAAGCACAGGGTGAAGAAGGGCAAGAAGATCACGGTGAAGGTCAAGGTCGCAGCCGCCACGACCCCCACCGGCAGGGTGCGCATCTACGACGGCGGCAGGCTGGTGAAGACCGTCACCCTCGCCAAGGGCAAGGCCTCGGTGAAGCTCAAGCTCAGCAGGGTCGGCACGCACAGGCTGAAGGCGGTCTACGTCGGCAGTGCGAGCGTCAGCTCCTCGACGAGCACCAGGGTGATCGTGAAGGTCGCCCGGAAGAGGTAGCCGCCGGCCGTCGTCCGGCATGCGGGCCCCGCCGAGCGGCGGGGCCCGCTCTCATCGGCGGGCATCCTCGCGGGCCGGGGATTCGGCGACTGGATTCCGCAGCAACATCCAAACAGCCGGAAATCTCGCCGTCCCGCTCAGCCGATCCGGGCGGATGGGCCCTTGACGACGGATTTAATGTTGTGCCAACATTATTTGGCACCCGTTCGGGGGTCGTGACGTCAACGAGGAGGTGGACGCCCGACCCGACAGCACCGGCGGGTCCTCGCCGTGCGACCCGCACGCATCCATCCGATCCGAGAGGAACACCTTTCATGTCAATGACGACATTGCGCAGAGTGCTCGCCGTGACGGCGGCCGCCGCGCTCGTCACGGTCGGCATCGTGCCGGCCGTCACCGTCGCGGCCCCCGCGGCGGCATCCTTCAGCTATCCCGACGACTACGTCGAGAACGGCGTCACCGAGGCCCCGCTGCTCGGCTGGAGCTCCTGGTCGTTGCAGGCCACGAGCAAGTCCGGCTACAACACCGTCGACGGCACGAGCTACAGCTACTCCTGGCTCACCGCCGCCCACATCGAGGCCGCCGCGGACGTGATGGCGAGCACGCTCAAGAGCCACGGCTACGAGTACGTCAACATCGACGCCGGCTGGTGGCGCGAGTGGGACTGGACGCCGGAGTACGACGAGTACGGCCGCTACGCCGTCGACGCCTCGCGCTTCCCGGACGGCATCCAGACCGTCATCGACTACATCCACAACCTCGGTCTCAAGGTGGGCATCTACGTGCCGGTCGGGATGGAGATCGGCGCCTATGGCGACGGCACCACGGCCATCGCGGGCTCGGACAGCTGCACCACGGGCGACGCGGTCTACTCGGACCTGCGCTACACGAACGGCTGGGACTCCTCCTACGCGCTCGACTTCACCAACGCCAACGGCTGCGCCCAGGCGTGGATCGACTCGCTCACCAGCCAGTACGCCGACTGGGGCATCGACTTCCTGAAGATCGACGGCGTCGGCTACGGCTCAGGCCGCAGCGCCACCACCGACGAGCGCTACGACAACCGCGCCGACATCGCCGCCTGGAACCTCGGCTTCACGAAGGCCGGCCGCGACGTGACGATCGCCATCTCCTGGGCCCTCGACCAGAGCTACGTCTCCGACTGGCAGCAGCTCGCCGACTCCTGGCGCATCAGCACCGACATCGAGTGCTACTGCTCGACGCTCGTCAAGTGGTACACCTCGAGCGGCGGCAGCATCTGGTCGCGGTTCTCGCAGTCCGCGACCTGGGCCGACGACGCCGGCTGGGACGCGGGCTGGAACGACCTCGACTCGCTCGACGTCGGCGACCCGAAGTCGATCTCCGGGCTCTCGGAGGACGAGCGCCGCTCCGCGATGACCCTCTGGGCCATCAGCGCGGCACCGCTGTACTCGGGCGACGACCTGACCCAGCTCGACACCTTCGGCATCAACCTGCTGACGAACGACGAGGTCATCGCGATCGACCAGGCCGGCGTCCCCGCGCAGCCGCTCGGCTCCGCGACCGACCAGGAGCAGATCTGGACCTCCCAGATCGACGGCAGCTACATCGTGGCGATGTTCAACACCTCGGACGCCACCGACACGATGAGCATCGACTTCGCGAGCGACCTGGGCCTCAACCACGGCGGCACCGTGCGGGACGTCTGGGCCGGCGAGGACCTCGGCAGCGCCACCTCGATCTCGGTGAGCATCGTCAACCACGGCGTGCGGCTGTTCAAGGTCACCCCCGTGGACGCGCTCGAGACCACGACGACGCTCAGCGCCGACACCGCCCGGCAGAGTTACGGCTCGGACGACACGATCACGCTCACGGCCCGCGTCGCGGGCTCCGACGGCAGCTCGCCCGAGGGCACCGTGACGTTCCGCACCGCGGACGGCGCCTTCGGCGCCGCGACGGTCGTCGACGGCGTCGCGAGCGTCACGCTCCCGGCCGACTTCGAGGTCGGCAGCTACACCGCCTACGCGGACTTCGAGCCCGCCGACGCCGAGCAGTACGGCGCCTCCGAGTCGAGCACGCTGACGTTCAAGGTGCTGCAGGCGGCATCCACGATCGCCGCGGCCGTGCCGTCGATCACCGCCGGGGAGGATGCCACGGCGAGCGTGCGGGTCTCCGCGACGGGAGCCGTGCCCACCGGCGCGGTGACGCTCACCTGGACCTCGTCCGCCGGCGCGAGCGGCACCACGACCGCGACGCTCTCCGGCGGCGCGGCGAGCGCGACGCTCTCCGGGCTCGCCGCCGGGGCCTACACCCTGCAGGCCGGCTACGCCGGCGACACCGAGGTGAGCGGCTCGACGACCCTGACGGCCTTCTCGGTCTCGCCGGCATCCGCCTCGCCGGCCGCTGCGTCGTCGAGGAGCACCCTCACGGTGTCGAAGCACACGGTGAAGAAGGGCAAGAAGATCACCGCGACGGTGAAGGTGACCGCCTCCGGCACCACGCCGACCGGCAGGGTGCGCATCTACGACGGCGGCACGCTGCTGAAGACCGTGACCCTCGCCAAGGGCAAGGCCTCGGCGAAGCTCAAGCTCAGCAGGGTCGGCACGCACAGGCTGAGGGCGGTCTACGTCGGCAGCACGGGCGTCAGCTCCTCGACGAGCACCAAGGTGACGGTGAAGGTCAAGAAGAGGTAGCCGCCGGCCGTCCCTCGCCAAGCGGGCCCCGCCGACCGGCGGGCCCCGCCGCGTCGTGTGGCGGGCAGTCGTGGCGGGCAGTCGTGGCGGAGCCGGTCCGGCGCAGCCGGGCCCGCACCGGACCGGTCAGCCCACGCGCTCGGCGTGCACGAGCACGGCGGTGTCCGGCGCGAGGCCGGGGGCGGCGATGCCGTGCCCGGCGAGCACCCGGCCCGGCAGCACGACGCCCTCCGGCGTCATCCACCCGGCCGGGCGCAGCACGCCGGTCGCCGGCTCCATCAGCGGGCGCACGCGATAGCGCGTGGCCGCGTCCAGGCCCGGCAGCGGCAGCGGGCCGTCGGACCAGGTCGTCCCCGAGCTCTCGGCGGCGAGCAGGTAGATCGCCTCGCCGCGGTCGGTGCCGACCACGCCGCTCAGCCGCCGGCCCTCGCCGGCCGGCAGCTCGGCGTTCACGACGCGGCCGCTGTGCAGCAGCGGCCGGTGCGCCTTGTGCAGCGCGATCCAGGCGCGCAGCCGCTCGCGCTCCTGAGGGCTCGCGGTGGCGAGGTCCCACTCGACGCCCAGGTGGCCGAAGAACGCGACGGCGGCGCGGAAGTCGAGCTCGTGGCGGCGGCCCGTCGTGTGCGCCACCGGGCCGCCGATGTGGGTGCCGACGAGCTCCGGGGGCAGCAGGCGCAGCGTGCCCTCCTGGATGGCGATGCGCTCGTGGGCGTCGATGCAGTCGGAGGGCCAGACCCGCTGGCTGTGCTCGATGATGCCGAGGTCGACACGGCCGCCGCCGGAGGCGCAGGACTCGATCTCGAGCCCCGGATGCCGACGGCGCAGCTCGTCCATGAGCGCGTACAGCGCGAGCACCTGCTCGTGCACGGCGGCGCTGCCGGTGCGCACGTGGCCGCCGCCGACGAGGGGCGAGTTGTGGTCCCACTTGATGTACTCGACGCGGTAACGGTCGACGACGGCGTCGATCCGCTCGAGGATGTGCTCGAGGGCCCCCGGCGCGCTCAGGTCGAGCACGCGCTGATGGCGGTGCACGATGCCGTGCCCGTCCTCGTCGCCGAGCACCCAGTCCGGGTGCCGGCGGGCGAGCTCCGAGTCGGGGTTGACCATCTCGGGCTCGAACCACATGCCGAACTGCATCCCGAGGGCGTGCACCTCCTCGACGAGCGGGTCGAGGCCGTCGGGCCAGACGGCGGCGTCGACCTCCCAGTCGCCGAGGCCGGCGCGGTCGTGGCGGCGGCCGAGGAACCAGCCGTCGTCGAGCACGAAGCGCTCGATGCCCACGTCGGCGGCGAGGCGGGCGAGGCCGCGCAGCCGCTGAAGGTCGTGGTCGAAGTAGACCGCCTCCCAGGTGTTGAGGATCACCGGCCGCGCCCCGCGCGGATGGGCCGGGCGGGCGCGCAGCCAGGCGTGCGCGCGGTCGGAGAGCGCGTCGAGGCCCTCGCCCCAGGAGGCGACGAGCCAGGGCGTGCTGTAGCCCTCGCCCGGGGCGAGGCGGATCTCGCCGGGCAGCAGCAGCTCGCCGCCGGCCAGCCGCCGGTCGCCGTGGAACGTGCGGTCGGCGCGCAGCCGGTAGTTGCCGCTCCAGGCGAGGTGGATGCCGTGCACGAGCCCCGCGCGCGCCGAGAAGCCGCCGCGTCCGGCGATCAGCCAGGTGGCCGCGTCGTGGCCCGGCCGCCCCTCCCAGGACTCGCGCAGCCGGCTGCCGACGGCGAACGGGGTGCGTTGCGGCATCCGCTCGCGCAGGTGGCGGCCGGTCATGTCCTCGAGCTCCTCGGCGCTCTCCGGCACCGGCAGCGCGAGGACGAGCTCGTCGAGGTGCACCCGGTCGGCGCCGGCCCCGGCGGCGATGTTCTCGAGCGTGGCACGCAGCCGCAGCAGCCCGCCGCGCTCCAGCCGGAGCACGGTGCTCAGCCGCAGGCCGTGGGCGGCATCGGTGCCGCTGGAGGTGAGCTGCCGGGCGCCGTCATCGTCGACGAGCACGTGCTCGACGTCCGCGAGCCTCGGGGCGAAGCCGGAGCCGTCGCCGCGCGAGAGCAGCACGCCGGGCCGGCCGGACCAGCCGGCGGAGGCGAGCGGGATGAGCGCCGCGGCCGCGCCGGTGTGCCAGGTGGTGTTCTCGTTCCCGGCGGTGGCCGTCGCGCGGGCCAGTTCCTCGAGCGCGGCCCCGTCGAGATCGCCGAGGTCGGCGCCCCAGTGGACGATCGCCGGCAGGCTGTCCGCGTCGGTCGCGACCACGAGGCTCGTGTCCGCGGACCGGAGGTGGAGGAGGGGCATCGTCGGCGCCTTTCATTCAGGTGCGAAAATAATATGCCCGCAGCCTGATCATGCCCTCGGCGAACATCCGGGCGGCGCTCGAAGAGGCCGCGCTACCCTTCTTCCAATCTCTTCTCGGCAGGAAGGTGTCGGGCTCTCCCGCCCGCAGCAGCATGGACTTCAAGCGCATATTCCGTGGACCGGTCGTCTACATCGTCATCGCGATCGTGGCCGTCATCATCGGCTCGAGCCTGCTCTCCGGCAGCGGCTACACGGAGATCTCGGTCAAGCACGGCCTCGAGCTGCTCGCCAGCGGCCAGGTCTCCGAGGCGACCATCGTCGACGACGACCAGCGCGTCGACATGACGCTCACCGAGGCCGACGGCAGCAACGGCACGAAGGTGCAGTTCTACTACGTCGAGCCGCGCGGCGACCAGATCGTGCAGGCGATCGACGACGCCGACCTGAGCGACTACACCGACGAGGTGCCGCAGACGAACTTCTTCGTCTCCATGCTCGGCGTGCTGCTGCCGTTCCTGTTCCTCGGCGTCATCTTCTACTTCCTGATGGGCCGGCTGCAGGGCGGCGGCAACCGGGTGATGCAGTTCGGCCGCTCGCGCGCGAAGCTCGTCGGCAAGGAGAGCCCCAAGGTGACGTTCGCGGATGTCGCGGGCGCCGACGAGGCCGTCGAGGAGCTCGAGGAGATCAAGGACTTCCTCAAGGACCCGGCGAAATTCCTCGCCGTCGGCGCGCGCATCCCCAAGGGCGTGCTGCTCTACGGTCCCCCCGGCACCGGCAAGACCCTGCTCGCGCGCGCCGTCGCGGGCGAGGCGGGCGTGCCGTTCTACTCGATCTCCGGCTCGGACTTCGTCGAGATGTTCGTCGGCGTCGGCGCGAGCCGGGTGCGCGACCTGTTCGAGCAGGCCAAGCAGAACTCGCCGTCGATCGTGTTCATCGACGAGATCGACGCCGTCGGCCGGCACCGCGGCGCCGGCATCGGCGGCGGCAACGACGAGCGCGAGCAGACGCTGAACCAGCTGCTCGTGGAGATGGACGGCTTCGACGCCAAGACGAACGTCATCCTCATCGCCGCCACCAACCGGCCCGACGTGCTCGACCCGGCGCTGCTGCGCCCGGGCCGCTTCGACCGGCAGATCGGCGTCGACGCACCCGACCTGCAGGGACGCAAGAGGATCCTCGAGGTGCACGGCAAGGGCAAGCCGCTCTCCAAGTCCGTCGACCTCGAGGTGCTCGCCCGCAAGACGCCCGGCTTCACCGGCGCCGACCTCGCCAACGTGCTCAACGAGGCGGCGCTGCTCACCGCCCGCTCCAACGCCCAGCTCATCGACAACCGGGCGCTCGACGAGGCCGTCGACCGGGTGATGGCCGGCCCGCAGCGCCGCACCCGGCTGATGAACGACAAGGAGAAGCTCATCACCGCGTATCACGAGGGCGGGCACGCCCTCGCCGCGGCATCCATGCGCCACACCGACCCGGTGACGAAGATCACGATCCTGCCCCGCGGCCGCGCTCTCGGCTACACCATGGTGCTGCCCATCGAGGACAAGTACTCGGTCACCCGCAACGAGCTGCTCGACCAGCTCACCTACGCCATGGGCGGCCGGGTGGCCGAGGAGATCGTGTTCCACGACCCGACGACGGGGGCCTCGAACGACATCGAGAAGGCCACGGCCATCGCCCGCCGGATGGTCACCGAGTACGGCATGAGCGCCACCGTCGGCTCGGTCAAGCTCGGCCAGAGCCAGGGCGAGCCGTTCCTCGGCCGCGACATGGGCACCCAGCGCGACTACTCCGACGAGCTCGCCGAGACGATCGACAAAGAGGTGCGCGCGCTCGTCGAGAAGGCCCACGACGAGGCCTGGGAGATGCTGAACAAGAACCGCGACATCCTCGACCGCCTCGCCACCGAGCTGCTCGAGAAGGAGACCCTCGACCACCTGCAGCTCGAGGAGATCTTCGCCGACGTCGAGAAGCTGCCGGAGCGTCCCACCTGGCTCTCCAGCCAGGCCCGGCCGCTCTCCGACCGCCCGCCGGTGCCGGTGCCGAGCCACGCCCCCATCGATCCCGGCATCGCCGAGGGCGGCGTCGACTCCGGCCCGCCGTCGAAGCCGAAGCGGACCCCGCGTCCGCGCCAGAGCCCCGGCATCGCCACCGCCTGAGCGCCCGATGCCGATCGACCGCCGGCGCATCGAGGCTGCCGTCGCCGAGATCCTCGCGGCCGTCGGCGAGGACCCCGACCGGCCCGGGCTGAGAGCGACCCCCCGGCGGGTGGCGGACGCCTGCGCCGAGCTGTTCGCGGGCCTCGACGCCGACCCGGCCGAGTCGCTGCGCGACGGCCTCGAGCTCGCCGAGGGCGAGCGCGGCGAGCTCGTGCTGCTGCGCGACCTCGCCTTCCGCTCGGTGTGCGAGCACCACCTGCTGCCCTTCATCGGCACGGCGCACGTCGCCTACGCGCCGGCCGAGCGGATCGTCGGCCTCGGCCGCATCCCTCGGGTGCTCGACACGCTGGCCGCCCGGCCGCAGCTGCAGGAGCGGCTCGGCGAGCAGCTCGCCGACACGCTCGCCGAGGGCCTGGGCGCCGCGGGCGTGCTCGTCGTGCTCGAGGCCGTGCACGGCTGCCTGAGCGCCCGCGGCGCCCGGCAGGCGGCGAACTCGACGGTCACCGTCGCCGGCCGCGGCAGCCTCGCCGATGCCGAGCGGCAGTCCGCCGTGCTCGCGCTCATCGGGAGGGCCCGGTGAGCGCGCCGCGCCCCCGGCCGCGCATCATGGGCGTCATCAACGTCACCCCGGACTCCTTCAGCGACGGCGGCCTGTACGCGAGCCCCGAGCACGCCGTCGAGCACGGCCTGCGCCTCATCGACGAGGGCGCCGAGATGATCGACATCGGCGGCGAGTCCACCCGGCCCGGCGCCACCCCCGTCGACGCCGAGGCGGAGCTCGAGCGGGTGCTCCCCGTGGTCCGCGGTCTCGCCGGCCGCGGCGCGAGGCTGAGCATCGACACCCTCAACGCCGGCACGGCCGAGCGCGCCGTCGAGGCCGGCGCCGAGATCGTCAACGACGTCTCCGGCGGCCTCGCCGACCCGCGGATGCCCGCCGTCGTCGCCGGCCTCGGCGTCGACTACGTCGCGATGCACTGGCGCGGCCGGTTGCCGGCCGCGGGCGACGCGGGCGCCGGCTACCGCGACGTGGTCACCGAGGTGCGCGCCGAGCTCGCCGACCGCATCGCCGCGCTGCGCGCCGCGGGCGTCGCCGCCGCGAGGATCATCGTCGACCCGGGCCTCGGCTTCTCCAAGAGCGCCGCGGACAACTGGGCGCTGCTCGGCCGTCTCGCCGAGCTGCACGCCCTCGGCCACCCGGTGCTCGTCGGCGCGAGCCGCAAGCGCTTCCTCGCCGAGTTCGCGCCGGCCGGCGCGCCGCCCGCGGACCGGGACGCCGCGACGGCCGTGCTCTCGGCGCTCGCGGCCGAGGCCGGCGTCTGGGCGGTGCGCGTGCACGACGTCGCCGGCACCCGGCGGGCCCTCGCCCTCTGGCAGCGCTGGGAGAACGGGGCGACAGCGTGAGCGACGAGATCATCCTCACCGGCCTGCGCGCCTTCGCCCACCACGGCGTCTTCGAGCACGAGCGCCGGGACGGCCAGGAGTTCGTCATCGACGCGACCGCGTACCTCGACCTCGCGCCGGCAGCGGCCGGCGACGCCCTCGAGCGCACCGTGCACTACGGCGTGCTCGCCGAGCGGATCGTCGCCGCCGTCGAGCGCGACCCGGTCGACCTCATCGAGACCGTCGCGACCCGCGTCGCGGAGCTCGTGCTCGCCCAGCCGGGCGTGCACCGCGCCCGCGTGACGGTGCACAAGCCGGGAGCGCCGATCGCCGTGCCCTTCGCGGACGTCGCCGTGACCATCGACCGCAGCCGGCAGGGCACCGCGGCCGAGCTGCCGGCGGTGCTCGCCCTCGGCGCCAACCTCGGCGACCGGCGCGCGAGCCTCGCCGCCGCGCTCGACGAGCTGGGCGCCGAGCCCGGCGTCCGGCTGGTGGCCGTCTCGCAGGCGGTCGAGACGCCCGCGCTCAAACCGCACGGCGTCGACCTCGACGCTCCCGCCTACCTGAACGCCGTCGCGCTCGTGCGCACGAGTCTCGCGCCGGCGGCGTTGCTGGCCCTCTGCCAGCGCATCGAGCTCGCGCACGGCCGCACGCGCACCGAGCACTGGGGCGACCGCACGCTCGACATCGACATCGTCGCGATCGACGGCCTCGTGCTCGACGAGCCCGGCCTCGTCGTGCCGCATCCGCGCGCGCACGAGCGCGCCTTCGTGCTCGCACCCTGGCTCGAGGTCGAGCCGGATGCCGTCATCCCCGGCCGCGGCCGCGTGGACGCCCTGCTCGCGGCGACCGGCGAGCGCGTCACCGCGGCGGGGGCGCTGCGATGACCCGCACCCATCCGAGCCTGCTGCTGCTGCTCGCGGTCCTCGGCGCCGCCGCCGGCTGGTTCCTGCAGCTGTGGCAGGTCGCCACCGGCCACGCCGCGCTGGTGCCGCCGTGGAGCTTCAGCGCCGTGCTCGTGCTGATCGGGGTGGCCATCGTCTGCTACGCCGTGCCGGTGTGGCGCTCGACCTCGCGGCATCCCGGGTCCCGGCACGCGGGCGACCGCGGCACCACGGTCGCCCGCGGCACGGGCAAGCGCGTGGACCCGTTCTACGCCACCCGGGTGGTGCTGCTCGCCAAGGCGTCCTCGCTCACCGGCGCGCTCGTCGGCGGCGCCTGCGCCGGTGTACTCGCCTTCCTGCTCACCCGCTCGGTCATCCCGGGCGCGCAGTCGGTCGCGCTCGCCGTCATCGCCGTGCTCGGCGCGGCGGTGCTGCTCGTCGGCGGGCTCGTCGCCGAGAAGATGTGCACGCTGCCGCCCGACGACGGAGACGACGCCGACGGCGCGAGGGCGTCCCGGTGAGCGCCGCGCTCTCGGCCGGGCCCGGGCCCTGGCAGCGGGTGTCGGCGCGCTACGCCCTCGTCGACGCCGCCGGCTGGGCGGTGCGCGGCGCACTGCTGACCGCCGTCACGCTGCTGCCATGGCTCGCCGCCGGCCTGACGCTCGGCTGGCTGCTCACCGTCGCCGCCGGCTGCGTCACCGTCGTGGTGGTCGCGCTCACCCCCCGGCGGGTACGCGCGATCGGCTACCGTCTGCGCGATGACGACCTCGTGCTGTGCCGCGGCCTCGCCTGGCGCCGGATCGTCGCGGTGCCCTACGGCCGGATGCAGCTCGTCGACATCGAGCAGGGCCCGCTCGCCCGGCTGCTCGGCCTGGCCGAGCTGCGCCTCGTCACCGCGGCGGCGTCGGGCACGCTCGTGCTGCCCGGGCTCGCGGAGGACACCGCCGCCGGGCTGCGCGACCGCCTCGTCGCGCTCGCCGAGACCCGCCGGACCGGGCTGTGACCGCAGCCGACACCGGCCCCTCGCGCGGGCCGGGGCTCCCGGACGGGGCGCTGGGGCCGCCGGGCGGGCCGGGTCGGCTGG
>JASGFF010000052.1:0-18882 GCA_047605685.1 Microbacteriaceae bacterium
CGCGCCCCCCACGCCCGCCGCCCCCGCGGCGGCCACGCCCGCCCAGCCGCGGCCCTCGGCCCCCAAGCCGAGCGCGCCGAAGCCGCGGGTCTGAACACGAGCCCCGAGCACGAGCCCCGAGCCCGAGCGCGAGCCCGAGCAGAGACCGACAGGACAGACAGAGGACTGAAGAGATGAGCCCCAAGCAGAAGACCCACTCGGGCACCAAGAAGCGCTTCAAGGTGACCGGCTCCGGCCGCATCAAGAAGCAGCAGGCCGGCATGCGCCACAACCTCGAGGGGAAGAGCGGCAAGAAGAAGCGCGACCTCAACCTCGACCAGGTGATCGCCCCGGCCGACGTCAAGGGCATCAAGCGCCTGCTGGCCAAGTGAGCGCGACGAAGGAGAACTGAAATGGCACGTGTCAAGAGGGCCGTCAACGCCCAGAAGAAGCGCCGCGTCGTCCTCGAGCGCGCATCCGGCTACCGCGGGCAGCGCTCGCGCCTGTACCGCAAGGCGAAGGAGCAGGTCACCCACTCGCTCGTCTACGCCTACCGCGACCGTCGCGCCCGCAAGGGCGACTTCCGCCGGCTGTGGATCCAGCGCATCAACGCCGCGGCGCGCGCCAACGGCATCACCTACAACCGCTTCATCCAGGGCCTCGGCCTCGCGGGCGTCGCCGTGGACCGCCGCATGCTCGCCGAGCTTGCCGTGAACGAGCCGGCGGCCTTCGCCTCTCTCGTGGCGACCGCCAAGGCGGCGCTGCCGAGCGACGTGAACGCCCCGAAGATCTCGGCCTGACCCGAGACGGACCCCGGCGAGGGCGTGCCGCGCGGATGCGGCGGCGCGCCCTCGTCGTCCCCGGCGGACGCCGCCCGGCGCCGCTACGATCGGCCGCGTGATCGACAACCCGCGCTCGCCGCGCGTGCGCGGGGTCGCCAAGCTCGCCAAGAAGGACCATCGCGCCGACACCGGCCGGTTCCTCGTCGAGGGCCCGCAGGCGGTCGCCGAGGCGTTCGCCCACCGGCCCGAGCTCGTGCTCGAGGTCTACGGCACGCCGAGCGCTCTCGAGCGCTTCCCGGAGCTCCGCCGGGCGGCGCAGGCCGCCGGCTCCGAGCTCGAGTACGTCACCGAGCAGGTGCTCGACGCCATGGCCGACACCGTGACCCCGCAGGGCATCGTGGCCGTCTGCCGCCAGTTCCCGGTCGGGCTGCGCGAGGTGTTCGCCGCCGGGACCCGGCTCGTCGCGATCCTCGAGGAGGTGCGCGACCCCGGCAACGCTGGCACGATCATCCGGGCCGCGGACGCCGCGGGCGCCGACGCCGTCGTGCTGAGCGGGCGCACCGTCGACCTGTACAACCCCAAGGTGGTCCGCTCCACCACCGGCTCGCTGTTCCACCTGCCGGTCGCGGTGGGCGCCGAGCTCGCCGAGGTTGTCGAGCGCGCCCACGCCGCCGGCGTGCGGGTGATCGCCGCCGACACCCGCGGCTCCGACCTGCTTCAGCAGCGCCGGGCCGGCCTGCTCGATCGCCCCACCGCCTGGCTGTTCGGCAACGAGGCGCGCGGCCTCGACGAGAGCCGGCGCGCGCTCGCCGACGCCGTCGTCACGGTGCCGATCTACGGGGCGGCCGAATCGATGAACCTCGCCACCGCCGCCTCGGTGTGCCTCTACGAGAGCGCCTTCGCGCAGCACGCCTGAGCGGCACGCCAGGGCAGCATGCCTGAGCGGCCGCCCGAGCAGCACGCCCGGGCGCACGCGGGCGGGCGCCCGCCCGCTCGCTAGGCTTGACGCTCGTGTCGGACAGTCCTGAGATCACCGAAGCGCGCGTCGGCGCGGCGGTCGACGCCGCGCTCGCGGCCATCGCCGCGGCCCCGGACGTCGCGAGCCTCAAGCAGGCGCGCAGCGCCCACACCGGCGAGGCATCCGCCCTCGCCGCCTTCAACCGGGCACTGCGCGACGTGCCGGGCGATCAGAAGGCCGCGCTCGGCAGGCTCGTGGGACAGGCCCGCGGCCGGGTGGGCCAGGCCGTCGCCGAGCGGGAGGCGGCGCTCGCCGCCGCCGAGGAGCACGCCCGGCTCGCCGCCGAGGCCGTCGACGTCACGGCGGTGCCGAGCCGGGCCCGGGCCGGGGCGCGGCATCCGCTCTCGCTGCTCATGGAGCGCATGGGCGACATCTTCACCGGCATGGGCTGGGAGGTCGCGGACGGGCCCGAGCTCGAGAGCGAGTGGTTCAACTTCGACGCGCTCAACATGGATGCCGACCACCCGGCCCGCAGCGACCAGGACACGTTCTACGTGGCCCCCGAGGCGCGCCACCTGGTGCTGCGCACCCAGACGAGCCCGGTGCAGATCCGCTCGCTGCTCGAGCGGCCGCTGCCGGTGTACGTGGTCGCGCCCGGCAAGGTGTTCCGCAAGGACGAGCTCGACGCCACCCACACCCCGGTGTTCCACCAGATCGAGGGCATCGCGGTCGACCGCGGCCTGACGATGGCGCACCTGCGCGGCACCCTCGAACACCTCGCCCGGCAGATGTTCGGCGCGGCCGCGCAGATCCGGCTGCGGCCGAACTACTTCCCGTTCACCGAGCCCTCGGCCGAGATGGACGTCTGGCAGCCGAACGCCAAGGGCGGCGCCCGCTGGGTGGAGTGGGGCGGCTGCGGCATGGTGAACCCCAACGTGCTGCGCGCCGCCGGCATCGACCCGGTCGAGTACCAGGGCTTCGCGTTCGGCATGGGCATCGAGCGCACGCTGCAGTTCCGCAACGAGCTCAACGACATGCGCGACATGGTCGAGGGCGACATCCGCTTCTCCCAGCAGTTCGGGATGGTGGTCTGATGAGGGTTCCCGCCAGCTGGCTCGGCGAGTTCGTCGACCTCCCCGAGGACGTCACCGCCGAGCACCTGCACGCCGCCCTCGTCCGGGTGGGCTTCGAGGAGGAGGAGGTCATCGGCCCCGACATCGCCGGCCCTGTCGTGGTCGGCCGGGTGCTGTCCGCCGAGCCGGAGCCGCAGTCGAACGGCAAGACGATCAACTGGTGCCAGGTGGATGTCGGCGAGGCCGTCCCGCGCGGCATCGTCTGCGGCGCGCACAACTTCGCCGCCGGCGACCTCGTCGTGGTGACGCTGCCCGGGGCGGTGCTGCCCGGCCCGTTCCCGATCGCGGCGCGACGCACCTACGGCCACGTCTCCGACGGCATGATCGCGAGCGCGCGGGAGCTCGGCCTCGGTCAGGAGCACGCCGGCATCCTGCGTCTGGCCGAGCTCGGCATCGAGGCGCCGGCCGGTGCCGACGCCCTGCCCCTGCTCGGCCTCGCCGACTTCGCCGTCGACGTCAACGTCACCCCCGACCGCGGCTACGCGCTGTCCATCCGCGGCCTCGCCCGCGAGTACGCGCTCTCCACCGGCGCCGCCTTCCGCGACCCGGCGGGCCTCGCGCCGCTCGAGCCGGCCAGCACCGTCTTCCCGGTCTGCGTCGAGGATCGCGCCCCGATCCGCGGCCGCAGCGGATGCCACGGCTTCGCCACCCGGCTGGTGCGCGGCATCGACGCCCGCCGCCGCACCCCGGCCTGGATGGTCGCCCGGCTGGGCCTGGCCGGCGTGCGCTCGATCTCGCTGCCGGTCGACGTCACCAACTACGTGATGCTCGAGCTCGGCCAGCCGCTGCACGGCTACGACCTCGCCGCCCTCGACGGCGGCGTCACCGGCGGCATCACCGTGCGCCGGGCCGTGCCCGGCGAGACGCTCGAGACCCTCGACGGCGTGTCGCGCAGCCTCGACGCGGAGGACCTCGTCATCGCGGACCGCTCCGGGGCGATCGGCCTCGCCGGCGTCATGGGCGGCGCGCGCACCGAGATGTCGGATGCCACCACCGACGTGCTCCTCGAGGCGGCCGGCTTCGACCCGGTGTCGATCGCCCGCAGCGCCCGGCGGCACCGGCTGCCGAGCGAGGCGTCCCGCCGCTTCGAGCGCGGCGTCGACCCGGCGCTCGCCCCGGCGGCGCTGGCCCGGGCGGCCCGGCTGCTCGTCGAGCTCGCCGGCGGCACGATCGACGGCACCGGCTCCGAGCACTCCACGGCTCCGCTGCCCGCGCCCATCGAGCTCGCCGAGCACCGCGCCGCCGCCCTCATCGGCGTGCCGTACACCGCCGCCGAGGTCCGCGGGGCGCTGAGCGCGATCGGCGCCGGCATCGAGGAGGTCCCCGGCGGTCTGAGGGTCACCCCGCCGAGCTGGCGGCCCGACCTCGTCGACGACGCCGACCTCGTCGAGGAGGTCGCCCGGATCGCCGGCTACGACCGCATCCCCGCCGAGCTGCCGGTCGCCCCGCCCGGCCGCGGCCTCAGCCGCGAGCAGCGGTTGCGCCGGCAGGTCGCCGCGGCGCTCGCGGCCGCGGGCCTCACCGAGGTGCTCACCCACCCCTTCGCCTCCGCCGCTCAGACCCGGCTGTTCGCGGGCCCGGTCGCCGCCCCGGTGCCGGCGATGCGCATCGAGAACCCCCTCGACCCGCAGGCGGCGCTCATGCGCACGGCGCTCGTGCCGGGGCTCGTCGAGACCGCGCACCGAAACCTCGCCCGGGGCCTCACCGAGCTGGCGCTGTTCGAGGTCGGCCGGGTGGTGCGGGCCGAGGCCGGCGTCGAGTACGGGGTCGACGCCCTCCCGGCCGGCGACGCGCTGCCGGAGGAGGCGGTGCTCGCCGGGCTGTTCGCGGGCGTGCCGCCGCAGCCCTGGCACGTCGCGGCGCTGTTCGCCGGCGACGCGGTGCCGCGGCAGCCGGGGCAGGCGGCGGTGCCGGCGGGCATCGCCGACGCCCTGGACGCCGCTCGCGTCGTCGCGCGCGCCGTCGGCCTCGAGCTGCGCTTCGAGGCCGCGGCGCACCAGGCGCTGCATCCGGGCCGCTCGGCGGCGGTGCTCGCCGGCGACCGCCTGCTCGGCCACGTCGGCGAGCTGCTGCCGGAGCTCGCCCTCGAGGCGAACCTGCCGCGCGTCGTCGGCGTGCTCGAGCTCGACCTCGACGCGGTCATCGCCGCCGCGCCCGGGCTCGTCGTCGCCCGGCCGATCTCCGGCTACCCCGCGGCCACCCAGGATGTCTCGCTCATCGTCGCCGCGGACGTGCCGGCCGAGGCGGTGCGCCAGGCGCTGCTGGCCGGGGCGGGGGAGCTGCTCGAGTCCGCCCGGCTGAGCGACGACTACCGCGGGGCGGGCCTGCCGCCGGCCGCGAAGTCGCTCACCTTCGCGCTGCGCTTCCGCGCCGCCGACCGCACGCTCACCGCCGATGAGGCCACCGCCGCGAAGCTCGCCGGTGTGGCGCTCGCGGCCGAGCGCCTCGGCGCGACGCTCCGGGACTGACCGCCGGCCCGGCCGGCGGGGGCGCGGGGCTGACCGCCCGCCGGCCCGACGCCGGGCGTCCTCCGCGCTCTGCTAGCCTCGTCGTCATGGGTCAGCCGGGCGTCATCGAGGGCAGCGTGCCCCGTCGCGTCCGCCGCGCGCGCCGAGTCCCGGCGACGTCGCGCCGCTGACGCCCTCTCAGCCTCGCGCGTGACGTCGCCGCCTCCGACCCCGTCCCGTCGAAGAACTAAGGTCGAAGCCATGCCCATCTCCGTCGCCGTCGCCGGCGCGAGCGGCTACGCGGGGGGCGAGCTGCTGCGGCTGCTCGCCGCGCATCCCGAGCTCGAGGTCCGCACCGTCACGGCGCACTCGAACGCCGGCCAGAGCCTCGCCGCCGTGCAGCCGCACCTGCGCTCGCTCGCGCACCTCACCCTTGCCGAGACGAGCCCCGCGACGCTCGCCGGCCACGACGTCGTCTTCCTGGCGCTGCCGCACGGCGCCTCCGGGGCGATCGCCGGGGCGCTGTCGCAGGACGCCCTCGTCGTCGACTGCGGCGCCGACCACCGGCTGACCGACCCGGCAGCCTGGGCCCGCTTCTACGGCGGCGAGCACCACGGCGCCTGGAGCTACGGCCTGCCCGAGCTGCTGCACGCCGACGGCTCCAAGCAGCGCGCCGCCCTGGCCGGCACCCGGCGCATCGCGGTGCCCGGATGCAACGTCACGGCGATCACGCTCGCCCTCGCCCCCGCGATCCAGGCCGGTCTCGTCTCGGCCCAGGACATCGTCGCCGTCCTCGCCGTCGGGCCCTCCGGCGCCGGGCGGAGCTTGCGCACCGACCTGCTGGCGAGCGAGGTGCTCGGCTCGGCCCACGCCTACGCCGTCGGCGGCGTGCACCGGCACAGCCCCGAGATCGTGCAGAACCTCGAGCTCGCCGGCGGCAGCGGCGTGACGGTGAGCTTCACCCCGGTGCTCGTGCCGATGAGCCGCGGCATCCTGGCCACGAGCACCGCGCGGCTCGCCCCGGGTGCGACGTCCACCGGCCTGCGCGCCGCCTACGAGGCCGCCTACGACGCCGAGCCCTTCGTGCACCTCGCCCCCGCGGGCGGCTTCCCCCGGGTCGCGGACACGATCGGCGCCAACACCGCCCTCATCGGCATCGCCGTCGACGAGACCGCCGGCCGCCTGGTGACCGTCACGGCGATCGACAACCTGGTCAAGGGCACGGCGGGGGCCGCCGTGCAGTCGACGAACATCGCCCTCGGCCTGCCGGAGTGGGCCGGCCTCGGCGTGGACGGGGTGGCGCCGTGAGCGTGACCCACGCCGAGGGGTTCCTCGCGGCGGGCGTCGCCGCCGGCCTCAAGAGCAGCGGCGCTCGCGACGTCGCCCTCGTCGTGAACACCGGCCCGCGCCGGGACGCCGCCGCCGTGTTCACGGGCAACCGCGCCCAGGCACACCCGGTGCTCTGGTCGCGGCGGGCCGTGGCCGACGGGCGGGCGGATGCCGTGGTGCTCAACTCCGGCGGCGCCAACTGCTTCACCGGTTCTTACGGCTTCCAGACCGCCCACCGGACGGCGGAGCGGGCCGCCGAGCTGCTCGGCGTGAGCGCCGGCGACGTGCTCGTGTGCTCCACCGGGCTGATCGGCTACGGCCGCGAGGAGTTCCGCGCGGGCGTGCTCGCCGGCGTCGAGGCGGCCGCGGCGGCGCTGAGCGCCGACGGCGGTGCCGCCGCGGCGGAGGCGATCATGACGACCGACTCGGTGCCCAAGCTCGCGACGTCCGACGGCGACGGCTGGCGGGTCGGCGGCATGGCGAAGGGCGCCGGTATGCTCGCCCCCGGCCTCGCGACGATGCTCGTCGTCGTGACCACGGATGCCGTCGCGCCGCCGGCCGCGCTCGACGCGGCGCTGCGCGCCGCCACCCGGGTCACGTTCGACCGGCTCGACTCGGACGGCTGCATGTCCACGAACGACCAGGTCACGCTGCTCGCGAGCGGGGCGAGCGGTGTCGAGCCCTCCCTCGACGAGCTCACCGCGGCCGTCACCGCCGTCTGCGACGCCCTCGCCGCCCAGCTGCAGGCCGACGCGGAGGGCGCCAGCCACGACATCGCCATCGAGGTGGTGCACGCCGCCAGCGAGGATGACGCTGTCGA
This sequence comes from Microbacteriaceae bacterium, assembly GCA_047605685.1. Classification (GTDB taxonomy): domain Bacteria; phylum Actinomycetota; class Actinomycetes; order Actinomycetales; family Microbacteriaceae; genus JAUASV01. Next base: position 7,449 of record JASGFF010000052.1, read on the forward strand.
GGTCGGCCGCGCCGTCGCCCGCAACAACCTGTTCAAGGCAGCCGTGTTCGGCAACGACCCCAACTGGGGGCGGGTGCTCGCCGCGATCGGCACCACCCGGGCGGACTTCGACCCCTACGCGGTCGACGTGACGATGAACGGCGTGCGAGTCTGCTCCGCCGGCGAGCCGGACCGGCCGGCCGAGGAGGTCGACCTGAGCCCGCGGGCGACGCACGTGCTCATCGACCTGAAGAACGGCGCGCACCGGGCGACGATCCGCACGAACGACCTCACCCACGACTACGTGCACGAGAACTCGGCGTACAGCTCATGACGGCGCGCAACAGTCCCGAGGAGGCCGCCGCGAAGGCCGCCGTGCTCGTCGAGTCGCTGCCGTGGCTGCAGCGCTTCCACGGCGAGACGATCGTGGTGAAGTTCGGCGGTAACGCCATGGTCGACGAGGCGCTCACCCGCGACTTCGCCGCCGACATGGTCTACCTGCGCTACGCCGGGGTGCGGCCGGTCGTGGTGCACGGCGGAGGCCCGCAGATCTCCGCCCGGCTGGCCGAGCTCGGCATCCCGAGCGAGTTCCGCGGCGGCTACCGGGTGACGACCGAGCAGAGCATCGCCGTCATCCGCGACGTGCTCTCCGGCACCATCAGCGCGCAGCTGGCCGAGCGGATCGACGGCCACGCGCCGGGCCTGTCCGCCGTCGTGCCGGGGGAGCGGGTGTTCCGCGGCGTGCGGCGCACGAGCGTCGTCGAGGGCGCCGAGGTGGACCTCGGTCTCGTCGGCGACGCCGTCGACGCCGACACGGCGGCGATCCGCGCGGCGCTCGACGCCGGCCGCATCCCGGTGGTCTCCTCCATCGCGCTCGGCGCGGAGGGCTTCCTCAACGTCAACGCGGATGCCGCCGCCGCCCGCCTCGCCGTCGCGCTCGGCGCCGCGAAGCTCCTCGTGCTCACCGACGTCGCCGGCCTGTACCGGGACTGGCCGGACCGCGAGTCGCTCGTGAGCGTCATCGACACGGCGGAGCTGGCCGCGCTGCTGCCGGGACTGGAGAGCGGGATGATCCCCAAGATGACGGCCTGCCTCGAGGCCGTGACCGCGGGCGTGCCGAAGGCGGCGATCATCGACGGCCGGCAGCCGCACGGCATCCTGCTCGAGGTGTTCACCACCGAGGGCATCGGCACCGAGGTGGTGCCGGCATGAGCGCGCGGCCCGAGCCGGTCGAGGGCGGCTGGCGGCACACCTTCGCCACCGCGATGATGCGCTCCGCGCCGATGCCGCTCGCCCAGCTCGACCACGGTCGCGGCGCCGAGGTCTGGGACGTCGACGGCAAACGCTACCTGGACTTCCTCGCCGGCATCGCCGTGAACGCGCTCGGCCACGCGCATCCGGTGTTCGTCGAGGCGGTGAGCCGGCAGGCGGCCCGGCTCGCCCACGTCTCCAACTACTTCGCCTCGGTGCCGCAGCTGGCGCTCGCCGAGCGGCTCAAGCGGCTCACCGGCGCGGGTGCTGCCGGCCGGGTGTACTTCTGCAACTCGGGCGCCGAGGCGATGGAGGCGGCGTTCAAGCTCGCCCGCCGCAACCGGCAGCACGGCGGCATCGTGGCGCTGCGCCAGGCGTTCCACGGCCGCACGATGGGGGCGCTCGCCCTCACCGGCAAGCCGGCGCTGCAGGAGCCCTTCGCACCGATGGTGCCGGGCGTCGCGCACATCGACTCGACGATCGCGGCGCTCGAGGCGGCGATCACGGATGACACCGCCGCCCTGGTCCTCGAGCCGATCAAGGGCGAGGCCGGGGTGCTGGAGCTGCCGGAGGGCTTCCTGGTGCGGGCCCGCGAGCTCACGGCGGCGCACGGCGCCCTGCTGATCGTCGACGAGATCCAGACGGGCGTCGGCCGCACCGGCAGCTGGTTCGAGTACCAGCGGCACGGCGTCGTCCCCGACGCGGTCGCGGTGGCCAAGGGCATCGGCGGCGGTTTCCCGCTCGGCGCGCTCGTGACGTTCGGCGCCGCCTCCGAGCTGCTGCTGCCCGGCCAGCACGGCTCCACCTACGCCGGCAACCCGCTCGCGACCGCGGTCGGCGACGCGGTGCTCGCCGAGATCGAGCGGGCCGACCTCGTCGGCAACGCCGCCCGGCGCGGCGCCCAGCTGCGCGAGGCGATCGCCGGCATCGGCTCCCCGCTCGTCACCGAGCTGCGCGGCCGGGGGCTGCTCGTCGGGGTCGGGCTCGGCGCGCCGGTCGCGCAGCGGCTGGCCGAGTCCGCCCTCGAGGCGGGCCTCATCGTGAACGCCGCGAACGAGGCGACGATCCGGCTCGCCCCGCCGCTCATCATCGGCGACGCCGAGATCGCCGAGTTCGCCGAGCTGTTCGCGCGGGCGCTCGCCGCCGTCGAGGGCCCCGCCGCCGAGAGCACCGCCGTCGAGGGCCCCGCCGCGACGGCGACCGAGAAGGAGGCATCATGACCCGGCACTTCCTCCGCGACGACGACGTGACCGCCGTCGAGCAGGCGGCGATCCTCGACCTGGCCGCCCGGATCAAGTCCGATCGCTGGGCGCTGCGGCCGCTCGCCGGGCCGCAGACGGTCGCCGTCATCTTCGACAAGTCGTCCACCCGCACCCGGGTCAGCTTCGCCGTCGGCATCGCCGACCTGGGCGGCAGCCCGCTGATCATCTCGACGGCCAACAGCCAGCTCGGCGGCAAGGAGACCCCGGCCGACACCGCCCGGGTGCTCGAGCGGATGGTGAGCGCGATCGTCTGGCGCACCTACGCCCAGTCGGGCCTCGAGCAGATGGCGGCCGGCACCCGGGTGCCGGTCGTCAACGCGCTCTCCGACGACTTCCACCCCTGTCAGCTGCTGGCCGACCTGCTGACGATCCGCGAGCACCGCGGCCGTCTCGCCGGCCTCACCGTGACGTTCCTCGGCGACGGCCGCAGCAACATGGGGCAGTCCTACCTGCTCGCCGGCACCCTCGCCGGCATGCACGTGCGCATCGCGAGCCCCGCCGCCTACGCCCCGGATGCCGCGGTGCTCGCCGACGCCGAGCGGATCGCCGCCGGCACCGGCGGCTCCGCCCGGCTGCTCGTGGACCCGGTCGAGGCCGTCACCGGCGCCGATGTCGTGGTCACCGACACCTGGGTGTCGATGGGCAAGGAGGACGAGAAGGCCGAGCGGGTCGCGACCTTCGGCGGCTACCAGGTGACGGGCCGGCTGATGGGGTTCGCGAGCCCCGAGGCGATGTTCCTGCACTGCCTGCCCGCCGATCGCGGCTACGAGGTGGAGGCCGCCGTGATCGACGGTCCGCAGTCGGTCATCTGGGATGAGGCGGAGAACCGCCTGCACGCCCAGAAGGCCCTGCTCGTCTGGCTGCTCGAGCAGAACGGGACCGTGAGATGACCGATCGGCAGGCCACCAACGCCGGCCACCTCTGGGGCGGGCGCTTCGCCGGCGGCCCGAGCCCGGAGCTCGCCGCGCTGTCACGGTCGACGCAGTTCGACTGGCAGCTGTGGCCCTACGACATCGCCGGCTCGCGCGCGCACGCCCGCGCGCTCGCCGCGGCCGGCTACCTGGACGCCGACGAGCTGCGGCGGATGCTCGCGGGCCTCGACGAGCTGGCCCGCCGCATCGAGGCCGGCGAGCTCGTCCCCGCCGAGGGCGACGAGGACGTGCACGGCGCGCTGGAGGCGGCGCTCATCGCCGTCGTCGGCGCCCGGCTCGGCGGCCGGCTCCGGGCCGGCCGCAGCCGCAACGACCAGATCGCCACCCTGATCCGGCTCTACCTGCTCGACCACGCCGACACGATCGCGGCGGCCGTGACCGACCTCGTCGACGCGATCGCGGCCCAGGCCGAGGCGCATCCCGGTGCGATCATGCCGGGGCGCACCCACCTGCAGCACGCGCAACCGGTGCTGCTCGCCCACCAGCTGCTCGCCCACGCCTGGCCGCTCGTGCGCGACCTCGAGCGCCTGCGCGACTGGCGTGCGCGCGCGAGCACGAGCCCCTACGGCGCCGGCGCGCTCGCGGGCAGCTCGCTCGGCCTCGACCCCGCGCTCGTGGCCGCCGAGCTGGGGCTGGCCGGGCCGGCGGAGAACTCGATCGACGCCACCGCGAGCCGCGACGTGGTGGCCGAGTTCGCCTTCGTCGCCGCGCAGCTGGGTGTCGACCTGAGCCGTTTCGCCGAGGAGATCATCCTGTGGAACACGCGCGAGTTCGGCTTCGTCACGCTCGACGACGGCTACTCGACGGGCTCGTCGATCATGCCGCAGAAGAAGAACCCGGACATCGCCGAGCTCGCTCGCGGCAAGGCCGGCCGGCTGATCGGCAACCTCGCCGGGCTGCTGGCCACGCTCAAAGGGCTGCCGCTGGCGTACAACCGCGATCTGCAGGAGGACAAGGAGCCGGTCTTCGACTCGGTGCGCACGCTCGAGGTGCTGCTGCCGGCCTTCACCGGCATGGTCGCGACCCTGCGCTTCGACACCGGGCGGATGGCCGAGCTCGCGCCCGCCGGCTTCTCCCTCGCCACGGATGTCGCCGACTGGCTGGTGCGTCGCGGCGTGCCGTTCCGTGACGCCCACGAGATCTCCGGCGCTCTCGTGCTCTTCTGCGAGCGGCACGGTCTCGAGCTCGACGAGCCGAGCGACGAGCAGTACCGGCAGGTCTCCGAGCACCTCGACCCGGCGGTGCGCGAGGTGCTCACCGTCAGCGGCTCGGTCGCCAGCCGCAGCGGCACCGGCGGCACCGCCCCGGACCGGGTCGCCGAGCAGCTCGCCCAGCTCGCCGAGCGTGTGCGCGAGCTGCGTCCTCGGCGCTGAGCCGGTCCCCGGCGCGGAAACGGCCGCTGGCGTTGGCCGGAGCACCGGTGCTGGCCGGAGCAACGGTGCTGGCCGGAGCAACGGTGCTGGCCGGAACAACGGTGCTGGGAGAATGGGCGCCATGAGCCCGAAGAAGGACCGCGCCCGCCACGACTGGTACGCGCCGATGAGCCGCCGCGTCCAGGCGATCTGGATCGGCATCGCCCTCGTGGTCATCGTCGCCGCGCTGCTGTACCTGCTGGTGTCCGGCGGGAGCTTCGTCTGAGCGTGCGCCTCGACCGGGCCGCGCTCGCAAGCCCGGCGCTCGAGGTCGCGCCGGCGCTGCTCGGTGCACACCTCGTGCATGGCGACGTCCGGCTGCGTCTGACCGAGGTGGAGGCATACCTCGGCGAGCTCGACCCGGGCAGCCACGCCTTCCGCGGGCCGACGCCGCGCAACGCCGTGATGTTCGGCGAGCCGGGGCACCTCTACGCCTACTTCAGCTACGGCATGCACACCTGCGTCAACGTGGTCTGCTCGCCGGCCGGCGTCGCCTCCGCCGTGCTGCTGCGGGCCGGCGAGGTCGTCGGTGGGCTGGATACGGCGCGGATGCGACGGCCGACGAGCCGTGGCGACGCCGATCTCGCCCGCGGCCCGGCACGCCTGACGACGGCCCTGGGCATCCCGCTGGCGGCGAACGGCACCGACCTGCTCACCGGCGGCGGGCTCCGGCTGGAGCCGGCGGAGCCCGGGGAGCGGCCCGTCCGCATCGCGAGCGGGCCGCGCACCGGCGTCGCGGGCGAGGGCGGCTCCGAGCGCTTCCCCTGGCGTTTCTGGATCGCCGACGACCCGACGGTCTCGCCCTACCGGCGGCACGTAGCGAAGCGCGTCCGGTGAGCCAGAGCCCGCAACGCCCGCTGACGAGCACCGAGCAGGGCGTCGACCGGCTCGCGCACCGGCTGCTCGCCCGCGTCCCGCACCGCGGCCCGGCGGCCGTGCTCGCCGAGCTCGGCGTGTTCGCTATCAAGCAGGCCTGGGCGGTGCTGTTCGGTGCCGCGATGCTCGCCGTGCTGCTCGCGGCACGGCTGTGGTATCCGGACGGCGCACCGCTGGCCCGCAACGACGCGATCACGATCGCGGCCCTCGTCATCCAGTTGCTCATGCTCGCGCTGCGGCTGGAGACGCTGGGGGAGCTGCGGGTGGTGCTGACGTTCCACGTCGTCGGCACGGTCATGGAGCTGTTCAAGACCGGCATCGGCTCCTGGGAATACCCCGCCGGGGGTGTGCTGCGCATCGGCGCCGTCCCGCTGTTCTCGGGCTTCATGTACGCGAGCGTCGGCTCGTACCTCGTGCGGGTGTTCCGCCTGTTCGAGCTGCGCTTCGACCGCTATCCGCGCATCTGGCTCACGGCGGTGCTCGCCGCGCTCGTCTACGCGAACTTCTTCAGCCACCACTGGATCTGGGATGCCCGCTACGTGCTCATCGTCGCCGTGGTGGCGCTGTACCTGCGCTGCACGATGCACTTCCGGGTGTTCCGGGTGCGGGCGCGGATGCCGATCCTGCTCGCCTTCGCGCTCGTGACGGTGTTCATCTGGTTCGCCGAGAACATCGGCACGTTCGCACGGGCCTGGAGCTATCCGGCCCAGGCGGCGGCCTGGCATCCGGTGGCACCCGGCAAGCTCGGCTCCTGGTTCCTGCTGATGATCATCTCGGTGGTGCTCGTCACCTGGGTGCACCGCCCGCGCCCGCCCGAGGCAGCCGACCGGGGTCTCGCCACCGGCCGAGCGCCGTGAGCGGGCGGGGTCGCCGTGCGGAGCGGTCGCCCTCGAGACATCCGGGTGTCACGGCTGCCTCCCCTCCGCGCCGGTCCCGGCCCCGCCCGCGGGGGCGTCGAGCTCCGCGAGCAGGCCGGCCAGTGCGGCCGCCGCGGCGGCGTCGGCCTTCAGGTCGGCCGCCTGCGCGCGCCGGCTGACAGCCTGGGGGCTGATGCCGAGCCGCTCGGCGGCGGCGGACTGGGTGAGCCCTGAGGCGAGCAGCTCCTGCAACTCCCAGCCCTCGGCGCTGCGCCGGGCGCGCACGGCGAGCAGCAGCTCGAGCAGGGCGCAGAACCGCGTGGCCGCCTCGGCGGCGGCGGGCGCCTCGACGGCCACCCGGTGGGGGCGCCGCTTGGCCCGTTCGACGGCGGTCCGGGCCGCGGCGAACGCCTCGCCAGCGGCCTCGCGGATGCTCGCGGGCAGCGGCCGGGCCACGGTCCCGATGCCGAGGCCGATGCTCCAGGTGCCGGTGCGCGCGAGCCACAGCAGGGTGTCGAGGGCTCGATCGGGCGCGGGGAGGAGCACCTGGAACTCGCCCCCGGAGGTGCGCTCGGGGGCGAGCGGCGCCTCGGGCAGGCGCTCGCCGAGGGCGCGGAGCGCGGGGGAGACGGCGTCGGAGCGGGAGCGGCTGCCGATCTGGTCGACGGTGAGGACGAACACCGATCAAGCATTTCAGCTTGATCTGTCAAAGATCGAGCATTGATGCTTGATTTCGCCACAATCAAGTCTTTTTGCTTGATCCTGCGCTGATAGCCTGTCCCGGTGCCCGCGACCTCCGACATCCTCGCCTCCCAGCGCAACGACGACAGCTTCGAGGACGTCTGGGAGGAGCTGAGCTGGCGGGGGCTCGTGCAGGTCTCCACCGACGCCGCCGAGCTCAAGGCGCTGCTCGCGGGGGAGCCGGTGACCTACTACTGCGGCTTCGACCCGACGGCGCCGAGCCTGCACCTCGGCAATCTGGTGCAGCTGCTCACCATGCGACGCATCCAGCTCGCCGGCCATCACCCGCTCGGCCTCGTCGGCGGCTCGACGGGCCTTATCGGCGACCCGCGGCCGACGGCGGAGCGCACGCTGAACACCAAGGACACGGTCGCCGAGTGGGTCGGCCGCCTGCAGGCGCAGGTCTCGAGGTTCCTGAGCTTCGAGGGCGACAATGCCGCCCGGCTCGTCAACAACCTCGACTGGACGGCGCCGCTGACCGCTATCGACTTCCTGCGCGACGTCGGCAAGCACTTCCGGGTCGGCACGATGCTGAAGAAGGATGCCGTGAGCGTGCGGCTGAACTCCGACGAGGGCATCAGCTACACCGAGTTCAGCTACCAGATCCTCCAGGGCCTCGACTTCCGCGAGCTCTACCGCGCCCACGGCTGCGTGCTGCAGACCGGCGGCAGCGACCAGTGGGGCAACCTGATCAGTGGCGTCGACCTGATCAAGCGCAGCGAGGGCGTGAGCGTGCATGCCCTCGGCACCCCGCTCATCACCAACTCCGACGGGCGCAAGTTCGGCAAGAGCGAGGGCAATGCGGTCTGGCTCGACGCGGAGCTCACGAGCCCTTACGCGATGTACCAGTTCTGGCTCAACACGGATGACGCCGACGTCGTCGACCGCCTCAAGGTGTTCACGTTCCTCCGCCGCGCCGAGATCGAGGCGCTCGGCGTCCGGCACGCCGAGGCGCCGTTCCGTCGCGAGGCCCAGCGGGTGCTCGCGCGGGAGGTGACGTCGCTCGTGCACGGCGCGGCCGCGGCCGAGGCGGCGATCGCCGCCACCGCGGCGCTGTTCGCCGGCGGCGATCTCGCCGGGCTGGACACCCCGACGCTGCGCGCGGCGATCGAGTCGCTGCCGAACGTGCGCGCCGGTGCGGATGCGGCGGTGGCGCAGCTGCTGGTCGACACCGGCCTCACGTCGAGCCTGTCCGCGGCCCGCCGCGCGATCGCCGACGGCGGGGTCTCGGTGAACAACGTGCGCGTCGACTCGGATGCCGAGACGATCGGCGCCCACCTGCTCGCTGGCGGCCTCGCGGTGCTGCGCCGCGGCAAGAAGACCCTCGCGGGCGTCATCGTCGAGCAGGGGCCGGTCGAGCAGGGGCCGGTCGAGTAGGCCCGGTCGAGTAGGGCCGACCGCGCGGGCCGGGTCGCCGGCATCGATAACGATGCGATAACGCGTCGTCGTCGCCGGGCGCTCCGGTGCCCGTCTCCGAGCGCGCCGAAGGCCGCCGCGTCCGAGGCGACGGTGTGACTAAGCCTAACCTAATTAAGGTAAGGCGTGCCTTATTGAAAGTGTTACGGTCGATCCCGCTCACCCGGGGCGAGGGGTCCCGGGCGGGCGATCCCGAACCGATCGATAAGGAGACCACCGTGTCCCACGACACCGCGTCCCGCACCACCGCATCCCACGGCACCACCGCGCGCGCCCACCGTCGCGCCCGGCCGCTCGCCCTTCTCACCGCCGCGGTGCTCGCCGCCGGCGGCCTCGTCCTCGGCGCCGCCGCGCCGGCGTCCGCCACCGTCACCGACACGGTGACGGACGCGACGCTCAGCTGGGGCCTGAACGACTATTCCTCCGTCACGCTGAGCGCCGTCGACGGGAACGCCACCGCCGCCACCGACACCTCGGCGCGGGCCTTCGTGCTGAGCGGCGGCACCGGTCTGCTCGATGCCAGCGGCGACGGCGAGATCGACTTCGACGCGAGCCTGACATTCGCCTACACCTACGCCGGCGATCTGTTCACGGTCACCGCGCCGGTCCTGACGATCACCGACGACGGCACCGCCGGCACGCTGACGGTGCTCATCAGCGGCAGCTACGTCGATTCCTCGGCATCCGGCACGCGCGTCACCATGGCCGACTTCACGATCGACTCGCTCAGCCTCTCCGACGGTGCGCTCTCGTTCACGGCGGTCCCCGCCTGGGAGGACGTCGTCGAGGCCGGCACCTACTCGAGCGGGCAGACGGACGCCTGGCCGAGCTCGTGGGTCACCGCCATGGCGAGCAGCACGCGCGCGTTCTGGTACGCCTCCGGGGGATCGAGCGACTCCGCCAAGGCACCGCTGGACTTCACCGTCGTCGGCGCGCTCGCCGTCCCGACGGTGAGCGCGAGCATCACCGCCTCCTCGTACGACTCGGGTCTGGCCGTCGCAGTCTCCGGCGACGGATTCCGTGCCGTCACCGAGACCGGTGACGCCGGCGTCTACGTCGGTCTCGCTGCCTCCGGCGGCCTTCCCGACGTGTCCACGACGGCCGGTGCCGCGAGCTTCGTCACCGCTGTGTGGATCTCCGCGGACGAGCTCGCCGAGGGCGCCTTCAGCACGACTCTGACGGCGGCGGCATCCGCGCTGGACTCCTCCGCGAGCTACTCCGTGTACACCTGGCAGGCGCACGCGCACTCGAACACCACGCAGGACACCGAGACCGCCCTCGCCATCGACTTCTCGACGCTGCAGGCATCGGGGGACACCGGCACAACCGGCGACACGGGCGGCACGTCCACGGGCAGTACGTCCACCGGCACGTCCGCCGGCACGTCGACGACCACGACGATCACGACGACCGTCACGACCGGCAAGGCGGCGGTGACGATCAAGACCGTCGCGCAGAAGCGGTACAAGAAGGGCGCCAAGGCCGTGCTCAAGGTGAAGGTGGGCAACGTGGACGGCAAGGCGTTCACCGGCAAGGTCACGATCAGGATCGGTGGCAAGGTCGTCAAGACGGTCAGGTTCACGAAGAGCGACGCGGGCGTGAAGACGATCAAGCTGCCGGCGAAGTACTCTAAGAGGTCCTCGATCACGGCCAGGGTCGTTGTGGCCGCGACGAGCACCACCACGGCCGCCAGCAAGACGGTGACGCTCAAGCGGAAGCGCTGAAGGTCCCGCTCGCGAAGGCGCCGTCGAGAGGTGCCATGAGCGTCCCGTCGTGGCCGTTTGCCGGCCGCGGCGGGACGCCCATGCCCTGTCGGTGGGCATCCCGACGAGCTCGAGCGGAGGGCCCGTCGGGCGACACGCCCGGGATGCGGCGCTGGTTTGCACCGGTTGAAACCTCCACGTAACGTATTCACCTGTCGCCGGGAGGCGCGGGACGCAACGAGCGAAGAGCTCGAAGCGAGTACCGCCCGAACGGGACCGACATCCGAGTCAAATAGCAGAGCCTCCGTCCGGAAGCCGCTGACTTCAAATCGAGGATGCGACACCCTGAGCAACGGCCCTCTTGTGGGGCCGAGGCCGGAGGCCACTACGGCGGCGACGTCGAGTGACAACCCTGCCGAGCCGTGTTAGGGTAACCAGGTTGCCCGGCGCGCGAGCGAAGGCAACTTCTATACGATCACCACCCTGGGTAGCGGCCGCAAAGCCAAAACCAGGAGTGTCCGATCCTTGAGAACTCAACAGCGTGCACTATGTCAAATGCCAAAAACCTCGTCCGATGATCTCGGTCGTCGGGGAGATTCCTTTGGATTGACGGATTGTCAGTAGACGATCCTTTCAGTCAGACAAACTCGCATCGCTCGATCGTTTTCCCGATCGTCCGTTGCAAACGATCTGCCGGCGGGCCTCACGCCCGTCGCGCAATCACACCTTAATGGAGAGTTTGATCCTGGCTCAGGATGAACGCTGGCGGCGTGCTTAACACATGCAAGTCGAACGGTGAAAGTGGGAGCTTGCTCCTGCTGGATCAGTGGCGAACGGGTGAGTAACACGTGAGCAATCTGCCCCGGACTCTGGGATAAGCGTTGGAAACGACGTCTAATACCGGATACGACGCGCGAGGGCATCCTCTGCGCGTGGAAAGAACTTCGGTCCGGGATGAGCTCGCGGCCTATCAGCTTGTTGGTGAGGTAACGGCTCACCAAGGCG